>JANMQN010000034.1:0-18328 GCA_031370535.1 Sphingomonadales bacterium | reverse complement strand
CACGCGGAACAGCGCGGACATTTGGCAGGATGATAGCACCCGCGGGCCCAAAAATGGTCTTTTTCCCGTTATTTTCCCGATTTTGACATGCGGAGACCGTATCTAGCAGGACTGCGTGCTGCGCCACGCAGTTGTCCGATTACATTAAGCTAGCACCGCTGTTGCATAAGACTGCACCGCTTTGTCAATGTCGCCAGTCCCGGCGGCAAAAAGCGCTGGATTTTTCTGTTATATTCAAAACTTTCGTTGCCGTGTAAGGCCATCATCAAATTATGGCGCTATTACTGCGCAAATTCTCCCAGCGATCTTAATGCGCGCAAACGGGCGGCGGCTTTGTTCGACACTGCCAACAGTCCGGTATTGCGGCACCATTGGTGCTTAACGGACCTTCGTTCATCCACTATGTCAATGGCAGCTTCGCGCCCAGTTGCAGACATTCTCGGCGCTGATTGGCTCACCCAGAAGCGGACATTGCAAAAGTTAGGGTGGAGGCGTGGGACAAATATGGCTGACCCAATTTGCTGCCGCCACCGAGTAATGTATAACTTTCGATAAACGCGCACCGGTACCATGGGCGCCTTTTTGACGCTTTATTGACGGTAGGGGGTATTGCGTTCGACGTTACGGTACCCCAGTATCGCAGCCAAGGGATCGCAGACCTTTTGACGCTCGGGCAGGCCGAAATTGACACCGCTCAGGCGATAGGATCACCGGGAGAAACTGCGATGCTGAATGGCCTGATCCTCGCACTTGCTCTGGGATTCCTGCTCAACGGATTCATCCTACTGCGAAGCGCGGTGCTGCTGCACGCCTGGCCACGCGTGGAGGCCGTGCTGCTTGGCGCGGTGACGAACTTCTTTGATACCCTGGGCATTGGTTCGTTCGCGCCAACCACGGCCTGGATCAAGTTCCGCCGATTGGTTCCTGATCACCTCATTCCGCCCACGATGATCTCCGGGCATACCCCGGCCGCCATTGTCCAAGGCCTGGTCTTCCTCGTGCTGCTGGGCGGGAATGTCGACCCGGTTTTGCTGATCGGCAACATCCTGTCGCTAACCATCGGCGGATTGATTGGTGCCCGCTTGGTCTACCTTGCCAAGGTCTGGATTGTGCAGAGCATTGTGGGATTTGGCATGATCCTGGCCGCGATCTTCTACACGCTGGCCAATCTCGGTCTCATGCCGATTGGCGGAACAGCCTCCAGCTTGCCGTTGGGACTGACCATTATCGCCATTGCGGCGAGCTTTGTGTTCGGCGTGCTGCTCAACTTCGGAGTTGGAAACTTTGCCCCTACCCTGGCCTTGCTAAGCCTGATGGGCCTCGATCCGCGCTACTGCTTTCCAATCATGGCCGGTAGCAGTGGCTTGGCTGGCATCATCGTTGCCAGCCGTCATGTGGTGGCCGCAAAGATAGACCTGCGGATCGCGCTAGGCATAGCGCTCGGGGGCATACCCGCCGTGCTGGTCGCTGCCTTTCTGGTCAAGTCGATGCCGGTCGAAACGCTGCTCTGGCTGGTGATGGTGGTAGTCATCTACACCGCGATGGTCATGCTACGCTCCGCGGCAGCGGGACGGCGGATTGCGGGGCGAACAGAACCTAGCTTAGTTGCCACTGAGACGAAATTCGATCTGTGACAGTAGATCCACTGAGGCTCACTGCAGACTGGGTAAAGGTCGTTGACCTAGCACATGGATCGACGGCAACTTGCCGTAGTTCCTTGCCTGAAACCGGCCAGTCCGCTCACAGCCCAGCCTTTGCCATCAATCGTTCTAACTCGAGCGGGTGAATGGACGGCAGCTACTAGGGAGCTAATTGTTTAAAACTAACGGCACCAATGTTAGCGGTAACGGGCCCTTTCACCCTCCCCCAACTCCTGTCGCTACAACTGGTTGTTTAAAAGTGGCAGTCAGCGTTCCGCATCGGTCCACCCCGCTGTTTTCGCTTGAATGACATGAACGACGATAGAACGATAATTCGTGGTATCGACAGTCGCCTATTTGGCCAATTACCTTATGAAAATGCCTAGCGTATTACTTGATTGGTGTGTGCGGCAAGGATATCTTCGGCGCGACAAGCCGAGCATTTTTGGCTTTGATACAAAAAGATAGAAGTGGCCCAGGATTGTCAGATGCCCGAAGACACCAAATCCTTACTTGTACAGCAGTATCTACATCTCACTCGAATTGTGATGCCCCAACTTGCACAAACGTTGAAAAATAAATGGCCGGTCCAACACGATCATTGCTTTCAGCGGATCGTTCTGGATGCCATTTGTGGCGGCATTTGGTATGATCACATTGCGCGTCCTGCATATAAGCATCTCAGTTTGCACCAGGCCAAGAGTGCGGTGCAACTGTGTGACGACATCATCAGTGGCAAGGCAGATATCGTTGACCTGAACCGTCAATCGCTGTCATGGCGCGGCAAGCGTTAGGCACTCAGCACTTCGCAATATTTGACATTGGAACGGTATAATTATGACACGGGCGGCCAGCATCGAACTACGTGACCTCCATATTCCAACGGTCATCGGGACTTATGGACTAAAGGATGTAGTACCTGACTCGCATATTCTCGATCTGACCCTGATAATTGCACCAGAACTCGTGCATGTTTCAGCGGATGATATGGCGCTTATATTCGACTATGATCCGCTGGTCGCGGAAATAGAACAAATCGCGCGTAGCCAGAAGTTTGAAACACAGGAATATCTTCTGACACTGGTTTCACGTGCATGCGTCGGTTACAAACAGATTATAGCGATGGAAATCTACCTTCGAAAACGGCCGGTATTAAACGGCACAGGGTCACTTGGAGTGCGGCTTGTGTTTGACGCCGAAGATATGGCGGCGTTACGCAATCACGACACCTGACTTTTGGGAGCCAAGATGATTTACATCCTAACTAACGCTTATCCGATACTCGCCGCCACACTGGCCGGGCTTGCATTCGGCGTTGGATATTATTTTCTGGTGGATCGGGCGGCCGTTAAGTCGTCCAGCGATGGCTCGGCAAAGCTGACTGTTTCGGCGGCATCGGCGTTTATCGCGGAAGCTTGGTTCGCCTCGATCCTGGCAGGCGCGCTAATCCTTGCACCGCCCGAAGCCGGCCGGTGGACCATGGCGATTGGAAGCGCGCTGGTGATCTGGATCGGTTTTATCGTGCCGGTACTTCTCGTAACTCACCGCACACGAGCATTGTCGGCCCGCGCAGCGCTGACTGACTGCGGACATTGGTTGGGAGTAATCGTCATTCAGGCGCTGGTTTTACAAACAATCGGCCTTCAGCTGCCGACCGCATAAAGCCGTCGTAGGCAGCAAGAAAATGTGCGTTGAACGAATGGCGGGTTTTGCGAAGCGCAAAACGCTTAACGACCTTCTGAAAAGTTAGCGAGAACTGCCTGTCAGAGACTAAGTAGAAGTCTTGTCAGCCGAACGAATAAGGCTTTGACAGAGCAACAATGGCAACCGTCAGGCCCGCAATCGCATCGGCCCTGAAGATGCTAAGCGAACAGCCCTCTTTCAGCGCCGTCAACAGTTTCGGTGTGTAAGCCTTCATTGTCACCGCTGGGTCGCCTTGGCTGCGGCCTTATCATAAAGGAGGGATTGGCCGTGTGCGCCAGACTTGCCTTTAGTCGTCTCTCGTAGACGGACCCCGCGTCCCACGCCCGAACTGGGCGCATTTTCGCCCAAAAGTTCGATACCAGCGCCTTCAAGGGCGGTTATAACCTTCACCAGAGTGTCGACTACCCCCCGAACCTGACCGTCCGAAGCCTCCATACGCTGGATAGTGGGCAATGAAAGGCCAGCCAGCTCGGCTATCTGACGCTGGTCAAGCCCTAGCAGGGCGCGCGCGGCTCTCATTTGCTGCGATGTTATCATAGTATCTCCATGATGTTTAATACATTAAAATTAAGTCTTAACAATTTAATGTAATAGTGTATATAGCTCTTATGGCATCCTGTAGATCAGATTTTCTCTCAAACTGCGCCAGTGAAAATGGGTCGCTGCATATTCATAAGGTAAATGCCCATCTGCGCGTATGGGCCGCAGCGCCTTCCGGAGTGTTCGATGCCTAACTTTTTCCGAACTCCATTTGACAAAGCTTTGACGGTGGCACCGCTTGATCAGATCCACGAATCAGAACGAACGATTGGCCGTGTAATTCTGCCGTCTTCAGGCTGGGCTGCGTTACTGCGCGGCTTGTGCGGTAATTGCCCGCGCTGCGGAGAGGCGCGGCTGTTCAGACGGTTTCTCAAGCCCATCCTGAGTTGTCCGCAATGCGGACAGGATTGGAGTCATCAGCAGGCCGATGACTTTCCAGCCTATGCATCGATTTTCGTGACCGGGCATCTGATGGCTCCGCTCATCATAGCACTGATACAAAACGCCAATCTGTCTGTACCAATCCTTATGGCAATTACGATGCCGATGGCAATTCTGCTAATGATTGGTCTGCTGCAACCTGCAAAGGGTGCAATCATTGCTTTGCAATGGTGGTTGGGGATGCACGGGTTCGACAAAGAACGGCCTCCTGTCACACCAATTCAGGCGAAGTCATGAGGCCAAAACATCGCACCTTGAATATAAAATAGCTAGGGTCCGCAGGAAGAATTTCCCAAGCCATCGAGTGCCGGAAGCAATCTAAATTTCGCCGAAAGTAACAGGCAGAAGCGCCTTAAACGCCGTTTGGAATGTACTTACAACCCCCGCGAAAGGTGGGTGGCAAATACCGTCAGCGTATCGAGGGCCAATTTCTGCAAGGCTTTTGCAGCAGAGGACTTGCCTACGCTTCCCGCCCCATTGAGAACGATTATCCGTGACTGCATCACCATTATTTAACTCCTGCTGTCAGGTTTGTCTTGTTCGCAAATGTGCAACCTATGGCAGAAATGTTGTCGTGTCGGGTTAGTCCGCTTTTGGCAACGTCAACTTGGTTCCGGTATGGCTGAAATCATGGTGGAAAGCGGACGGACAGGCTTCGTTTTACAAAAGACTTAAGCTCAGTTCGCCGTCGTCAAATCGAGTACCGTCTGAAAGCCTCGTCGACCAGCCGTTTATCTCGCAAGAAAGCTCTTATTCCCACGCTATCGAATGCCTAGGATGTGGTTTGATAATCAATGAGGGCTGCATCACCGTTTCGCGCCACCGCGCAGTATCGCTTGGCGAAGGCGTCTAGACCGACGTTCATGTGTAGGACGATCATCGACTTAGCTCTACCAAGAGGGATTGGCGCTGACTTCGGGCGCGTCAAATTCAGATATTTAGAAAATGGCCCTTGGCTTGCAGGCTGTCTAGGAAACCCTGCGTATAGGCCTGTTCTGGATGCGCACGGACCGCCTGATCGAGCGCCTCAGCGTCCTGACCGACCAGAATGCGCCATTGCCCTGCCTTTACCCCGTCCAGTATCACCTTAGCCGCCTCGGCCGATGACATCGGCGCGGTATCGCGGAAACCGGCATTGGCGAGTTCAATGATCTGATCGTCGCTCAGCGTTGCTGGATTGACCCCTTGCGATTCCAGAATGAACAAAAGCTCCTTTTCGACCCCTCCCTGTATGCGCATCGAATTGCCCGCAATCTCGGTGCCGATATGGCCCGGCATAACTACCGAGCAGGTGATGTGCGGCGCGTTGTTGGCCAGATCGACGATCAGCGCTTCGGTAAAGCCCTTCACCGCAAATTTCGCCGCAGAATAGGCAGTGTGCGGGCGCTGCGGCCCCAGCGTCGCCCAGAAGCCGTTGACGCTGGAGGTGTTTACGATGTGGCCCACATCGGCGTTTTTCAGCAGCGGCAGAAACGCACGAACGCCGTGGATGACGCCGTAAAAGCAGATGTTGAACGTCCGCTCCCACGCCGCGCGCTCGCCCGCAACAAAGCTGCCGCCGCCACCAATCCCGGCATTGTTGAACAACAGGTTGATCTTGTCGGTATCAAACGCGGCGCGCACGGTATCAGCCCAACCGTTCATCTCCGCCTCGATCGCGACATCAGCGCGGGTGCAATGGACCATCGTCCCCTGCGGCGCAGCGTCGCGATACAGCCGCTCAGTCTCGGCCATGTTCGGCTCTGACACATCACAGATCGCGACCGAACAGCCCTCCGCCGCCAGAGCCAGAGCCAGTTCACGTCCCATGCCGGTCCCGCCGCCGGTGATGACCGCGATTTTTCCTGCAAAATCCTTCACTGCCATTGCCATTGCTCCCCCAATTTGGAGACCTGTCGCGGTCGAAGCTCTTCAGAACTTTATCAATACCTCTCAGAAGGCGGATTCAAAAGCGGTTTGTGCGACCGGATTACTTCCGCCTTGGTAATGATTGTCGCGGTGTCGCGGCAGCAACGTTGTCGTATCCTGACTGGTAGCTTTTCTAAAATTTTCGCTAAAACCGGACAATCTTGAGACGGCCCATTTGCTGCCATCAATCTTTCTAACCTGAGGGGTGAACGAGTGGTAGATTCGAAGACGATTGATAATTCAAAGAAGCGTCTGCAATGTTACGTCTTCCACCCCATCCGTTCACGCCGCAGCCCTCGCCGGCTGCACCTCGCGCGGGCTTTTCCCGGTCCAGCGTTTGAAGGCGCGGGAGAAGGCGGCGGGTTCGGAGAAGCCGACGAGATAGGCGGTTTCGTTGACAGAGACCCTGGCGCCGGTGAGGTAGCGCAGCGCCATGCGGTGGCGGAGCGCGTCGAGTAACTGTTTATAGCTGGCATCTTCGGACTTCAGCTTGCGGAACAGGGTCTGGCGGCTGAAGCCCAGCGTCCGGGCAACGCCGTCCGCGCTTACCTCGCCCGTATGTAGCAGCGGCAGCAGCACGGCCTCAACCCTGCCGCGGACGGTCTTCTGGTCCTCAAGCTCCTGCAGCAGGCCGTCGGCCCGCTCGTTGAGGACGCCGAAAACATAGCGAGGCTGTAGGGCAACTGGCCAAGTTGCAATATGCGGATCGAACCGCATGGCGTTCCAGCCGCTGGAGAAGGTCATCGGGCACTGGAAGATGCGATCATATTCGGCCCTATATGAGGGGGCCGGGTGGGTGAACTGGACCTCGAGCACATGCGGCTCGGGCAGGAAACGGCGCGGACCGCAGGCCAGTCGTGCGAAGGCCCCTTCGGTAAGCTCAGGAAAGGCGTTCGGATTGGCGCGAGTGTCGACCATCCACAGCTGCCCTTCGTGCATTTTTAGCTCGAAGCGCGGCCCTTCGCTGAGCCCCTCAGTCTCCAGCGTCAGCCGGCCAAGTCTCTGCATTTGAGCGAAGGCGTCGCCCATGGTGGCTGAGGCGTTCATGATCAGTCCGACGATCGACAGATCAGCAAGATCAACGGCCTCACCGAAATGCAGCGCAAACGCCGGGTCGCCGCACAGGTCCTGCGCCGCGCGCATGAGGGCCATATAGGTTTCAAAAGGCAGGCGGCTGTCGGCATCCTTGAGTTCAGCGGGCCGCACGCGAGCCTTCGTCATGAGAGCTGCGCGATCCGCTCCCCGCTCGACAGCGAACGCGATCAGGCCAGAGGCGAGCCCAGCTGATGTGGTAAGGTTCGACATCGAAAGGACCCTTGGTGTTACAAACGATCATGCGCGCGATACGCACGGTCATGGCATCCGATCGGTTTATCGACAAATGGGACTTCATGACACCCCGAATTGCCTTTTCATCCCTCCTTTTCGCCGCCGCCGTCACGTTGCTTCCTTCGATCGCGCTGGCGGACAACCTGGAGGCCGGGCCGGGCGATCCGGCCTGGATGCATTTGGGTGCCGACGCGCTGCTGTGGGCGCACATCGCTGGTGGAGCGATCGGGATGGTCACCGGCGGCGTCGCCCTGGCTGCGCGCAAGGGCCAGCAGGTCCACCGTACCGTGGGGTCGGTGTTCTTCATAGCGATGTTCGTGGCCTACGCCATCGGCGCAGGCGTGGCTCCGTTCCTTGACACCGGGCAGCGGCCCAATCTGGTCGCCGGAATCATGGCACTTTACTTGCTGGTCAGCGGCACCGCAGCTGCCCGACGGCGTGATGCGAAGGCCGGTGCACCAGAGGTAATCGGCCTGATCGTCGCCCTGTCGATCACCGCTGCCGGCGTGATCTTTATGCGGATGGGCGCGGCCAGCCCCAGCGGGACGGTGGACGGTTCACCGCCGCAGGCCTTTTTCCTCTTTACGATTGCCGGTGCGTTCGCCGCCGCGGGCGAGCTGAATTTTCTGGTTCGCAAGCAGCTGTCCAACGTCTCGCGAATTGCACGTCACCTATGGCGCATGTGCTTCTCGCTGTTCATTGCGTCGGGGTCGTTCTTCCTTGGGCAACAGCAGGTGTTTCCCGAGGCCTTGCAGCGCTCAATCCTGTTGACCGTGCTCGCTCTGGCGCCATTGCCTGTAATGCTGTTCTGGCTAGGAAAGGTCCGGTTCGACGACCGGCGGCGGCGAGCGAAGGCCGCCAGATTGGCGGCGACGTTGGGTAATTGACTTAGCCATCCACCTGTTTGGCACGGGGTCGCGTTTGGAGCGCGACGTCCCTGTGCGCAATCCATTTACAACCGCGAGGAGAAAAGCTTATGCACCCTGCAATCTACCTCATAACGATCACGCTACCGTTCTCGACCGCCATCATCGTCTTTGCAATGAAGTACGCGTCATCTTACGCGGCCGCACGCGCGAGGATGTCTGAAGCAGCCGATTTCAAGGGCCTTTCCGAAACCCAGGCGGCAGTAATGGGCAGGATCACTGCGTCGTTGACACAAATCGAAAACGAAATAGTGAGTCAGTCGCGATCGCACGCGGCGATCGACGCCATCTCGAAGCAGATAGGCTGAGCGATGGTAGCCAAAACCGACATCGGCGTTTCACTGCTCAGGCTCAACATCTTGCGCGCTTATTATGCCTTGATGGCGTTCGGAACTGCGGCGGTCTTCTGGCCGGCATTGCTCAATCGCAGCCATGAGTGGGGTATCACGCACGGTGCGCAGTACAGCCTGATTGCCGCCCTATCGCCACTGGCACTTGTCGGGGTTCGTTACCCGTTGAAAATGATGTCCATCATATTCTACGAATTTATCTGGAAGGCTCTCTGGCTCGTCTTCATCGTTGCGCCGCTCTACGCTGCCGACCGGATGACGGACGCTGTGTGGGCCAATGTTTACGCGTGCAGCCTTGCGATCATCCTGACCCCGCTCGTGCTGCCGTGGCGCCATGTTTGGCATACTTATTTCACAGCGGCGGCTGAGCCCTGGCGCAGGAAGTCAACGGTGTAGCCGAGCAGATACACCACTGGTAATTGCGACCCGTTGCTTAGTCGATTGTAGCTGGAGAGCTTGGGATATCATTCGATTTACCTTCTAAATCCTGTTGCCAAAATCTCAGTTCTACGGCAAATTTGTGGCCCCATTCCGAACATTCGGCATGTTGAAAATGCAACTTTGCTATCGCGGGATGCGAAATTCAGAGATTGTGGGCGGCAGCTTGGTCAAACGATCTCGAATGGCAGCTTTTGATCGCTTCAATGCGATATGTCGCCCTCTATTCACGAGATAGGCTCCATTCCATCGCCCCGAATTCCACACTCCTGCCAATTTAACATTGTCGCCAGTGCAATTTGCATTAAGTTACAGTCATATCGGCTGGGGGTGGCATGCGATGCAGCACATAAAGCGACAGGAGGCTTTGCGACCGGAGAACAGGTGCGTCCATGCCTCGCTTTTTGGCGAGTTCAAGCTCATAAAGGCCGACGCCACCGAAATCCCGATTTCAAACCGCCGGGCGAAAGCGTTGCTGGCACTATTGTGTCTAAACGGCGGCAAGGCCATCGACCGCGAGCAGCTCAGCAAGCTGTTATGGCCCGGCCGGTTTGAAAGCCATGCCCGGGCAAGCTTGCGACAATGCCTACTCGATCTTAGCAAATTGCTCGAACCGCTTGGAACGGAGTTGCTGCAAGTGACGCGCAATACCGCCTGCCTTAACAAGGCAGCCATCGTCACTGACCTTGGCGAGCTGGAGGCTGCATTGGAGGGCGGAAAAACTGTTGATGCCGCGCGCCAGCTATCGACAATCGGCGTCACACCGTTGGTGGACAAGATGGACTTTGGTGAAACCTTCAGCGCCTGGATTTGCAATCGCAGAATGGATACCGAACAAAGGTTGCAATTGGCAGTGGATGGCGCGCTTGCCGCGGCAATGCAGTGTGACGATATCGAGGGCCATGGGGCGCTGGCAAAGGCATGGGCACTGCGCACACCATCGGCACCGCAAAATGCTGCTGTCGCCATCACTGATACCAAAACACGTTTAGCCGTGCTGCCTTTTCAGTCCCTCAATGCCAAGGATGGCGAGGACTATTTTGCTGATGGCATTGTCGATGAAATGATCACAACGCTGGGACAGGTGCCTCAATTGATGGTGGCTGGACGCACTTCTTCCTTTCATTTCAGGGGTAGTGATCTGGCGTCAACGGCCATCGCCGACAAACTTCGCGTTGCGCACCTGATCGAAGGATCGGTGCAGCGGCAGGGCGAGCGCGTCCGCATCTTTGTGCGGCTCATCGATGGCGCGACCGGCTTTGAAAGCTGGGGTCATCGGTATGACGGAACACTGGACGATATCTTCGCGTTGCAGGATACCGTCGCCCGCGCGGTGACCGCAGCACTGGCTGAGACGCTGAGCCTGACTTTGGACGAACCGTTGGCGCGCGACATGACCACCAGTAAAAAAGCCTATGACCTTTATCTGCAGGGCCGCGCTCTCCATGCACGCCTTTGGGGAGACGATGTCCTCACGCGGGCAGCTGAATTGCTTAATGAAGCCGTTGCGCTCGATCCCGACTTTGCCGAAGCGTGGGTCCTGCTGGGAGATGTGCACCAACGCATGGGCATTTATCTCGCGGGTACCAACCAGACCGAGGCCTCGGCTATCATGGCCGATTGCGTGCGCAAGGCGATGGCGATCAAGCCGGATCTAGGTATGGCTTATGGTTTGCTTGCCCTCAACCAGCTGACACAGAATAACTTCGTCGGCGCCCTCGATCTGGCATTTCGGGGCTATGGGGTGGAACCGCAAAATCCGGCGGTGGCGAGCCGGCTTGGTGGGCTATTAATGTTTTGCGGGCTGACGCGGCAAGGTATGCGCTATCTCAACGAAGCGGTCGATCGGGACCCGGTCGACGGCCGCCACTATATGCTGCGCTCAGCGGGCCAACTTAATCTGGGTAACATCGACGCAGCAATCGCCGACGGGCAGCGCTGTGTCGATCTGGGCTTTCCGTCGATGTGGCTTGGTGTCGCGCATGCCGCTGCAGGCCATCATGATGTCGCAATCGATGCGTATCAGCAAACCCGGCATGTCATTGCCAAAAGCATTCCTCCCCCATCTGGAATGACGCCCATGTCCCCCGAAATGATCGATGCCTATTGGCTGGTCGCGGCAAAAGGCGTGTGCAGCGGCCAGACCGAGGACCGTGAAGCCTACTGCCGCACGCTCGATTTCCTGCACGCCAGTATGGTGGACAAAGAACATACTGTAATCACGATGCCAGCGGTGTTCATGGGCTATGCCGAACTGTTCTTCAAAACCATTGGCACGCGCATTACGCTGGGCAATGTCGCGGGTCTGCTGTCAATGTGGGCCGATATCAATCCGATGCGCCAGATCTGGCAGCATCCCGAATTCATCCCCTTCGCCCAGCGCATAGGCATGTCGGCTGCGTGGGACAAATACGGCTGGCCCGACCTGCTTCCGCCGCCGAGCAATCGTTTGGCTTAAACCGGGTAACCTTGGTCCGAAGGTTCGATCGTGATCCAGCGCAGTTCGGTGAATTCGTCGATCACGGCACGCCCGCCGAAATGGCCAAAGCCGCTATTTTTCATACCGCCATAGGGGATTTGCGGTTCATCCTGCACCGTTGCGCCATTCACATGGACATGGCCGGCATCGATGCGTTTGGCGACATTGAACGCGGGGTGGGCATCGCGGCCGAATACGGCACCGGCCAGGCCGTATTCGGAGTCGTTTGCCACCCGGATAGCCTCTTCGACACCCCTCACGCGTACAATGGTTGTCACCGGACCAAAGGTCTCTTCGTCATAAATTGTCATGCCAGGGCTAACATGATCGACGATCGTGGCCGACATCACCGCACCTTCGGCATGGCCTCCTGTCATGATCGTCGCGCCTTTGGCCAGCGCGTCATCAAGCATGGCGTTGATCCGTGCGCCGGAACGCGCATCAACCATTGGGCCGATAATGCAGCCAGGGTTGGTGCGCGGGTCGCCCACCACCAATAGCGCCGCGCGGGCGGCGAATTTGGCTGCGAATTCGTCCGCGACAGCCTGATCGACCACGAAACGCTCGGTCGACATGCACACTTGCCCCTGATTGACGAACGATCCAAAAGTGGCGGCATTGACCGCACCATCAATGTCGGCATCGTCGAGTACAACAAATGGCGCCTTGCCGCCGAGCTCCAGCAGGCAGCGTTTCAGATGGCGGCCTGATTTTTCGGCAATGATTCGGCCAACGCGCGTGGAACCCGTGAAGTTGACTCGCCGGATTGCGGGGTGCGCAATCAGCGCGTCGATGATCGCTGGCGAATCGTCTGGCGCGTTGACTACATAGTTGAGGACGCCGGCAGGCAGGCCTGCTTCGATAAAGGCTTCCGCTACAAGCGCATGGGTTTTGGGACACATTTCCGAGGCGCGGAACACCACCGTATTCCCGCAGGCAATCGGGTAGGCAATGGCGCGACACGCGAGGAAGATCGGACCGTTCCACGGAACAATACTGAGCATCGCGCCAACAGGCTGACGGATGGTCATCGACAGAGTGTCGGGCTTGTCCGTCGGGATCGTCTCACCCTGAATCTGTGTGGTCAGCGCCGCCGCTTCGCGGATCAAGCCGCCAGAGCCCGTTACGTTGAAGCCGCTCCATAGCGCTGATGCGCCAGTTTCCGCCGCCATGGTCGCGGAAATCTCGCCGATCTTGGCTTCAAGATTGTCGGCGGCAGCAAGCAGGATCCGGCGGCGTTCGGTTGGCCCGACCTGTGACCAGCTTTTGAACGCTTCGCCCGCGGCAGCAGCTGCCTTGTTCGCGTCCGCAACGGTGGCCGCGGCCGCGCGCGTCACCATTTCGTTACTAATGGGATTGCGCCGCTCAAAAGTCTTGCTGTTGTCGGCATCGACCTGGCGGTTATCAATCAGCAATTGCACATCTATCATTGACGCTCCTAAATTTCATGGGGACTGCGCTTAGTTCAGGCTTTCTCGTCGCGCCTCGGCCTGTGGTTGGCCGAAGAACATGGTGGCAGCGACAGCTTCGATCTGGCGATAGTCTTGCTGCCACATCGTAAATATCTGGCGCGAAAAATCGTCGGGTTGGATGTCGGGCACATCGGCGACCAGACCATCCAGGATTTCTTTAACAGTTGCGCCCAGATCTGCAGTGTCGAGGGGTAGGCCCTTGGCCATATCGGTATCAACCGGGCCGGGAAATACGCCGTGGACCGCGACATTGCGGCGGGACAATTCGATCCGGGCAGATTGGGTGATCGAAAATGCGGCGGCCTTCGATGCGCTATATCCTGCATGAACCGGGACACCTTGCAGCGAAGCGACGGACAATATGTTGACGATGACGCCATTGCCTGTGCTTTCGAGGATCGGCGCAAAGGCCCTCATCATGCGCAGCGTGCCCCAATGATTGACGTCCATGATGTGGCGCATTTCCTCAATCGAGCCGCCTAGCGCGTCCGCGTAAGCGATCACGCCGGCGTTGTTGATTAGCAAGTCAACATCCCCGGCTTGCGACGCAGCGCGATCAATCTGTATTTGGTCCGTGACATCCAGCATCAGCGGTACAACGCGCGCATCGCCAAAATCCGGCAGCGAGGACATCTCGCGCGCCGAGGCGTAAATGCGAGCGACGCCGCGCTTCAGCAACGCTTCGACCAGCGCCCGGCCGATACCGCGATTGGTTCCGGTGATGAGAACTGTCCTGTCGTTGAAATTCATACTGCGCTCCTTGACGTCAATTTGCCCAACGGCACCAAGTCATGGTCTATTGCCGTTCAAATGATGCGACGGCCAACGTGCATGGACCACGCCACGCAAATCTACCAGATGAAGGCGCACCCTTACCGCTATCCGTGATAATGATCTTGCCTAACTCGGCACGTCAATAGCGCCATACAAGTTTGACGCCGTTTTGACGCTTTATTGACGGTAGGGCGGATTGCGCTTGACGTTACGGCAGCGTAGTATTGCAGCCAAGGGATCGCAGACATTTTTGACACGTTTGAAGAGCCGGGAAACACCGGTTCTGGAAACGGGAAAGCTGTGTCTGCGTGGTTGGAGGACCCAAATGAGCGCAGACACGATCACAGCACAAGCCACCGGCAAATCAGCCATGAACAAGGCGTTTTGGCGTATCTTACCGCTCATCCTGATCGCCTACCTGTTTGCCTATATGGACCGGGTGAACGTCAGCTTTGCCGCCGCTTCGATGAACGAGGATCTGGCCTTCAGCGCGACCGTTTACGGGCTTGGCGGCGGGCTATTCTTCCTTGGTTATGCGCTGTTCGAGATTCCGTCGAACCTGATGCTGGTGCGCTATGGCGCGCGCAAGTGGATTGCGCGGATCATGATCACCTGGGGGCTGCTCTCGGCGGCGATGATGTTCGTGCAGACACCGCTGCAATTCTATGTGCTGCGCTTCCTGCTTGGCGTCGCCGAGGCGGGATTTTACCCTGGCGTAATCTTTTATTTCGCCAGCTGGTTTCCGCCCTGCCACCGCAGCCGCGCGGTCAGTCGCTTCTTCATCGCTTCGCCGCTCGCTTCGGTTGCGATGGGGGCGATGTCGGGCTGGCTGCTGGCACTTGACGGCAATGCCGGGCTGCACGGTTGGCAATGGCTGTTTCTGGTGCAGGGGCTGCCGACGGTTTTGTTCGGGCTGGTGGTGCTGCGCTATCTGCCCGATGCGCCCGCGACAGTGTCGTGGCTCACCCAGCCGGAGAAAGACTGGATCGCGCACGAACTGGAGAAGGAACAGACGAGGATCGGCGAGCCTGCGCGGCACAATGTCCTTGCTGCATTCCGCAATCAGCGTGTTCTTCTGCTCGGCCTGTTCGGGTGTCTGCTGATCGGTGTCATCACGACAATCATTCTCAATGCACCACTGATCCTGCAAGGCGCGACTGCGCTCGACGACAAAGCGATCGGTTATGTGGTTGCGTTGGGCGGACTGCTTGGCGCCGCGGCGATCCTTGTGCTGGGTAACCATGCTGACCGGCACGGTGATCGCTGGGGCAATGCTTTCTGGTGCTGCATAGTGCTGGCCGGGGCAGTGCTGGTTATCGGCCTTGCGCCATCGCCGATGCTGGTCATTATCGCCTATCTCGCTTTTGCAACCATCTGTTTCACCATCCCGATGCTCACGTCGTCGGGTTGGGCGGAAGTGCTGCACGTCCGCGAACTCGCCGTGGGCGCAGCCGCGATCAACACGCTGTCGCAGATAGGTGCTTTCGTCGCCCCCTTTGGCTGGGGCGCGGCGAAGGATGCGACCGGCAGTTTCCAGCCTGCATTGATTACCTTGTCCATTGTCGCTTTGGTGATGTCATCGCTGCTGCTGGTCATGCGCCGCCAGGTACGCGGGCGTGTGATGCGCCCTGCGGGTGCCACGGCGGGAGCCGCTTAATGATCACTGACAACGCCTATTTCGCCGGTATCGCGCTGACGATCCTGTGGGTGGCATTCGGCCTTCCCGTAGGGCCGGGCGCGAGCGTCGCCTATCATTTGCCGTGACGTTTGAGGGCTGCTCCATGGTGGGGCGGCAAATTAGAGGAGTGAAGACGATGAAAATGATGAAATCAATATTCGTTGGTGCAGCGATGATCGCGGCGACGTTAACTACGCCGGTGATGGCGCAGGAATCGAGCTACAAGCCCGGGACTGTCTGGGAAGCTGGCCGGATAGACGTGCTGCCCGGCCAATTTGAAAACTACATGGATTGGCTCGCCGGCCAGTGGAAGAAGATTCAGGAGCTGGGCAAGGCCGAAGGCATTATCGTCGAATATCATGTCCTTGCGGCCAACAACCCGCGCGCTGGCGAGCCCGACCTGATTCTTATCGTCGAGTATAAGGACTACCAGACAACCGCCCAGCAGGAAGCGTTCAATAAAAAGGTCAACGCGATGCTAGCCTCGGATGACCGCAAGCAGACGGCTGCAAGCGGTGAGCGGGGTAAGATGCGGGAGCAACTGGGTTCGGTCCAGTATCAGGAATTGATTCTGAAATAAGCAACTCATTTCAGGATCGTGGCAGGCGGCATGCTCCCAGCGCCGCCGCCTGCCATCTTCTTTGCTCCAGCCCGCTCGGGAGGACGCGATGGCCAGTATTACCGATGTTGCACGCGATTTTACCGATATGCTCAGGCAGGGCCAGTTTCTGGCCGCGCGTGAGCGTTTCTGGGCGGCAGATGTCAGGTGCATAGAGCCGCATGATCTCCCGGATGGCATAGCAGCAGAAGTATGGGGAATCGACGCCGCGCGTGCGAAGACTGTGCGCTGGTTCGGCTCACGGCACATCCATGACCTTAGCATCGATGGGCCGTTCGTGACGGGCAACCAGTTCGCGCTGTTCCTCGACATGATGATCGCGGGCCAACCAAGCGGTGCGGACCAGCCCTTCACCGAAATCGCCATCTTCACCGTCCGCAACGGGCAAATCAGCGAAGAGAGATATTTTTATGACTGATAACATGAACACGATTTCACGCCGCGTCTTTGGCGGTTCGATCTTTGCGCTCGGTGCGCTTGCGGCTTCCAAGGCCGCGACAGCCGCTAAGGGCCTAAACCCGACGCCAACACAAATGCTTGGACCGTTTTATCCGGTTGAACGTCTTGCAGAAGAGGACGCCGATCTTACGTGGATCAAGGGCCACACAAAGCGTGCCGAAGGCACTGTGATCCAGGTGCGGGGGCGCGTGCTCGATCGTTATGGAAATCCGGTCAGCGGTGCCCGGCTTGAAATCTGGCAGTGTAACTCGCTCGGTCGCTATGCCCATGCAAATGACGTCGCGACCGTGCCGCTCGATCCCAATTTCCAAGGTTATGCTTCGATCCGGACGAGCGCTCAGGGCGAATGGCAGATCACGACAATCAAGCCCGCCGCCTATGATTCCCCAATCGGCAGGCGAACCCCGCACATTCATTTCGACGTACAGGGAAAAAGCCACCGGCTAACTACGCAAATGTATTTTTCGGATGACGACGCAACCAATAGCAAAGACCTGCTGTATCAGGAACTTGGTGGAAGCGCGGAACGCACTGTCGCCAGGCTGGGCACCGCGGGGCAGTATGACTGGAATGTCGTCTTGATGGATGCAGGCTAATGGATACGGCTACAGCCCCGGCAATAGTCATGGCTCCGCCGTTGACGCTCTCAGAACATCGTAATCTTCGGTTCGTAACGCTCTTCCTGCTATATTTCGCTCAAGGATTGCCATTCGGTCTAATCGATTTTGCGCTACCTGCATGGCTTGCGCAAAACGGCGCTTCGGCAGCAGCGATCGGCGGCGTTCAGGCGATGGTTATCCTGCCGTGGACGTTCAAGCTAGCATACGGCCTGTTAATGGACCGCTATGTCTTCCTCGCCATGGGGCGCAGGCGACCGTGGATCATTGTCGGCCAGTTTGGTCTTGCAATTGGCTTTATCGCAATGGCCTTTGCCAATCCCGGCGTGCACGAGATCGGCCTTATCGCTGCCTTCGCCTTCGCTCTCGGCCTGTCCTCTGCAGTGCAGGATGTGGCGGTTGACGGGCTCGCCGTCGACATCTTACCGACAGACGAAATTGAGCGGGTCAATGGCTATATGTTCGGTGCTCAGGCAATCGGCCTCGCCGTCAGCGCCGCGGTCAGCGGCTATCTGATCGCCTATGTAGGACTTCCGGCGGCGGTGCTGACGCTTGCCGCGATAATCGCAGGCATCTTGGTGTTGGTACTTGTCGTTCGCGAACGCCCCGGCGAGCGAATTTTGCCCTGGACACACGGAGCATCGTCACAGCGTAACCTTGACCTCCATCTGGGTGCGTTCGGGCCGATCATCCGCAGTCTATCTGCGGCGATGTTTACAAGGCAGACGCTTATACTCGTCCCGGCTCTGGTCGCCATTGTTGCCGCCTGGGGGATATTTCTCGGGGCGGCACCGCTGTTCGCCGCTAATGTGCTTGGCTGGGAGAAGGCCGTTTACAGCGGATGGAGCGGTCAGGCCAGTCTGGTGGCCGGGCTCGCCGGTGCCTTGATCTTTGGTGTGATAACTGCGCGCTGGGGTGCTCGTCGCATGTTCATTGCGACCGCATTGATGGGCG
>JANMQN010000019.1:0-8719 GCA_031370535.1 Sphingomonadales bacterium | reverse complement strand
CCGCCTGCCGCGCGACACGGATGGTATTTTTGCGACGGCCGCGATAGCCCTTCGCCTGTTCCAAAATTCTCTTATGTTTGGCGTGTGTGGTTACACCCCGTTTGACGCGTGCCATATTCTATATCCTTATATCTGAAAAATTTGCGCAGGTCTTACAGACCGTAAGGCGCCCATTTCTTGATTGTCTTGGCATCGGGATCAGAGATCACGCTGGTGCCGCGGTTTTGGCGGATATATTTCGCATTATGGCTGCTCAAACGGTGCCGTTTTCCAACGACGCCGTGCTTGATCTTGCCGGTTGCGGTGATTTTGAATCGCTTCTTTACACCGCTTTTGGTCTTGAGCTTGGGCATTTTGGTCTCCTTTGATGAGTCCGTATCAAGCCGACATGGCAGCCCTATTGGCCAGCCTGCTTATTCGGAAGGCGCGCGCCTAGCGGGATTCGCAAGGAATTGCAACCCTAATGCCGGTCGGAATAGCCTGGGCCTTGTAATGCCTGCAAGGGATGACCGACAAATTCGGCGCGTGCCATGTTTGCGGAAATGCTGATTGGGCGTGGCATTGCGAGATATTGGCTGGGTGACATGCCCATGAATTCCTGAAAATCGCGATTGAAATGCGCTTGATCAAAATACTGATCGTCAAGCGCCGCAGACCATTTGATCTCCGGATCCATAATCACGCTGCCTAGAGTCCGCAAAAAGCGCTGTCGGCGGAGCAGCCGCTTGGGCGGAAAGCCGAAGACACGGCGGCACAAGCGCTCCAGCCGCTGCTGTGCAACGCCTGTTGCTTCGGCCAAATCAGCCACGCTACGGATATCAGGGCTTGCCATCGCTTCATGGATATTCTCGATCTCGACCTCCAAAGGATCGGCTCCGGCTATCGCGCGGAGGAGAATCTTGTCGAATAAAGCCGCCATCTCCTCAGGGTCGGACATCCCCTGCATTTCGACCCAGATCGTTTGGAACAATTCGAATTCGGGCGTGCGTTCGATTTGGCAGACCTTGTTGGCCCACCGCTCGGCAGGGCATCCGATCAAACGATGCCATCCAAGCGGTAAAAGGCCAATGCCAACCAGGCTGAGTTCTTCGAAGAATATGCGCGCTGCCTTGCCGGTCGGGCCGGTTATGTTGACATCGGGAGTCGGCACCGGCGGTTCACCTACGATGCTGCCTCGCGCAGACCCGGACAACGTGTAACGGGCGCTTCCCCATTCGGGGTGCAACAAATCTTCCAGCTCGCCACTGTCGCTTTTGAAGTCAAAGAAATAGTAAGTCGACACGTAGCGCCTCAGCGCATGTGAAGGCAGAATGAAGCTGACGGGGCCGCCGGCGTTTAGTGCTGGCATGCAAGGGCTTCCAGCACGTCTTCCAACCGTGCCGGATCGCCCACAGCGATAACATGTCCATCGGAATCCGCATGTAGCGGATCACCTGTCCAGTCACTCATGATGCCACCCGACCCCATTACGACGGGTATTAAAGCAGCAAAATCGTGCAGCTTCAAGCCAGCTTCGACCACAATATCGATATGGCCGCTGGCCAGAAGTGCATAATTGTAACAGTCGCCGCCGAACAGCATGCGTTTGTGCGCTGTCCTAGCCGCGAGCTCCATGAAATGGTCGCCATCATGCTGGCTGAAATATTGCGGGCCACTCGTTGCGAGCGATGCCTGAGAAAGGGAGGTGCAAGATCTACTGCTGACGGCTTTTCCATTGAGGGTCGTTGGATAACCGGTCGCGCCAATCCAGCGTTCACGATTGATGCATTGGTCGATTACGCCGAGCACCGGCCAGCCATCTTCCAGCAGCGCGATCAACGTCCCGAATATTGGGCGACCCGCCATGAAGCTGATGGTTCCGTCAATCGGGTCAATAATCCAGCTGCGTCCCGATGTCCCTAGCTTTTCGCCATATTCCTCACCAATGATAGCATCCCGCGGGCATTCGGCGTCCAATATCCTACGAATGGCTGATTCGGCGGCGCGATCGACTTCGGTGACGGGAGAAGCATCCTGCTTCGTTTCATGTTCGAACGTAGCCCGAAAAAAGGGTCTGATGGCTGCGCCTGCTGCATCTGCAAGCTTTTTTGCAAGGGCAATATCGGAAGGAGTCATCAGTCGAACAGCGAACTGACCGAACTTTCGTCGGCAATCCGCTTTATTGCTTCGCCCAGCAGCGGCGCAATCGGCAGCTGCCGTATCTTCTCGCTGTCCTGCGCTGCATCGGAGGCGATGATCGAATCGGTAATAACAAGTTTTCGGAGCGACGATGCGTTGACGCGGTTCACGGCTTCACCTGAAAGTACGCCGTGGGTAATGTAAGCGACAACGTCCGATGCCCCCGCTGCTTTCAAGGCATCCGCTGCGTTGCAAAGCGTCCCCGCGCTGTCGGCAATATCGTCGATCAGGACACAGAAGCGATCCTTGACATCGCCGATGATATTCATGACCTCGGAAACGCCCGCTTTTTCGCGGCGCTTGTCAACAATAGCGAGCGGCGCATCGTCAAGGCGTTTGGCTAGCGCACGTGCACGCACAACGCCGCCCACATCAGGCGAGACGACGGTGATATTCTTGTCGGGATGCCGCGACAATATATCCGCGCTCATCACCGGTGCGCCGTAGAGATTGTCGGTAGGAATGTCGAAAAATCCCTGAATCTGCCCTGCGTGTAGGTCGACCGTCAACACACGGTCGGCACCTGCTTCGGTAATCAGATTAGCGACCAGCTTCGCCGAAATCGGGGTGCGGGGGCCGGGCTTGCGGTCCTGACGTGCGTAACCGAAATAGGGCAAAACCGCTGTAATACGTTTGGCCGACGCGCGCCGTAGCGCGTCAATCATGATCAGCAGTTCCATCAGATTGTCGTTCGCTGGGTGGCTGGTCGACTGGATAACGAACATATCCTCACCGCGTACATTCTCATGGATTTCAACGAAGATTTCGTTGTCGGCGAACCGGCGGACGCTGGCATCGGTGAGTGGCAGCCCGAGATAATCGGCAATACCCTTAGCCAGAGGAAGATTGCCGTTGCCAGTCATCAATTTCATGCGCTTTTTTCCCGAAAATCCCACCACCGGATTCGCGAGTTGCTCTAGCGATGCGGAACCGGCCTGACAATCGGCTTGCCGCGCAGGGTTGTGGACAATAGACAGATATGATGACCGACCAGCTTACAATAGCCATGGCGCAGCTTAACCAGCGCGTCGGGGACCTCTCCGGAAATGCGAAAGCCATGCTCGAATGGCGAGCAAAAGCGCCGGGTGCCGACTTGATTGTTTTCCCTGAACAGCAGCTGATTGGTTATCCAGCAGAAGATCTGGTCTTGAAGCCGGTATTTGCCGCGCGGGCTGCTGCCGAATTGGCCGAGATCGCCAATGCGACGGCGGATGGTGGCCCGGCCATGTTGGTAGGCTCGATATTTGTTGACGATGGCTTGCTATACAACGGCGTTGCGCTGCTCGACGCTGGACGGATTGCAGCTGTGCGTTACAAGCATGAACTGCCGAATTACGGTACGTTCGACGAAAAGCGGATATTTGCCTCGGGTCCGCTACCCGAAACCGTCGCGTTTCGCGGCGTGCGACTGGGTCTGCCGATTTGTGAGGATGGCTGGCTTTCGCCGGTATCAAAACATCTGGCGGAACGCGGCGCGGAAATACTCATTTCTGTTAATGGCAGCCCATATGAAATCGACAAGGACGATCGCCGACTCGAAGAAGTGTTCTCCGCGCGCGTTGCCGAAACCGGATTGCCCTTGTTGTTTCTCAACCGTGTGGGTGGGCAGGACGAACTGGTGTTCGACGGAAGCTCATTTGTGCTTAATGCAGACGGCACTGCGGCGCATCGGTTGCCCGATTGGACCGAAGAGTTGCGGGTTACACATTGGAAGCGGGGTGACGCTGGCTGGAGATGTGATCACGGCGAACTGGCGGCGTGGGAGGACCATCCCGCAGACATTTACAGCGCTATGATAGTTGGCTTG
Organism: Sphingomonadales bacterium; assembly: GCA_031370535.1. Lineage (GTDB taxonomy): Bacteria > Pseudomonadota > Alphaproteobacteria > Sphingomonadales > Sphingomonadaceae > Sphingorhabdus_B. The sequence goes on along the minus strand of JANMQN010000019.1, from coordinate 4,734 downwards.
CGCGACTATGTAGATACAAATCGCTTCCCCGGTGTAGTTCTCGGGATGTCGGGCGGCATCGACAGTGCGATATGTGCAGCGATCGCGGCCGATGCGCTAGGACCGGAGCGGGTTTGGTGCGTCATGCTTCCCAGCCGTTATACCAGTCAATCCAGCCTCGACGATGCGGCTGAATGTGCGGCAATGATTGGATGCAGACTCGACACTATTCCCATTTCACCTGCGGTTGAGGCATTTGACGCCATGCTGTCAGGCAGCTTTACCGACCGCGAAGTGGACATCGCCGAGGAAAATGTCCAGTCGCGCATCCGGGGTGTGACGTTGATGGCGCTGTCGAACAAGTTCGGCCATATGCTGATGACGACCGGCAACAAGAGCGAGATGAGCGTCGGCTATGCGACGATCTACGGTGACATGGCGGGCGGCTACAATCCGCTGAAAGATGCGTACAAGATGACCGTGTTCGCCATTTCCAAATGGCGAAACAAACACAAGCCGCGCATCGGCTTGGGTCCCGAAGGGCCTGTTATTCCCGAAAACATCATTCACAAACCGCCAAGCGCGGAATTGCGGCCGAATCAGAAGGACAGTGACTCGCTTCCCGAATATCCGGTGCTGGACAAGATGCTACACGCGCTGGTTGAGGAAGAATTGTCGGTCGATGAGGTTGTGGCGCGCGGATTTGACCGCGATGCCGTGGTCCGGATTGAGCGGTTGCTCTATGTCGCCGAATATAAACGCCGACAGGCCCCGCCAGGGGTGAAGCTAGGTACGCGCAATTTCGGGCGCGACCGTCGTTATCCCATCACCAACGCATTCCGCAGCGCCTAATATCTGTGTCGATGAATTTACTTGAATCATATATGTAATAGTATAACATAACTAATGTGAGATGAGTCCGGAGTGGTTCGTTCGCATTGGCTGCTCCGGCCTCCTTTCCCAGAAACGGGAGGAGACCCGATATGAGTTATGTAAGCGAGAACAGGCGTGGCAATCCGGCGAGTATGGGCGCCGCAATTTTGGTCAATGGTTCGATCATATTGGCGGTGGCGCTGTCGCCTTTGGTGGTTCAGCCCGAAGGACCACGAAAGCGGATTGTTGCCGATCCGATAACTTTGCAGCCGCCGCCTGAACCAAAGGTCGATACGCCTAGAAAAATGTCCGAAATAGAGCCGATTTTTAAACCCAAGCAGATTGTCGAAACGCTGCAGCCGCCCAAAGCAGGGCCGACGGTGACTGAAAAAGAAACAGGCAACGGCACGATTTTCGATGGCACCGGCGGTGATGATGACGTGGCTGAGAGTGTCCGCGATTTGCCAAAGCCCATGATTCCAGTTTTCAAAGCGGCGTTGCGCGATCCTCGATTCGCCCGAGATTTTCAGCCGGACTATCCGGTGGGCAAATTACGTTTGGAAATCGAAGGTAGCGTTACCGTGCGCGTACTGGTCGGAACCGACGGCCGCGTCCGGCAGGTCGAGATATTGAAGGCTAGCGATGCCGATTTTGCCAAAGCCACAGAAAAACAAGCATTAAGGGCGTGGCGGTTCAAACCCGCGACACGCGACGGCCTTCCTGTAGAAGATTGGCAGACCCTTACCGTTCGTTTCGACATCAACTAAATTACGCAAAAGGCGCGGCGTGAATCCGACACTGGAAATCATGTCGCGCCCACCCTATTGAGGGGCATGTCCTTCTTCAAAGACGTCTCCTTTCGCACTGCCGGTTCCGACCTTGTCGGCTTTCTACGAACATCAGGCAATCACAGCCCATGGTTGTTTCTTGCAGCCTGCGTGCCCACTACGATTATCATCTATACCTTCTATCTGGACACGCTCGAAAAGGCCAAGCCGCCGCCACGAACGATCACCTATTTTGAAAGCTGGCCTGCCACGCGCAGCATACAAGAGTCAAAAGTGTGGATTGCGGAGCGACAGAAGAAAAAAGACGAATTTCGCGCTCGCGAAAAAGAAGCCTATAAAGCTTTCGGCCGCGCTGTCGGGATGGATGTCGAGCGAATTGAACGTGAAGCGAAGGTAGAGCAAAGTACCAGTCCTGTTCAGCCCGGAGCGACGAAATAAACGCGCCTGAAGACCGTCGGTTCATGCAGACCGCGCTGTCGCTATCCGAACGCGGTGTGGGGCGAACAGGGAATAACCCGTCGGTCGGTTGTGTAATTGTTAAAGACGGAATTGTTATCGGCAGAGGCTGGACGCAACCGGGCGGGCGACCCCATGCCGAAGCAACGGCATTAGCGGCAGCGGGTGACGCAGCGCGCGGCGCCACTATCTACGTAACGCTGGAGCCTTGTGCGCATCAATCGAAGCGCGGGCCAAGCTGCACTGGCATGTTAATTGGCGCTACCCCTGCTCGTATCGTTGTGGCCGTCCAAGATCCCGATCCAAGGACCTCGGGCGAAGGGTTCGCAATGTTGCGCGCGGCGGGCATCGAAGTTGTAACAGACATATGCACCGATGAAGCGAAGCACATTCTTGTCGGATTCTTCTCGAGAATTGGAATTGGCCGACCCTTTGTAACTCTGAAGCTTGCGACTTCGCTGGACGGCATAATCGCCATGGCTGACGGTACAAGTCGCTGGATCACCGGCGAAGCAGCAAGGGCGCATACACATATGGAACGGGCGAGGTCCGACGCAATATTGGTCGGGGCAGGGACTGTTCGCGCCGACAACCCGGCACTTGACGTACGTTTGCCCGGGGTGGAAAACCGAAGCCCGCGCCGGGTAATGTTGGGGAGCGGCGATCCGCCAACTGGCTGGACGGTCATTCGTTCTCCCGCGGAAATCGGCAACCTTGACTGCAACAATTTGCTAGTCGAGGGCGGTGCGATGACGGCGTCGGCATTCCTTCGCGCTGGGCTGGTTGATCGTATTCTGCTGTACCGTGCGCCGATACTGATAGGCGAGGGAAAGGCCTGCCTCGGCGACATTGGTTTGACCAAGCTCGGTGACGCACATGGGCGCTGGCGTCTTTCCGACACGCGCCGCCTTGGCAATGACCGCCTCGAAGTCTACGAAGCAGTGAAATAGACCAAAGGTTTCAACTTCATGTTTACCGGAATAATCACCGACATCGGCACCATCACCTCGGCGGAAAAGCGCGGTGATCTGCGCCTCGTTATCGCTTGCGGATATGATATGGACAGTGTCGCAATCGGTGCGTCGATCGCTTGCTCGGGCGTTTGCCTGACGGTTGTCGAAAAGGCCGAAGGCTGGTTTGCGGTCGATGCTTCGGCAGAAACCGTCTCGTGCACCGCTTCCGGAATGTGGCGCGAAGGGACAAGGCTTAATCTCGAACGGGCGCTCAAGGTAGGCGATGAACTGGGCGGACATATTGTCACTGGCCATGTCGATGGCGTTGGTCGGATTGTTTCAGACGAGCAGATTGGGGATAGCTGGAAAGTGACCGTATCGGCTCCCGCTGCGCTTGCGTCTTATATCGCGGCCAAGGGATCGATCACCGTCGACGGCGTCTCTCTCACGGTTAATGACATATCGGATCAGCCCGAGGGCACGGCAAATTTCGCGCTGAACATCATCCCGCATACCGCCGAAATGACGACACTGAATGATCTTATCGCCGGACGCGAGGTCAATCTCGAAATCGACGTCCTCGCGCGTTATCTCAAACGGATGGAAGATCTCCGCCCGCGTTAAAAGGGCATCCAGCGCTGCTTCTTCGAAAATTTCATATATCCGACATTGGCTCCCAACCGTAAACCTGCGCCAACGCGGATTGGGATAAGGACGACATCGTCGCGGCGCATGTAGCTGGCGTTAAAACCACCGACGAGATAGGCCACGCCTTCGCCCGATGGGTAGCGTTTATAAATGTCTTCGGTGTCGTAGAGATTGTAGACCAACACAAAGGTGCTGCCCGCGTTGGCGCCTGCATCAAGGCCAATAGAGGGGCCCGTCCAGTAAACCGGCTTCTGCCCTTCCACCTTGTGATTGAGCGTGCCCGAGCCGTAACGCAGTCCGACGACGAACGCACCGCCGCCCTCACGGCCAACAATATAGGCATTGGGGCGGCCCTGCTTTTTCAATATGTCTTCAATCAGCTTGCCAAGCCCCTGCGCGCCCTTTCCGAACACGCCTTCGGCAGCACCGATCAGGTCGTCTTCCTGATAAGTGTTCTGGGTTGAAGGTGTAACCGTAACGGCGCTGTTGTCCTGAACGACGGGGGACGCTCCTTCGGTAGGAACACCGTCTTGCACGGTTACATTGTCTTCGGTTGGCGGGTTTGAGACAGGGGGTGGCGTGCCGAGATCTGCGTCGATTGCCTGATTGGGGTCGACATTGGTAATTTGCGCACTACCGGGGGCGGAGGCAAATAAAGCTACCGCAAACAATAGCGACCAGTGTTTCCAATATGCTCCGAAACCCTGCTTTTGATCCGACATGTGCATCGCGCACCTCTCCCAATATATGAGGTTAACAATATGAATCTTGCGGATGAGCGCACAATGAACGGGCGACCACCCGAGTCCTATTTGCGCCAGAATGAATCGCCAGCGGGAATCGGCCGCCTAATTAGCCGCCATTGCGCTGCCCCAGTCAATAACCGTTGCAGCCCGCGAAACGCGCCGCTATAGGCCGCCCATGCCAAGCGCGCAGGAGACGTGGGTGAGTGGCTGAAACCAACGGTTTGCTAAACCGTCGTACTGGTAAATCCGGTACCGAGGGTTCGAATCCCTCCGTCTCCGCCATTAACCTGC
>JANMQN010000003.1:0-17585 GCA_031370535.1 Sphingomonadales bacterium | reverse complement strand
ATCGATATATTGGAGGGCGTCAATCTCGGCGCAACCTGCGATACTTGTAACGGCGATGTCGGTGAAAACCGGATGATTAGCGCGCTGCATTTCGGGGATTACGCGCCCAAGAACAAATTCCTCGATACCAGAGTAGCGCTTCCTACAAACGCCCTGCCGTCCGACGACTTCCACGTCTGGACGCTCGAATGGGGCCAGGGACTGGTGCGTTTCTATCTCGATGGCCGGAAATATTGGGAGGTGAAGGCCGTTCAATGGGACAGTGCGTCGCCGCTTGCAAAATCAAACATAGTAGCACCATTCGACCAGCCCTTCTACATCATGGCAAATCTTGCCATCGGGGGCGGGCTGTCAGAGAAAAACAACGACAAAGGAGTTGCAGTAAATGTAGCCCCAGCGGATTTTCTCATCGACTGGATCCGGATATACCAGTGCGCAGATGATAGAGAAAAAGGGCTGGCCTGCATGCAGGACGTCAACGAGGGCAGTTAAAAGATGGCGAGACGCCGTCAGGCAATCACGATCAAGCATGTAGCGGCCGATGCGGGGGTCTCCCTGCAGACGGTAAGCCGCGTAATCAATAACGAACCTAATGTGCGGCCTTCGATGAAGGAGCGCGTGCAGGCGTCGATTGACAAGCTGGGTTATGTGCCCTCGATTGCCGCGCAGCGGATGAGCGGTTCGCGCTCTTATCTGATCCTGGCGATCAACGACCGCGAACGAACGATCGCCGACTGGCGGACGCGGCAAGGCACCGACTGGGTTGACCAGATGCTGCTCGGCGGAATGCTGAAATGCGCCGAGCATGGCTACCGGATGATCTTCGAACTGGTCGATACGCACAACGACCATGTCGAGCGCGAACTCGGCGCAACCATCGCGGCGTTGCAACCCGACGGTGTTATCCTGACCCCGCCACACTCCGAAAACGCTCTCATCACGGGCTTTCTCGCCAAGCGAAAAATTCCCTTTGCGCGGATTGGGTCGATGACGCCGGGGCCGGGCATATCAATGACGATGGACGACGAGGGGTCGGCGCGCCGGGCGACCGAGCATCTCATTGCCTTGGGCCATCGCCGTATTGGCTTTATCGCGGGGTCGGAAGAATATGACCTATCGAACTGGCGTATTGATGGCTGGCGCGAAGCGATGGAGGCGGCGGTGCTCTCGCAGGATGGCTTATGCACCAGAGGCGACTTCAGCTACGAGAGCGGGGTGATTGCAGCTAACACGCTGCTTGACCTGGAGACGCCGCCAACAGCGATCATCGCCAGCAATGACCAGATGACGCTCGCCGCTCTGGACACGGCAAACCAGCGCGGGTTAAAAGTGCCCGATGACCTGTCGCTAATCAGTTTCGACAATACCCCTGTCGTGCGCTTCACTGAACCGAAGCTCACAGCAGTCGATCAGCCAATCGCGGCGACTTTTTCGAAAGCGGTTGAACTGCTGATTATGAACGGCGATTCCCTGGTGCAGGATCAACCTGTTGTCACGGAGGGCAGCCTCGTCGAGCGGAGCAGTACGTCACGCCCTCGTGGCGGAGCCTGACATAAAGACTGCCGCGCCTGACCAGCAAGCGGCGAGTTTCATGTACTTGTACGCGCTTGCAGTGTCGGGCGGCGCGGTTGCCTATATTCCGTTCCTGACGATATTGTTGCCGATCCGGGCCACCGGCTTGGCAGGCGACAATGCGCTGAATATGCTGGCCATCGCCGCCTTTGCAGGCGCGATAGCAGCCAGCCTTGCCAATATCGGATTCGGCTGGGCGAGCGATGTCACGCGGGCAAGGCGACCGTGGATATGGGCAGGGCTGGTCCTTTCATCTTCGTTGATGCTCGCGATGCCTATGGCAAACGGTCCGGCGATGTTGATCACGATGATCGTTATCTGGCAAATCGGCCTCAACATGATGCTCGCGCCGCTCGGCGCTTGGGCAGGCGATAGCATTCCGGACTCGCAGAAGGGGCTGCTCGGCGGCCTGCTGGCGCTTGCACCTGCATTAGGTGCGCTGTCCGGCGCTTTTGTGACGTTGCAAGGGTTCGGGCCTTTCGAAAATCGCGAAACGCTCGTCGCAATATTGGTAGTGTTGATGGTCGCGCCTGTTTTGCTGTTAGGCAATCCCGTTCAGATGCCAGATCTGATGCAAAGCACAATAGACGCCGACCCAATAGACGCTCGCGCAGTCGCTACCCGGCGCGCCGCGATCCGGATGTGGCTGGCGCGTCTGCTTGTCCAGATTGCCGAAGCGTCGCTGTTCGCATTCCTGTTGCTGTGGTTTCGCAGCCTTGATCCTGATTTCGGGGAAAATGACGCTGCGAGTGTTTTTGCCTTGGTCTTGGGGATAGCGGTTTTTCTGGCGCTGGCCGTCGGCCGCTGGTCGGACCGTACCAACCGGCCCGTATTACCGCTCGTCTGGGGATCTGCTATTGCTGCGGCAGGCCTGTTGGTCATGTCTTTTGCGCCCAACCTGCCGTTGGCGATAGCGGGCTATGTGGCGTTCGGGCTAGCCAGCAGTGTATTTCTGGCACTCCACACGAGCCAGACGCTGCGCGTACTTCCGCGACCACACACGCGCGGACGGGACCTCGGCATTTTCAACCTTACCAACACCGTGCCGTCTTTGATTATGCCGTGGCTGACAATGGCTATCGTCCCTGCTTACGGCTTCGAAGCGCTGTTCCTGCTGCTGGCGGCACTCGCGACGATTGCTTCGGCTTTGTTGCTGACCATGGCGCGCCAGATTGCGGAAATCTAGGCAGGCCGCCGCGCATAGAAACCAAATCCGGCGATGACTGCATAGCATGCCATCGGCAGCATAAAAGCGATCGCGAGGCTGGACGTCAAATCGGCAATTATACCGGTCAGCAACGGAATGACTGCACCGCCAACAATCGCCACGTTGATAATCCCCGAACCATCGGCCGCGCGCGAGCCCAATTTCTCGCAAGCTAGCGTGAAAATCGTCGGAAACATTATGGCGTTGGTCAGGCCGACAGCGAGCAGCGTGTAACCTGCCAAATCGCCAGAGGTCTGGGTCGAAACGATTAGCAGTGCAATGGCGGCTATCGATACGAAAGCCAGCACCTTGCCAGGGCTCAACACGCGTAACACTGCAGAGCCGATAAACCGCCCCACCATTGCTCCACCCCAATACAGCCCAATGAGCTTGCCGGCGGCTTGCTCTTGCAGACCCATGACATGATCCTGCATCAGATAACTGACGATGAGCGAGCCGATGGCGACCTCCGCGCCGACATACAGAAAAATGCAAAGCGCGCCGTAACCGAAGCGTGGCCGTTTCAAGAGGTCGAGACCGGCAAGGCCCTCGCTCGCTTCGTGCTTTTCGCCCTTCAGCGCATTGCGGAACATCCAGACCACGCCTGCGACAATTGCCAGCGCCACCGCAATGCCAAGATAGCCGTTCACGATCGCCTGGCTCTCGGCCGTACGGTAGGCATCCAGTTCAGCGCCCGACAATTGATCTGCGGTAACGGTGGCAAGGCTGCCGAGGATCAGGATCGAACCGACGATCGGGAAGACAGTGGTACCAAGCGAATTAAACGCCTGAGCGAATGTAAGGCGACTGTGCGCGGTCGCCGGTTTGCCAAGCATCGATATCAGCGGATTGGAAACAACCTGAACAATCACCACGCCGCTCGCCAACACAAATAATGCGAGGAGAAATACGCCATAAGTCGCAGTCTGGCTCGCCGGAATAAACAGCAGGCAGCCCGCCATCATCGTCAGCAATCCGGCAACCGCACCGCGCATATAACCGATTTTCTTGACGAGCCGCGCGCCGGGAATACCGATGACAGCATAAGCTGCAAAGAAGCAGAACTGCACCAGCATAGCCTGCGTGTAGTTAAGCGTGAACAGCTCTTTCAGTTTCGGAATGATAACATCATTCAGGCTGGTGATGCCGCCAAAGATGAAAAACAGCCCCATCACAAACAATTGCAGTTGGGGGGCATCGATATGAGTCTCATCCGAACCGGATGTCTCAACTGCACCGGGCGCCAATGCCATCTTCTCTCTCCCTATGTTTTAGCGCACTTTGCCGGGGCAGGGCGCCTTTTCTTTTGTTGCTTCGATATGAACGTTGCGGATGGTAGCAACAAGCCCTTTTGCCGCCTGCATACGTATGGGAGAGCCGACTGCCTCAAATTTCGCCCCCGCATCGGCAAAGCAACGGAGCGCAATGCGTGTTTGCGACGCGGTGCCGATCGGCAAAGCGCGGATTGTCTGCTGTAAATCGATAGTACCGCCCCCGAACGAAAGCGTGACGGTTCCGGTCGCCGGACGGTCGATCCGCCAATCTATGAGCATCGACCAACCTTCATCCAGCTGCTTGGTCAGATTCACAGCAGGGCCATTTACGACGAACGCGCCGTCGGCGTTCCAGGTGAACTGCCGCGCATCCTCCTGCGCCGACAAATCTATTGCCCTTGCGCTGATTGATCCATCCATTTGCAAATTCCACGGTGCCGGAACTTTGCCGCGAACGACATAATTGGTGGCGACTGTCAGCGAGGATAAATCTACCCGCGGGTCTTCGTTTACCAGGGCAAGCTTCCCTGATCGGGTGTAGTCCAAGCCATAGCCCAGCGGAAATAGCGGTGCGACCAGCGGCGACCTTGCGTCGGCTGGCCATGCGAAAGGCAGACGCCCAGTGAAGTCACGGGCAGACTTATTATTGGCGCCTGCCACAAGTACATCGGCGACGCCGCGCCCCTGTGTCCCCGGCAACCATGCCGCAACAAATGCATCTGCCTGATTCATCAGCTTGCCGGTAAACATCGGACGGCCCGACAGAAAAACGACAACCACCGGAATGCGCTTTGCCTTAAATCGAGCAATCATTTCCTCTTCGCCCAGAGCTGGCCGAAACGCGAGGTTCGGGACATCGCCTTCAAACTCGGCATAGGGTTTCTCGCCCACCACTACGACGGCAACATCGGGTTTAACTTCAAATGTGCCTGCGGGTGAAATCGTCGCCGCGCCGCCATTCGCCTTCACCGCGTCGGAAATGGCGCGACCAATGGTCTGGCCATTGACGAAGTCTGCGGACGTCGTGTCAGTGCCCTGCCAGCTAATCGTCCAGCCACCAGCTTGCATAGCCATATTGTCTGCCCCGGACCCAGCGACAAGCACTCGTGCACCGTTGCGGATCGGCAAGATGCCATCATTGTTTTTGATCAATACGAGCGATTTGGAAACCGCCTCACGCGCGAGTTCGAGATGTTCTTTTTTGCCAACCGATGATGGATCGCCGCGCAACGTTTGGACATCGCCCATTAGGCCCAATTTATGCTTCACGCGCAAAATCCGGCGCACGGCATCATTAATTCGTGACGGAGCTATCCGTCCTTCACGAGCAGCTGCCAAGGTCGAGTCAAACAGCCCCTTCCAACTATCAGGAGCCATAAATAGATCGAGACCGGCATTGATCGCAGCAGGGCAGTCGGTCGCAGAACAGCCTGCTACCTGACCATGGCCATTCCAATCGCCAACCACCAGCCCGGCAAAGCCCATTCGCTTTTTCAAAACATCCGTTAGCAGCGAGGTGTTGCCATGATGCTTCACGCCATTCCAGCTCGAGAAACTCGCCATCACAGTCAACGCTCCAGCGTCGATTGCTGCCGGATAACCCTGTGCGTGTTTCGCAACGAGTTCCGACTCGCTTATCTGGGCATCGCCTTGATCGCGACCATCGGCTGTGCCGCCATCGGCCAGAAAATGTTTCGCTGTTGCCGCAACGCGCTTTGCGTCCAGCGGCTCGCCGTTTTGGAGTTGGCCCTGCAGTCCAATGGTCATGGCGCGCGCATAGTTCGCAATCAGCGCAGGATCGGATGAATAGCCTTCATATGTGCGGCCCCAGCGAAGATCCTGCGGAACAGCAAGTGTTGGTGCAAAGGTCCATTCGATTCCGCTTCCCGAAATCTCGGCAGCGGTCGCGGCCCCAATCCTCTCGATTAGACCGACGTCACGTGCAGCGCCCAGCCCGATGTTATGCGGAAAGATAGTCGCTTCGGGCAGGTTCGAATGTCCGTGGACAGCATCGACACCAAACAAGATCGGAATTCCTGCGCCTGTTTTGCGCGATGCATTGCGGAATTCGCCAACGAGTTGTGCCCATTTCGCCGCACTCGCACGTTCATCGCCATAAGGCCCCGAATTGCCGCCCGCTAGGATCGACCCGAGTGGGTAGCGTGACAGGTCCTCTGGCTTGATCGCGCTAATGTCTGCCTGAATAAGCTGCCCGACCTTTTGTTCTATGCTCATTTGCGCAAGAAGTGCGTCTATTTGGCGTTCTACATTATTGTCTGAAATCGCCGAAGGACTTGCTGCGGTTGGCCAATTTGAAGGCGTTGCCATTGCCGACGGCTGTAACGAATCGAGGGGATCGGCCTGCATGACCGTTGGCGCGCATCCCATCAAAAAAAGGGTAAGTCCGACCGTCGATCTCTTCAAAAGCATCAGTTCCTCGCCCTTTTTTGTGAACGTTCTCATATCGGAGATTGCATGGACTGCGGCTAAAATCAAGCGATAAGGAACGGGCAGGCCGGATAGCAACGCCCGCAAATTTTTAAGTTATGTCAGTCACGCGTAGCAATGAACGAAATGCTGACGTTGAAATGGAACTGCAGTCAAATAGGCGACGCTCATAAAGATTCGTTTTCCGCCCATCGCAGTTTCTGGTGCGCAGTGATGCTCAAAGGCCGGGGGTCATCAACCCACCGCTTAATTTGCATCCTCGTTAACCTCTAAGCAGGGTGTCAGTGCATAATAGGCGGTGATCATCCTACACTTTGACGGGCAACGCCGGTCCACGCGCTCCTTGGCGGTAACTGGGTCGGGATATGAAGGCAGGTACGGTGATCAAATGTCTGCCGATGACCAGTGGATGTGGACAATACGCCATTGTTTGTCGAGGCGTCGCAACAGCATTGTTTCGACCGACCGGCTGTTGACGGCGCGATTGCGGTAGGTGCCCTTTACCTTTTCAACACTCATCACCCATGCCGCGTTACCATCCTCTCCGCTTGACCGGTCAACGAGGGTACGGCGCACCGCTGCGCTGAATTCTGCATCGGCTTTCAAATGGTGTGCGGCATATTCGGCGCGGCTGTGCTCGACACCGCCGGATTCAAATATCAGGGAATTCTCTGCCATCAGCGTAAGGGCCGCATCGGTGTCGCCGCGCGCCAGAGCGGCGTGGAAGGCCAGAACCGTGTCAACCGCGTTTGATGTGGCTACTCGGACCGACGGCGCGGCTTTTGCAGTTGCTGGCACCGTTTTGTGAGCACCTGGATGCGCTGAAGTCGGGGTTACAGTCAAGGCCGCCAAGGCCAATAATGTCCCCACGCGAGCGGCACCGCGCGCAATGTCTTTCGTTCTTTTCATCATCGATATTCCCCCTTCGAAAATTTCATATGCGCGGTCGCACACAACCATCAGCCCATCGGCGACGCTAGTCCGACAAACGCCACGATAGCCAGTACCCCTGCCGCCAGCAACAGCTCGGCAGCCAAACTGGCGCGCAAAGCAGCCAGAGTTGTCGCGGTTGGATTGATGCCGGTGCGGGCGCTCTGCCGCCCAATCGATGCGTTGCGCGCGGCGAGCATTATCATCAAGACAACCAAGGTGGTTTTGGCGGCCAGCAAAAAGCCGTATTCGGTCTTCAGCACTTGGACGCTGTTGCCAAGACCGAAAATAAGATGTGAGTTGGTCAGCCCGGTTGCGGTAACCACCGCGACCAAAGCTATGCCAAGCGGCGAGAAGCGGTGCATGGCATCTAGCAACGGCTCCGGCGCAATATTGACCGGGTTGCGATGCGCAGCAATGACCAGGTGCAGGAACCAGCCAATCGCGCCAATCCATAGCCCTGCCGCCAGGAGATGCACCCAATCATTGATGCGATGTAGCAGGCCGAGCGCGCCTTCGGTCGCCGCTGCATGTCCGCTCCAGGCAAGTGTAAGCAGTGCTAGGCCATAGAAAAGTGCGGCGGTTGGCAAGGCGCGCTGCACTTGCGTGGCAAGAAAGAGTGCCGCCAGCGACAGCATCGCGATGCGAGCGACGAGGGCCCAGCCCATGTCGGTCGAAAGCACCATCGCCTCGAAACTAGCCCATTCAAGCATAGATAGCGGCTGGCCCATCATTTCTGCGATGCTCACCAGCATCAATGTCGCTGAAAAAATCGGGGCCAGAAGCGCGCAGGCAACGACAGCTACTCCCCGGCCCGTGTCTTGCGCAAATGCGATCTTCCGCAGTCCCAACGCGCGAAATGCAGTCAACCCGAACAGTCCAAGCAACAAGGCATAGTGCAGGAAGCGAAACGCGGGGTGAAGCCAATCGGCCACGATAAGGTCAGCTGACCGTAAAGCTGATCGTTCCTTTCATACGGTGGCCGTCGGCGCCCGCAGCCTGCCAGCGCACGTGATAGCTGCCGGCTTGCAGAGGTTTGCGTAAACTCAGTTTCAGCGTTCGATTGCCGTTCGACCAGCTCGGGGTGAAGTTGCGGATTACCATCTCACCGTGGTTCGGCATACCGGGCATCGCGGTCATGACGATCGAGGTCGCGACTGTTGGTGGGAGCAGCGCCTCGCTGAAGGTCAAGGTCACGACGCGAGGGGTCTTTACCTTCGCGCCCTCTGCAGGAGTAGAGGCAGTGACGCGAGTGTGGGCCGATACCGTGGCCGGCATTGTGAGGGCAGCAATGCTAAGGGTGACGGCGGTAATTATCCAACGAATTTGCATGATCTTTTCCTTACCTTCAAAACCAAAAACGGATGCCGACGACGAAATTGGTGACGCTGGGGTCTTCACCTGCTGCGCGGGCAAAATCGGCACTATTTCCGATCCGCCAGCTTTGCTCGACGCCAATATAGGGGGCGAATTCGCGAGTAAATTCGTAGCGCAGCCGCACGCCCAGTTCGACCGTGTCGATCCCCGCGCCGACGCCAAGTTGCCGCACATCCTGCGCTGCGAGGTTGATCTCGGCGCGCGGTTGCAGGATTATGCTTTGGGTGATGCGCTGGTCGAGTTCAGCCTCGACCCGCGCGGTGATGTCGCCCCGGTGCGATAGGAACAGCGCGCCATCCACCTCGAACATATAGGGCGCTAGCCCCTGAATGCCGAGCACGGCGTAAGTCGTGTCCGGCCCGGCGATGTCCTGCCGTACGCCCGCCTGCACATCGAAGAAAGGCGTAATCGCCTTCGCATAAAGCGCTTGTAACTCGGCGTCATCGACGCTTTCACCGAAGTTGCCTTCGCCTTCACTCTTGAACCAGAAGCGGCTGGTGGTGCCGCCATAATAGCCCTGCACGTCCCACAGATAGCCGTCCGCACCGTCGCGCACCTGCACTTCAGCGCGGTCGGCCTGAAACCAGAACAAAGGATAGTCGCCGTGCATCTGCTGCGACTCGGCGCGTGAAGCGGCCATTGCGTTCGCACCCCAGATTGCATCGGCGGCTCGAGGCGGACCGCTGCCCGCCTCGGGTGGTGGTGGTGTTTCTATTTCCGGTCCGATTGAAGCGGAATCGCTGCTATCTCCATCCGCCATCATGTGCCCTGCATGAGGATCTTGAACCTCCGTCGGCGGGGGAGAAGGCATGATATGTCCCGCATGCGGATCGGCTTGCGGTGCGGGCGCTGGGTTAGCGGCTGTCGCGGTGGTTGCGTGGCCCTCGTGCTCGCCATGGTTCTGAGCAAGCACTGGTGTTGCAACCAACGCAGTCGACAGCAGTACCGCGCGGATCATTTTGCCTCTCCAGGGCCCATCACGGTCACGGTCTGCATCATGCCGCCGTGCATGTGATAGAGCAGGTGGCAGTGGAAAGCCCAGTCGCCTGGCTCGTTCGCGGTCAGATCGAACTGCGCGCTCGCGCCCGGCTGAACAATCATCGTGTTCTTGCGCGGTTGAAGAGCGGGCGACTGGCCGTTGACCATTTCAAAGAACATGCCGTGCAGGTGGATGGGGTGCGCCATCATAGTGTTGTTTATCAACTTCACCCGCACCCGTTCATTCCAGGCAAAGCGGATCGGGACGTCGCTGACGGCAGAATACATGCGGCCATCGAACGACCACATATAGCGTTCCATGTTGCCTGTTAGGTGCAGCTCAAGCAGCCGCGAGGGTTCGCGCGTATCGGTATTAGCATCGCGCGCCACGAGCATCCGGTAGTTGAGTACGCGGTGCTCAACGTCGCGAAGGCCAAGGCCGGGATCGCCCATTTTGTCGACCGGCGCCATCGATACCATGTCGACACCCGGACCGATCTTGACGTCCGGAGGCAGCAGCGCCGTATCGCGCATGTTCATACCCTCCATGGACATTCCGGATGACGCATCGGTTTTTGCAGGGGCCGCGTCGCCTTGGCTCATCTTGCTGTGGTCCATTGCGCCATGATCCATTGCTCCATGGCCCATGCCCCCGTCGCCATGGTTCATCCCCATGTCGGCCATCGTTAGCAGCGGCGGAACGCGCAAGGCAGGCACGGCGGCACGCGCACCCGGTTTGCTGGACAGCGTTGCCAGCGCCATGCCCGACCGACCCATCGATTCGGCCACTATGCTGTAGGCGTCGGCGTTGCCCGGCTCGACAATCACGTCATAGGTTTCGGCCGTGCCGATCTGGAATTCATCCACCTCGACCGGGCGGACCCCCTGACCGTCGGTCGCGACCACGCTCATGGATAAACCGGGGATACGGACGTTGAAAAAACTCTGCGCCGAGCCGTTGATAATTCGCAACCGCACGCGCTCGCCCGCCTTGAACAGATATTCCATCCCCTCCTTTGGCCCGCGCCCATTCGCAAGAAAAGTATAGGTCGGCGCACCGATATCAGCGATGTCGGTCGGCATCATCCGCATCTCAGCCCACATCCGCCGTTCTTCGGCTGACATGGCGTAATCGTCGGTCCAAGTATTCTGCTGGCGGTTGAAATAGCCTCCGCCGGTGCGCAGGCGGTTCATAATGAAATGCGGGTCAAGCGTCGTGAAATCGCTGAGCAGCAGGATATAGTCGCGGTCCGCGCGGATCGGATCGCCACCGCGCGGCTCGATAATCATTGGCCCATAATGGCCCGATTGCTCCTGAAGCCCCGAATGGCTGTGATACCAATAGGTGCCCGATTGCCGGATAGGGAATTCGTAAGCGAAAGTTTCATCGGGACGGATGCCAGGAAAGCTGATGCCGGGCACGCCGTCATATTGGAACGGCAGCAGCAGCCCGTGCCAGTGGACAGAGCTGTCGACGTCGAGATTGTTGGTGACATTCATCCGGACATTTTGCCCCTCGGTCAGGCGGATGAGGGGGCCGGGTACGCTGCCATTGACAGCCACTCCGGGACCGCGCCGCCCTGCCACGATGCGATAGCCGTTGCCGATGCGCAGGTCGATGACGTCGCCGGACACTTCGTCGAAACCAGCGGGGATGAGTGTCTTGCCGCCGCCGTGGCCGGTTGAATGGCCGCGATGCACGCTCTTGCCGCGTGCCCAGGCGGGAACGGCAAGCATCGATGCCCCGATGCCGAGGCTGTTCAAAATAGATCGTCGGGAGATATGATTCGTCATGCTATTGCTTATCCTTGTTTAAGCTGATACTATACCCCCCATGGGTATTCAAGCGGGAAATGTCTGATGGGCAAACACAAGGTGGATATCCTCAATCGCCTGAAGCGAATTGAGGGCCAAGTGCGAGGGGTTACGCAGATGGTGGCGGACGACCGCTATTGCATCGACATCCTGCATCAGGTGCAGGCGGTGAAAGCCGCTCTCGCCAAAGCCGAGAACGAGATACTTAAAGACCATGCAGCCTGTTGCGTTGCCGAGGCGATCGCGTCGGGAGACGTTGCTGAGCAACGTGTCAAGTTCGGCGAGCTCATCGACTTGTTTGAAAAAGTGAAGCGATAACGCCGGGAAGCCAGCGGCGTTCCTTGATCGCTGGCCCGGACCTATGTCGCTGAAGGAGAAATCAGTTGGCGATACATGTCGAACATATCGACGCTAAAGATGGCTCCGCGACCGTTACAGACCCCGTCTGCGGCATGACGGTAGATCCCGCCACAACAACCCACCACGCGACGCATGCAGGGACGGACTTCCATTTCTGTAGCGCGCGCTGCCGGGAGAAATTCGTCGCTAACCCCCGGGCCTATGCCGACGGCACGCTTCCCGCCGCGCCCCCCACCGACAGCGGCACAATCTACACTTGCCCGATGCATCCGCAGATCCGCCAAGTCGGCCCCGGCGCATGTCCGATCTGCGGCATGGCGCTTGAGCCGGAAACGGTCACCGCCGATTCGGGGCCAAACGCCGAACTCGCCGACATGACCCTACGCTTCTGGGTCGCGCTGGTCCTGACGCTACCGGTCTTCGCGCTCGAGATGGGTGGGCATCTGACCGGCTTGATGATGATTGTCGGCAAGCAGACATCGAACTGGATCCAGTTCGCGCTTGCAACGCCGGTCGTATTGTGGGCGGGCTGGCCCTTTTTCGAGCGCGGCTGGGCGTCGATCAAGTCGCGCCATCTCAATATGTTCACATTGATCGCGATGGGCGTGGGCGTTGCCTATCTCTACAGTCTGGTTGCGCACTTTGCGCCGACGCGCTTTCCGCCCGCCTTCCGCGATAAGATGGGTACCGTGCCAGTTTATTTCGAAGCCGCTGCCGTTATCACCGTGCTGGTGCTGCTCGGCCAGGTGCTTGAGCTGCGCGCACGCGAACGCACCTCGGGCGCGATCAAGGCGTTGCTCGACCTTGCCCCGAAGACCGCACGGCGCATAACCGCTGCGGGCGATGACGAAGAGGTTGCTCTCGACCTGATCGGTATCGACGACCGCCTGCGCGTCCGCCCCGGCGAAAAGATACCCGTCGACGGTGTCATCGCTGAAGGACGCGTCTCGATCGACGAATCGCTCGTCACCGGTGAATCGATGCCGGTCACCAAGGAAGCGGGCGACAAGGTGATTGCAGGATCAATCAACAAGACCGGCAGCTTCGTGATGGTCGCCGAACGGGTGGGAAGCGAAACCCTGCTCGCGCGCATCGTACAGATGGTCGCAGACGCGCAACGCAGCCGCGCGCCTATACAGCGCATGGCGGACACGGTGTCGGGCTGGTTCGTGCCAGCCGTCATCGCGGTCGCGCTGATCGCGGCGGCCATCTGGGCGCTGGTCGGACCCGAACCGCAGCTGACCTATGCGCTCGTCGCTGCCGTTTCGGTACTGATTATCGCCTGCCCCTGCGCGCTGGGCCTTGCCACGCCGATGTCGATCATGGTCGGCGTCGGGCGCGGCGCGCAGACGGGCGTTTTGATCAAGAATGCAGAGGCGCTGGAACGGCTCGAGAAAATCGACACCTTGGTCGTCGACAAGACCGGCACACTGACAGAGGGACGCCCGGCTGTTACCAGTATCAAGACCGTCGGTGAATGGAAGGAGGTTGAGGTACTGCGCATTGCCGCCAGCCTCGAGCGTGGTAGCGAGCATCCGCTGGCCGATGCGATCCTGCGTGCCGCCAAGGACCGCAAGCTCGAACTTGAAGCCGCCGCCGATTTCGATTCCCCCGTCGGACGCGGCGTAACCGGCACGTTGGGGGGAAAGCATATCATCCTCGGTGGCCCCCGGATAATGGCGGAGCACAACATCGACACATCTGCTCTCAATGATGCGGCCGAGGCGATACGGGCAGAAGGCGCAACGGCGATTTTTGCGAGCGTCGACGGAAAGCTGGCTGGTCTGCTAGGGATTGCCGATCCAATCAAGGAGACATCCGCGCAGGCCGTGCGCAACCTGAGGGCCGACGGCATCCACATCGTTATGATGACAGGCGATAATCGCACCACCGCGCTTGCCGTCGCGGCGCGGCTCGGCATCGATAATGTCGAGGCCGAGGTACTTCCCGAGGACAAGGCGAGCGTCGTGCAGAAGTTCAGAGCCGAAGGCCGCAGCGTAGCGATGGCAGGTGACGGCGTGAACGACGCGCCAGCACTTGCCGCCGCCGAAGTCGGCATCGCAATGGGTGCCGGGGCCGATGTTGCCATAGAAAGCGCCGGTGTCACGTTGCTGCAAGGAGATTTGAACGGCATCGTGCGAGCGCGCCGCCTTTCGCGTGCGGTGATGCGAAATATCCGCCAGAATTTGGTCTTCGCCTTCGCCTATAACGTCGCAGGCATACCGATTGCGGCTGGCTTACTGTACCCGACATTCGGCTGGATGCTGTCCCCTGCGATCGCCGCGGCGGCAATGGCCTTATCGTCGGTTAGCGTCATCACCAATGCGTTAAGGCTTCGATTGGTGCGGCTTTAGGCGCGCCGTCACATATTAGGTATGGCATTACTCTTCAAATGGACGGTCGTTCGTTCATTCCGGGAGAAGCGGCTCCTCGCAGGCACGAGGGACCACATCGTCATATCTCTGTGCGCTCGGCAAGTGTTTTCGCGTCGTCGATATCAACGCCGAGATAGCGAACCGTGTTCTCGATATTCGAGTGACCCCGTAAAATCTGGATAGCTCGGAGGTTGCCCGTGGCCTTGTAGATAAGCGAGGCCTTCGTCCGGCGCATCGAATGCGTGCCGTACTCTGACACGTTGAGGCCAACTGTACCGACCCATTCGTCGACCAATCGGGTATATTGGCGAGTGGTCAGGTGACCCATATAATTGACGCGGCGCGGGAAAATGAAATCGTCAAGTGTGCCACCGCGGCGATTAAGCCGCTCAAGGTAAAGATTTGAAGGCATAAGATTCAATGCTGCCCGAGGCGCAGTGCAGCTGCAGGTAGTCCAAAGGTCCGCTTGAATGTCCGGCTGAGGTGCGCGGAGTCCGCAAATCCGGCCATATGTGCCGCCTCGGTCAGCGAACTGCCATCGGCGTAGAGCGCAACGGCACGCTCAAGGCGGGACCATAAAACGTAGGTTTTGAAGGGAAGGCCCGTCTGCGCGACGAACAGATGACGCGCTCTGCTGTGTGACAATCCAACCTGGCTTGCCGCGCCCGGCAGCGAGATGGTTTCTTCGAGATTCTCGCGCACATACGCTATCATCCCACGTATCCGGGGATCGGGCAGTGCGTGTTCCTCGGCAGCGGGCAGGAAATTGAGGATATGCAGGCCCAGCTTGAGCATTTCCTCTTCGACGAAGCCATTGTCCGCACAATTGCGTAAGTCGTCGAGCATGAGTGCAAGTTGCCCGTCAGCTACGTTAGTCCATGCCTGGTCGGCGAACCATGTCCTTTCGAGCGCCCGGCCCACTGCACTTTCCGGCGCAATGAACAAAAAGGCGACAGCGCCATGTGCTCGAAAACTGTGCGGGGTGTCTGACCAAATCGCAGCAACAGGTCCGTTCAGACTCTCTTCGGCTACGCCTATCTCGAAAGAACCCTCAAGCTGGAATGTGATTTGTATTGCATGATGCGCATGCGGTTGGAGGTCTGCCACTTCCGTTTCGCTTTTCAAGAGCCAGAGGCTGGCACCTTCCCAAACAACGATGCGCCCCCGGCCAACAACAGCCATTACCTTCACCTTCGCTCATACTATTGCTTTTCCGGCATTTTCCGGTTGAAAAGATCAAGAGGAACTTAGCCGCTACGTTCAATTATTAGTACGGCGCGAACTGTATCACATGAACTCCACCAACGTAACCAATGGAGTTTACCAATGAACCAGAAATGTAAATGCAACCCGTGCACCTGCGCTCCCATCTGCTTATGTGCCAAGCAACCAAAGGCCTGCAATTGTGGCCCATCTTGCAAATGCGGCACAAACTGCACTTGCGCGAAATGACCTCCCTAGCGGCGGAACACTTCTTCGCGCGGCGTTTGACACTACCGCGCCACGTTCGAAGTTTTCCGCCGCCATCGGCGTATCAGGACGCGGCTGAAAGGAAGCGGAGATGGAATATATTGTAGGTGTTGTGTTGGCAGTAGCCACCGGCGGCGCGGCAACCATTATCGGTTTTGATCGAAGCCGCTCTCTCTATCCGTTCGCCCTTATCATGATCGCCTCTTATTACTGCCTGTTCGCAGTCATCGGGGGATCGGAACAGGCACTGTTCCAAGATTTGGTCGTGGCGTTGCTTTTTGCATCTATTGCGGTCGTCAGTTTTCGAACAAGCCTATGGCTGACCGTTGCTGCACTGGCTGCGCATGGCGCGATGGACCTCGTTCACCACCAGATCATAACAAACCCGGGCGTTCCGTCATGGTGGCCCGGATTTTGCTCGGCTGTCGACATCACTCTCGCGCTTTATCTTGCATTTTGCATCATATTGCTGAGGCCAGCGAATTCGTCCGAATCTGCTTAAGCGCCTCGGCCTCTGTGAATTAACGGCAACACATCTGTTTGGTCTCGAGAAACTGCAACCCAAGATGGATTCGGCGAATTTTTTAACGCTCTCATCATCATGTTAGGAGCGGCTATTTTTGCCAACTTTTCTGACATTCAGCTAGGCATGAGTGCTAGTCGAAAGCCGATGTTTGTTCACTTGCACGCTAGCTTCAGGAATGTCGTGGTTTTCAGACAATCTGTTTGCCGGCACTAGTCGCATGAATTGGACATTTAGCTTCCAGCGTGGTTTGGCTCTGTTTCATCATTCCCACCTCGAGCAATGAGTATTCAGACCCTTTCGAACCGAGGCGCGCTCGGACTGGATGGCATGGTCTGGGTAATTGATGCGATAGTCGGCGCAATGCTGGCATGGCTGTCCGGCTTGGGTTATCGGGCACTGTGCACTCTAGTGAAACCCTCCTCGATACGTCGTTGTTGATGCCCTTGCTCGCCGGGGTGGCATCCGGCTTGCTGATCGGAGTTGAACGCGGATGGCGGCAGCGCGGAGAGGCGGATGGTATGCGGGTGGCAGGCGTGCGGACGTTCACCCTGATCGGCGGCTTTGGCAGCTTGGCCGCATTGATCGCACGAGAAGTTTCCACTGCCATGGCAGCAATAATGCTTGGTGGCCTGGTTGCGCTTCTTGTCGCCGGCTTTCTGCGCCAACAGGCCAAGACCGCCAAGCGCGACGCTACTACGATGGTCGCCGCTATGATTACTCTGGCCCTGGGCCTGCTCGGCGGCGCTGGCCATATGGCATTCGCGGTTGCGGGGGCGGCGCTAACTACTTTAGTCCTGGCAATGCGTAACAAGGCGCATAACCTGCTACGTTCACTGGACCAGATTGAGGTCCAGGCTATTGCTAGGTTTGCGGTCATCGCGGTCGCAGTCCTGCCATTCCTTCCCAACGCACAGTATGGACCCTATGATGCTTGGAACCCGTTCAAGCTCTGGCTGGTCCTTGTCTTGATTCTCGGATTTTCCATTGTCGCTTATGTCGCGAACCGGGTGATCGGCAAGAACAAGGGAACAATCATCGCTGCGCTGATAGGCGGAACATACTCTTCGACCGCTGTCACTGCAGCGCTTGCAACAAGGCTCCGCGAAACAGATTCAGGCCCATTCGCCACTGGCATCGCCCTCGCAAGTGCAGTGATGTATGTGCGCGTCTTGTTGCTAACCGCCATTCTCGCACCCGCAGCAGCTCTGCCATTAGTTTGGCTGCTTGCCCCAGCAGGGTTCACCGCGTTTGCT
>JANMQN010000186.1:0-1942 GCA_031370535.1 Sphingomonadales bacterium | reverse complement strand
CGCACAGCGCATAGGCCAGCTCTTCGGA
This sequence comes from Sphingomonadales bacterium, assembly GCA_031370535.1. GTDB lineage: Bacteria > Pseudomonadota > Alphaproteobacteria > Sphingomonadales > Sphingomonadaceae > Sphingorhabdus_B. The sequence goes on along the minus strand of JANMQN010000186.1, from coordinate 1,914 downwards.
GCGCTCCTTGAACCGGGAAACGCAGTGCATCAGGACATTTTGCCGCTCGTAACTGGCCATTGCGGCCATCGGTTCGGCAGCGGCAACCGCGCCAGCGATTCCTGCGTCAATGGTCGCTCTGTCGGCAAGCGCGACGCGGAACGCAACTTCTCCGGTATATTTGTCGGTCACCGCGAGGTCGGCGTTGGGCTGCGCTGCCTTATTGTTCAGATAAAGCGGATATTTATCCTTGAGTTTCGTCATAAGGCGGCGCTCAGTTCCTTGATCTGACGGTTGAGGATATGGTCATTCTCCGAATAGTCCACTGGACAGTCAATCAGATGCACGCCCGGCGTGCCTAGGCAATCCACCAGCAAATCGGTAAGATGCGAGGCGCTTTCGACGCGATGGCCATGCGCGCCATAGCTTTCGGCATATTTGACGAAGTCTGGGTTGCCATAGGTCAGGCCCCAGTCGGCGAAGCCCATATTCGCCTGTTTCCAGCGGATCATGCCATAGCTGTCGTCGCGCAAAATCAGCACCGCGATGTTGAGGCCGAGCCGCACCGCGGTCTCCATTTCTTGGCTGTTCATCATGAAGCCGCCATCACCGCAGATCGCCATTACTTTGCGATCAGGGTAAACCATTGCAGACATCATCGCCGACGGTAATCCAGCGCCCATCGTCGCGAGCGCGTTGTCGAGCAGAACCGTGTTTGGCCGGTGCGCTGCATAGCCGCGTGCAAACCAGATTTTGTAGACGCCGTTATCGAGACAGATGATGCCGTCATCGGGCATGACATCGCGCACCTGCTTGACTGCGTGCGGGGGGAAAATCGGGAAACGGGTGTCACGGGAAAGGCTCATAGTATGTTCGACCTCGGCTTTACGGTAATCGAGCATATGCCCGCAGTGCCAACTGCCCTGCGGGACGATATCCTGCTTCATCTGCCAGATGGCATTGGCAATATCGCCGATAACCTCGATGTGCGGGAAATAGACCGGGTCGACCTCGGCAGTCTTGCTCGACACGTGAATAACCGTCGCGCCACCGGTCCGCATGAAAAATGGGGGCTTTTCGATCACGTCATGACCGATATTGACAATGCAGTCCGATGCCTCGACCGCGCGGTGGACGAAATCGCCTGCCGACAGCGCCGCGCAGCCCAGAAATTTGGGGTGGCGCTCGTCAATCACGCCCTTGCCCAATTGCGTGGTCAGAAAAGGGATACTGGTTTTCTCGACAAATTGCAGCAACATACGGCTGGTCATGGTACGGTTGGCGCCGGCGCCGATCACGAGCACCGGCGATTTTGCTTTCTCCAATGCCTCGACCGCAGCACGCACAGCTTTCGGATCAGCGCCAGGGCGCCTTGATAGGCTGCGTTTAATCGGCGTCGCGTCCGTATGCTCGTCTGCAATGTCCTCGGGTAGTTCGATATGTACAGCGCCCGGTTTCTCTTCCTCGGCCAGCCGAAATGCCTCGCGCACCCGGCTTGGAATATTGTCCGATGCCGCCATCTGATGGGTATATTTGGTAATCGGCCCCATCATTGCTACTATATCGAGAATCTGGAACCGGCCCTGCTTCGATTTTTTGATCGGCTTTTGCCCAGTAATCATCATCATCGGCATACCGCCCAATGTCGCGTAAGCCGCCGCCGTCACGAGATTGGTCGCACCTGGGCCTAATGTCGCCAGACACACACCAGTTTTTCCAGTGTGGCGGCCATAAGTTGCGGCCATAAAACCTGCGCCTTGCTCATGCCGCGTGAGGATCAGCTTGATTTTTTTGGACCGGGACAGGCTGTCGAGGAAATCCAGATTCTCTTCACCGGGTACGCCAAAGATATACTCGACACCTTCATCCTCCAGGCACGAAATGAACAGATCGGAAGCTTTTTGTGTCATGTATGGCCTTGTCTAATTATTGATG
>JANMQN010000158.1:0-32410 GCA_031370535.1 Sphingomonadales bacterium | reverse complement strand
GGTGGGATTCGAACCCACGATAGAGTCACCCCTATACACACTTTCCAGGCGTGCGCCTTCGACCACTCGGCCACGTCTCCGCATCCCTTTCGGGAAGGCAGCCCCTAGCGACTCCTTTACGCTTTCGCAAGGGTGAGGGATTTGCCATAATCCATTCGATGAAAAGATATCTGACACTTGCCGCCAACGCCGCGATTTTTGCTGCAGCCCCGCTTTCTGCCCAAGAGGCCAAGACGTATCCCGCCCCGGGCGAAATCGTCGCAGCGGCAAAGGCAGAGGAGTGGGTGGCAATTGCGCCGTCAGACCTGCTCGTGATGGAGCTTGCGCCCGATGCCGGGGCCAAACCGCGTCGTGTGATCATCCAGCTGATGCCTTCGCCGTTCAGCCAAGGCTGGATCAGCAATATCCGTAAGCTCGCGGCTGCAAAATGGTGGGATGGCACCAGCATCAACCGTGTGCAGGACAATTATGTCGTGCAATGGGGCGATGCGACCGAGAAGAAGGCTTTGCCGGGGGGTTTGGCAGTGGTGCCAGAGAGTGATTATTTTGAGGCACTAGGTACGAAGATCAACGTCAATACACTCCTCTCCTCATTTCATAAAAGCTTCGCCGAGTACGCTAAGAAGTTTCCCGAAAGCCGCACTGCCTCTCAGACCGAGCTTTCTCAGTCCCTTCGAAAATCGCTCAAGGCTGATCCTTACGCCGAGGCCCACATCTTGGCGGAAGGTTGGCCCATCGCAACTGATCTGAAGGGTGGGCAGATGTGGCCAGTCCACTGCTACGCCATGGTCGGCGTGGGCCGCAATCTGTCGCCCGACACGGGTACCGGAGCCGAACTCTACACCGTGATTGGCCACGCGCCGAGGCATCTCGACCGCAATATTGCGCTGGTGGGCCGTGTGATCGAGGGAATCGAGCATCTGTCGTCGCTCCCGCGCGGCACCGGCGCGATTGGCTTTTACGAGAAGGAAGAGGAGCGGGTGCCGATATTGTCGGTGCGGATGGGCAGTGAAGCGAAAAATGTGCCTGAATTCGAATATCTTTCGACCGAAAGCGCGAGCTTCGCCGCTTATGCCGATGCGCGGGCGAACCGGCGCGATCCGTTTTTCAATGTGCCCGCAGGCGGCGCGGATATCTGCAACATTCCCGTGCCGGTGCGGCGCAAACCGGGGAAGTGAGCAGCGAATCCTACACTGTCCGCACCGCGCTCTGGATCTGGACCAGCGACAAAGCTCCGGCGAGTTGGCACTTCCTGACCATCGACGGCGACGCAGGTGAAGCTATTCATGCGCTTGCGCTTATGCGGCGGCTGGAGAACGGGCGGCGGCGGGGTTGGGGTTCGATGAAGGTGTCGGCGACAATTGGCGACACAAGCTGGGAGACTTCGATATTCCCCGCAAACGAAGACCAAGGCTGGCTGTTGCCGGTCAAAGCCGCGGTGCGCAAGGCCGAGGGGCTGGTCACCGGTGACACAGTCGAGGTGACGGTCACGCTCTAGTTCCCTCCAAATAAGAGCGATACCGCACCGGTTGACCTTTGCCGGCACCCGCAAGCGCGATCATCGACGCCGACACCGCGAAGTCGGGACCGCCTGGAACGCATTCGACCAGCTCACCCTCGCGGACGACAGTTTGGGCTGTCAAGGCCGCATGAGAGGGCGCTTTTACAGGGACGTGCAGTCGCCAGCCCAGCGCCGGGCAACGCACGACCACCAGACCGCCTGCCGGTGTACAGTGATCGGATCATCGGGACATTCGGCGAGTTTCAATCTCTTATCGATCTGTACGGCATCGCCGGAAACAGCGAGAATGCGTTCATCATGAATTTCGAGATCTTCGAACGCGGGTGACGCCAGCGCGGCGAGCAGAAACAGATATGGCATGAAATCTCCTTTGGATAATGTCTCCAAAGTTCAGCGATCATTGTGCCAATCAGGATTAAGCGGCGATTGCCCTTGCGATCATGCGGATTGCGTCAGGCCGCGCGACAAAGGCCATATGCGAACAATCGAGTTCGATCCGCTCGTCCGATTCATGCCGCCGCCCGCGCGCCGAATACGGCGCCACAACACCATCCTTTGCCGACCATAATGCGCAGGTCGGGACCGGAGGTTTTTCGGCCAGCGATACCTCGATCGGCGGGGAATCGACCTTGTGGCCAGCAACAAATTCATAAACACGCCATGCGTTGTTGGCGCGCAGATCGCCGGAAAATGGGCTACCCAGAGTTACGACTTTCCCAATACGATGCGGCGCATGTTTGGCATATTCGCGCGCGATCAGGCCGCCCAAGCTCCAACCGACAAGCGTCAGTGGCGTGTCGATGGCCAACTCGTCCATCCGCTGGTCGAGACGGTCGAAAATATCTGCCTTGATGCCTTTATTGCGGCCCAGGCCCCAGCCGAACGATTGAAATCCGGCACTTTGCAATGACCGGCGCAACCTTGACGTCGCTTGGTCCGACGCCAGAAAACCGGGAACCACCATAACCGCACGACCATTGCCCTCAACGTCGAGCGGGACGGTCGAAGCAAAGGCCGCGCTGGCGCGCATGTATGCGAACGCCATCGCCTCGCGCGCGAACAGCGGCAGAGCAGGCGCAAGAGCGCCTTGCGCAACGTTGACGGTATCTCCGGGAATCGCTGTGAATCGGGTAGCCATAGCCCCGATATATGCCGCTTACCGATTTATGAAAGATTTATGACAAAAAATGCGGTCGAATTATTCGGCGGAGGTGGGTTCCGTTGGCAATTCCGGCGCAACTTCTTGGCCTGGGGCGGGCAATACCAACGGTGCGGCAATAGGCGCGACCAACGCCCCGCGTTCCAGCCGGTCCAGAGCCTTGCGTGCGTCGCTATAGCGTTTTGCCCGCACCAGCCATGATTGCGCTGTTCCGGCACCGGGCATCGCGGATATTTCGGCCATGGCGCCGGTCATATTACCCGCTTCGACGAAAGTTTGCGCACGTTCGAGCCGCTGGGTCGGCGCAGGCGAAGGAGCCCCATCCTTTCTCAAGATGAAAAGCTCCGACATTTCGCGCTTCATGCTAGTCCAAATCCCGTCTTCTCTGCTGCCGGTCAGCAAAGCAGGTTCAAGGCCTTTCAATTCCGCATGGAGCATCTCGATTGTTACGGGCACTTGTGATGCCGCTATGATGGTCGAAACGGCCTGCGGCTGGGTCGCGCCAAACCGCAGGCGCAGCTGATCGGCAAGATAACCGAGCGGCGCACCGCTATCGATCGCACGGCGCGCAGCGAAGGCGACAAGCAGACTTTCGGCCCGCGCTGCGTTACCCGAGGCTGCGGCAGCATCGGCATTGATCTGGTTGAGACGACTGTCGATTTCGCCGCCGCCGCTGACAGGCGGCAGGACAGGTAACACATTGCTGCCTTCCGGAGACATTGTAACGGAGCCCGCATCATTGGAGGAGATCGCATTAGGTTGGTCGAGATAGCCGTATTCCTTTGCCAGCCACCAGGTTGCAATACCGCCTCCGACAAATGCAATCAAAAGCAACAGCAGGATATGCTTGAATTTCACACCACTGCGTGGCGCAGCCTGGCTTGTAGCGTAATCGGTCATGTGTTCCCCTCGATAGCCGGGATCAGTTAGGGGTCGCGGGTTACAGTTGTAAAGCGCCTTTGCAACTCCGGCAAGAGTGCAGCGTCATTCGGCAAGGCCGCAACGATGGTATCCGCCCAGCCTTCGCCTGCGCTGTCGGCGATGTTCTGAGAGAATGTGGCGATGGTTATGTCCCGGCGGGCGATCCCGACACTGTCACAAGAACCAGCGAAATATTGTGCCGCCCGCGAAGAATGAAGCATTACGGCATCGGCCTGCCGCAGTGCTTCATCGAAATTCGTCGGCAGTACTACCTCGGCACTTCGATAGACAAAGCGGATGTCCAGCGACAATTCCGCAGGCAATATCGGCTCACTATAATCCTCGCCAGCCAACCATATTAAATTTCGGTGTCCGTTTTCTTGCGCCTTCAATAGCAGAGCGTTGACGCCTCCGGCACCGACAAATCCCGGGTCAAGCGATGCCCTGACCAATGCACGCGCGGTTGCAGCGCCCACTGTGTAGAATGGTAGTGAGCTCAGATGTTCCAGCACATTGCTTGCAGCCCGAACGGCGTTGCCGCTTGTCAATAACACGGCGTCATAATTTTCTGATGAAACAGGCGGATAGGGCAGTGGTTCGATCGCAAATAAAGGCATGACGATTGGCTCGAACCCAGCGTCACGTGCGCGTTTGGCTGTGGCGTCAGCACCGGGTTGGGGCCGGATAATCAACAGTTTCACGGATTGAATATCGCCCTTAATTCGGCGCTGGCCCGACCCAGCAAATCTGACGCAAGCCGCGCGGGGCCGTCGGCATCGGTATCGAAGACTATCTCACCCGATTGCATTTCGCCCCCGTCGCCAGTGAAAATCTCAGCCTTAAGTCGGATTTGATCCCCTTCGAGTTGCGCAAAAGCCGCAACCGGAGAATGGCAATTACCGCCGATTGCCTCCAGCAGATTGCGCTCAGCCATTACCGCAACAAAGGTTGGCTCGTCATTTATTGCTGACAATAATGGAACAAGATCGTGCCTGCTCGACAGTCGGTCGATTCCGACAGCACCTTGCGATGCTGCGGGCAGGAACTGTTCAAGCGACAAGCCGTGCCCCACGTCGGACATCCCCAGCCGGTCAAGCCCGGCCGCCGCTAGCAAGGTCGCATCGGCATCACCGGCGGCGATGTGCGCCAGCCGCGTTGCGACATTGCCGCGCAAGGGAACGATCTTCAAATCGGGACGCATCCGCTGCAATTGCGCCGCGCGTCGCGGGCTTGAAGTCCCAACGCGGGCTCCTTCAGGCAAAGCGTCGATCGAGTCAGCGCCGATCAGACGGTCGCGCACATCCGCGCGCGGCAGCATGGCAGAAATGCTGAAAATATCGGCCCGGACAGTCTCGACATCCTTCATCGAGTGCACCGCGATGTCGATCTGGTCGTCGATCAACGCACGTTCAAGCTCCTTGGTCCAAAGCGCCTTGCCGCCGATTTCCGCCAGGGGTCGGTCCTGAATTTTATCGCCAGTTGCAAGCATCGGTACCAACATCACTTGGTCGTCGCGCAAATCGTGCGCCTGCTTGATGGCCGCCATCGTCATTTCGGCCTGCGCCATCGCAAGTGGGGAACGGCGCGTGCCAATGCGCAAGGGATGGCCGGAAGTATAGCTCATGCGACTTGTTCATAACGAGCCTTGCACCTATGGCAACGGCGAATGGCAATCATCCTTGGCCTCGAATCCAGTTGCGACGAAACAGCGGCGGCAGTCGTGCGTTCTGACCGCACGGTTTTGAGCCATGCATTGGCCGGACAGGAGGATCATCACCGTGCGTTTGGCGGCGTTGTGCCCGAGATTGCCGCCCGTGCGCATGCCGAGTTGATGACGCCTTTGGTCAAAACGGCTTTGGCCGATGCTGGCATTACCCTGGACGACGTGGATGCGATTGCCGCGACCGCAGGACCGGGGTTGATCGGCGGGGTGATGGTCGGGCTAGTGACTGCAAAGGCGTTGGCGATGGCATCGGGCAAGCCGCTGATCGCGGTCAACCATCTCGAAGGCCACGCTTTGTCGCCGCGGCTTGTCAATCCCGATCTGGATTTCCCGTATTTGCTGTTGCTCGTCTCAGGCGGGCATTGCCAGCTGCTTCGGGTCAATGGCGTCGGCGACTATAACCGTCTGGCAACCACCATTGACGATGCGGTGGGCGAGGCGTTCGATAAGACAGCGAAGATATTGGGGCTCGGCTTCCCCGGTGGCCCAGCCGTGGAACGCGCGGCAGCCTGTGGCGATGCCAAAGCGGTGCCATTGCCACGACCGCTGAAAGGCGCCGATGAGCCGCATTTTTCTTTTGCCGGACTGAAAAGCGCGGTGCTGCGCGCACATGAGACGGGAAAGTATAAAGTCGAGGATATTGCCGCGTCGTTCCAGCAGGCGGTTGTCGACTGTCTGGCCGACAGGCTTAGTTACACGCTGAACCGGGTCGATCCGACGGGCGCGTTGGTCGTGGCAGGCGGAGTTGCGGCGAATATGGCGATCCGTGAAATGCTCGAAAAGCTTGCCGCGCAATATGCGATGCGCTTCGTCGCACCGCCGCTGTGGCTCTGCACCGACAATGGCGCGATGATTGCCTGGGCTGGCGCCGAACGCTTCGCTGCGGGCCTGACCGATGGCCTCGATTTTATTGCACGTCCGCGCTGGCCGCTCGACCCTGATGCAGCCCCCGCCCGCGGCGCTGGAGTGAAGGCATGAGCAACGCAAAATATCCAGTCGGTATCATTGGCGGCGGGGCGTGGGGCACGGCTCTGGCGGCAGTTATGGCCCAAATCCACGATAATGTGCTGCTGTGGGCGCGTGAGGAAGAGGTGGTTTCAGGCATTAATGATAGCCATGAGAATACGGCCTTCCTTGCCGGCTTGACCTTGTCCCCGAAAATTGTGGCCACCAGCCGACTTGGTGACGTGGTGGATTGCGGCGCGCTGCTTGTCGTTACGCCAGCCCAGCATGTTCGCACCACGCTTTCGGCCCTGCCGGTAACCGCAGCGCCCTTGTTACTCTGCGCCAAAGGGATCGAAGCCGAAACGCAATATTTGGTCTCGGATATCGCCGTTGAAGTCAGGCCGGACAATCCGATCGCGATTCTGTCTGGCCCGACCTTTGCGCACGAAGTCGCTCAGGGAAAGCCGACCGCGATAACCTTGGCGACATGCAACCAGGCACTGGGTTCGGCGCTGATGCGGTTGATTGCAGCGCCCACGTTCCGCCCTTATTGGACCGACGATGTCGTTGGCGCTGAAATCGGCGGGGCTGTCAAGAATGTGCTCGCGATCGGCTGCGGCGTTGTCGACGGCGCAGGATTGGGTCTGAATGCCCGTGCAGCGCTCATTGCGCGGGGTTTTGCAGAGATGCAGCGTTATGGCCTGGCGCGTGGGGCAAAACCCGAAACCCTGGCCGGACTTTCCGGGCTGGGAGACCTAGTGCTAACATGTTCTTCTGAAAACTCGCGCAATTTCTCGTTGGGCAGAGGGCTAGGGCAGGGAAAGCCGGCAACTGAAATGCTCGCCGACCGGCGGACGGTCGCAGAAGGCGCGTTTACCGCTCCGGTATTACTACAATCGGCACAAAAGCTTGGTGTAGAAATGCCAATCGTCACTGCGGTGTGCGCTTTGCTTGATGGCAGCGCAAATGTGGCTGAAGTCACTGCCGCGCTGCTGGCGCGTCCGCTCAAGGCCGAAAGCTGGTAACGTAGCGGCGTTTGCGCTAGCGTTTCCATACAGGGGTGACAGATTGACGGCAGCCAGAACCGACGAAGACGATATTCAGGCTCTGGCCAAGGGCGGACGGACGAATGTTTTTGGTTTCGTCCTGCGGCTCGCCGCCCGGATTCCCTTTCTGTTTATTGCTGGGCGCCTTTACGGACCAGAGGCGCTCGGCCGGTTTGCTTATGCGATTCTGATCGTCGAATTCGTGGCCCAGCTTGCGTCACTAGGCTTGCGTCGGGGTCTGGCCGAACTGCTGTCGCGTGACGACCGTCCGCCAGCGCATATGATTGCCGACGCATTATTGGTAGCGATGTTTGCAGCTACACTGGGCGCCGTTTTGCTCATTCTGCTTCCCCAGCTGATGTTTCCCAATAGCGCGATCAACGGACTGGACCGGTTTTTGCCTCTGGTGATTTTCGCGATTGTTGCAACGGACATCGCCTTGGCTGCGCTTGCCTATCGGTTCGATATATTGTCGACGGTGCGGGCACGCGCCATTGTCGAGCCGTGGACAATCAGTATCGCTGCCGGCGTGCTGTATTTTTATTCGGCGCGTGATGGACTGATTATCTCTTACGTAGTGTCGCTCATCGCCGGATTGCTGTTCGCACTGTGGCCTCTGTGGCGAAGCTATGGTCTGCCATGGGGATGGATTCCCAGTCCGTCTCGCTCCTATGCCATTGCGCGCCGTAATTTGCCGCTTGCCGCCGCCGACGCCGCCGAGTGGGGCAGCAGGCGGCTCGATCTGGCAATATTGGGCCTGTTTGCGTCGCCAGCGGTCGTCGGAATCTATTATGTGGCTCAGCAGGTCGCCAGCCTGCCACAAAAGCTAAAAACCAGTTTCGATCCGATCTTGGGGCCGGTTATCACGCGCAATCTGCAAACGAAAAATTATGGAGAGATTGCGCGGCAGGTTGGACAAGTCGGCTTCTGGATCATTGCGGCGCAGGCGGGAATAGCGCTTGCGCTTGGGATACCCGGAGAAGCCGTAATGGGCCTTGTCGGACCGCAGTTTGTCGGCGGTACTGGAGCCCTCGCCTTTTTGCTGGCCGCAGAAGTGGCGGCTGCAACTGCAGTCGTCAGCGAGGCGGCATTGGTCTATATGGCACGGCATCGCAATTTGCTGATTTCTGTCGGAATGCTATGTGTACAGGCGTTGGTGAGTATTGGCCTCATCATGCTGGTTGACGAATTCCCGATCAAACCGGGATATGTCGGACTCTATCAGGCAGGGGCTGTCGCTTGCGGCCTGATGATTTCGCTGGGTATCGGATCTCTTATAAAATCCCGATTTCTCGCCAGGCTGCTGGGTCACAGCATCAGCATTTGGCGAATGGCGCTGGTTTGGGCGGTCGCCGCGGCTGCATTGCTTGGCGTTGTAATCGTGAGCGTACCTGCCCGGTTCGAATGGGTCGAACTGACCATCGGCATCCCTGCCATTATTGGCCTTTACGGCTGGATCATCTGGCGCTGGGGTTTTGGCCCCGAAGATCGGCTACTGTTCAAAAAAGCACCTAGCCCAGACGAGTCTTGACCAGTTCGGCGATATCGGCTTCCGGACGCGCGCCATAATGCGAGATAATTTCGGCAGCGCAGACCGCGCCCATCGTCAGGCTGTCCCCCATCGAACGGCCTTGAGCGATACCGGCAAAAACGCCAGCCGCGAACAGATCGCCAGCACCGGTCGTATCGACCAGCTTCGCCACAGGTTCGGCGGGTACTTCGGTGCGGACACCGCCCTCGACTGCGATTGCGCCATGTTCGCCTCTGGTGCAGACGAGTAACGGTACTTTCGAAGCAATGGCAGCAACCGATGCCTCAAAATCGTCGCTGTTGTTCAGCGCGCAAATTTCAACCTCATTGGCAAATAATATATCGATTCGTCCGGCCTCCATCTCCGCAAGGAAATCGGGGCCGTGGCGCGAAATGACGAATGCGTCGGACAGCGTCAGCGCAACCTTGCGGCCCGCCGCGCGTGCGACGTCGATTGCTGTCCGCATCGCCGCGCGCGGCTCTTCGGGATCCCAAAGATAACCTTCGAGATAAAGGATTGCAGCACTTTCGATCAGCGACTTATCGATCAACCGTGCGGGCAGATATTGGGAAGCGCCAAGAAACGTGTTCATAGTCCGCTGCGCGTCGGGCGTTACCAATATGTAGCAGCAAGCGGTTGCAGGCGCGCGGTCGCGGGCCGGAACCTCGAAGTGAATTCCGCCGGCACGAATGTCATGGGCAAATACGTCGCCAAGCTGGTCGTCAGCTACCTGACCGATAAACGCGGTCTTATGGCCAAGCCTCGCCAGTCCAGCCAGCGTGTTCGCCGCAGACCCGCCACTGATTTCGCGTGCAGGTCCCATATGGCTGTATAATGCCTTGGCTCGCGCCTCGTCGATCAACTGCATGCTGCCCTTGGTCAGACCCTCGCCATCGATGAACGCGTCGTTCGTGTCGGCAATGATATCGACGATGGCGTTGCCAATGGCGAGAACGTCGAAGCGAATGTCGGTCATATTTTTCCCTATTTGCGGTTTGGCGCGCCCTAGGGGGATTGGACATTTCCGGCAAGGCCTTTAGATATACGCAATGATCAGCGCACTCATGCTTTCGTTTCAAAGCCTTTCCGACAAAAGGGTGGCGGCTTTGCTGGCCAAGGTGATTCTGCTGACGATTGCGGTATTCGTGTTCTTGGGGATTGGCCTTTGGTACGCGATGGATGCCGGTTTCAAATGGATGAATTTGAACGGTGACGGGACGTTGTCGGGCCTGATTACGGTCGCATTGCTGTTGCTGGCGGGGCTTTTGCTCTTCCGCGTTGTCGCCATCGCCATCACATGGATTTTTGCCGATGACATCATCGACGCTGTCGAGGACCGGCATTATCCACATCATGCGGAACTTGGAAAAAGGCCGGGGTTGGCGACCGGCCTTCATATGGCGCTGCGCTCCGTAGTAAGGGTTGTTGGATACAATTTGCTGGCGTTGCCTGTCTATTTGTTGCTGCTGTTTACCGGCATCGGAACTGCGATCGCATTCATGCTAGTCAACGCGCTTTTGCTCGGCCGCGATCTGGAGGACATGCTCGTCGCCCGGCATGGCAAGGCGCATGGTAGCATCCGAAAACTGCCACGCATGTTGCTTGGTCTGTTGGGGACGGCTGGGATGCTCGTTCCGTTTTTCAATCTGGTCGTGCCGGTTCTGGCAACCGCGATGGCAGTCCACATGGTGCATTCGGGGGTAAGTAAGTTATGAAGTACCCAATGCTTGTAGTTGCGATATCGTTGCTCGCGGGTTGCGTTTCAGCACCCAAGCCGATGCCTCGGCCAGCCGTGCCCGAGAAAACCGCCGCTGCTTTTCCGGCGAGGCCTGCAATCGACAGGCGTGGGCTCGAAGCGGTTATGGGCAAGGATATGGGTGCTTTGAAACGCCTTTTTGGTGAACCAAGGCTCGACGTTGTAGAGGTTTATGGCCGCAAGCTCCAATTTACCGGAAAAGCCTGCGTGCTCGATGCTTTCCTCTATCCCGATGGCAAAAGCGGGGCTGAAATAGTGACTTATGTCGATGCACGGCGGAGCGATGGAGCGGCGGTCGACCGGGCTTCATGTGTCGACGCCCTGCAACGGCGCTAAGCCTCGCCCAACTTTAGTTCATCTATTGCCCATTCCGCAGCATCACGCACCACTTCGCTTTCGTCGCCAAGAAGCGCGGTCAATGCTTCGCACAATTCGCTGTCTCCGCTATTTCCGGCCGCAATTGCCACATTTCGGACGAAACGGTCTCGACCGATGCGCTTGATCGGCGAGCCTGAAAACAATCTGCGAAACGCGACATCATCTAACGCTAGCAGGTCCGCCAATCGTGGCGCAATCAATTCGGAACGCGGCAAAAAGGCTTTGTTCGCTGCCGCACTTTCTGCAAATTTGTTCCACGGGCAGACGGCAAGACAATCGTCGCAGCCATAGATGTGATTGCCAATCAGCGGTCGCAGCTCGCGGTCGATTGGACCTTTATGTTCGATTGTAAGATAGGAAATGCAGCGGCGCGCATCCACTTGATATGGCGTTGGAAAGGCGTCTGTAGGGCAGATATCCTGGCAGGCACGACACGATCCGCAGTTATCCTCGCCAGGCACATCAGGATCGAGTTCGGCGGTTGTGTAGATTGCACCCAGAAACAACCAACTGCCATGTTCGCGGCTGACGACATTGCTATGTTTGCCCTGCCAGCCCAGACCTGCTGCCTCTGCTAACGCTTTCTCCATCACCGGCGCGGTATCGACGAAAACCTTCACCCCGGCGCCTGCCTCGTGCGCTAGCCAGCCCGCCAGCCGCTTCAGTGCCCCTTTCACGACATCATGATAGTCGCGGCCCTGTGCATAGACGGAAATGCGGGCACGGTCGGGATGGGCTTCGAGCGCCATCGGGTCATGCGCAGGCGCATAGCTCATCCCCAGCATGATCACGGACTTGACCTCTGGCCACAGCACATCAGGGCTAGCACGCTGATCGACGCGGCCTTCCATCCACAGCATGTCGCCATGCCGACCGTCAGCAAGCCATTGGCGAAGCCGCACGCCTGCCTGGGGCGCAAGCTTACCCGGCGCAATCCCGAACGCTACAAAACTCTCCGTTGCTGCCCGCTCTTTCAAAGCGTTAACCAAATTTGTCTTGTGTCTTTTCACACGCCAATCCTATTCAGCACCCGGATCAAACAGGGCGCAATTCACCATGTATGCAATAGAAGCAAAGGGACTGGTAAAGCAATTCGACGGATTTCGGGCCGTCGATGGCGTCGACCTCGCCGTCCCTGAAGGCAGCATTTACGGTATATTGGGCCCGAATGGCGCAGGCAAAACGACCATGCTACGTACGTTGCTCGGCATAATCGACCCCGACGAAGGTGTCCGCACCTTATTGGGTTCGGACCGCCCGATAACGCAGTCGCGTAACGTCGGGTACCTTCCCGAAGAGCGCGGCCTCTACCAGTCGATGCGCGCCGTCGATACTATTGCCTTCATGGGCGCGCTGCGTGGGCTACCGCTCAAGGAAGCGGCAGCCAAAGGCCGAGTACTCCTTGAGGAAGCAGGGCTTGGTTATGCCGCCGACCGCCAAATCCGGCAACTGTCCAAAGGCATGGCGCAGACTGTGCAGTTAATGGGGACGATTGTTCACGCGCCGAAGCTGATTGTGCTCGACGAACCGTTTTCCGGGCTTGATGCGCTCAATCAGGCAAAGCTCGAAAAAATGATCCGCGCACAGGCAGCCAAGGGTGTGACGGTGATATTTTCTACCCATGTCATCGCACATGCCGAGCGGCTTTGCGAACGCATCGCTATTATCGCCAAGGGTAGGGTCAGCTTTGACGGGCTGGTATCCGAGGCGCGTGACCGTTTGCGTCCGCAAGTGCATCTGGAAACCGAATATTTGGACGGCCCGTGGCGCACTTCGCTGCCCGCCGATACTAAGGCCGAGGGCCATTGGTGGCACTTCACGCTACCGGAGACCGGTGTTGAGCCATTGCTGACCGCACTGGTTGAGGGCAAGGCGGGCATCAAGTCGCTGTCGATAGAGCGACCGGGTTTGCACGATGCCTTTGTGGCCATCGCAGGTGAAGCCGTCGCCGCCGAGATGGATGAACCTGTGGCAGGAGATTTGTTATGAAAGAAATAATCCGCGCCGCCTTCGTCATCGCCCGTCGCGATTTCACCGCCATTATCTATTCAAAGGCGTTTATCTTTTTCCTGCTGGGCCCGTTTTTTCCGGTACTGGCCGGTGTTGCAGCTGGCAGCCTTGGTGGGCAAATCGCAAAGGAATCGGCGCAGCCCATAATTGGCGTCGCTATGCTGCAGGGAGATTCGGAAAAACTGCTCGCGGCTCGCCAATCGCTATCGAACAGCATGGGCGAAAAATATTTTACCGAGATGAAAATTGTCGGTGATGCCGCAGAGGATCGGGACCGCAATCCTCAGGATTATCTTAAGAAAAAAGAGGATAATCTGAGCGTCATCGTCACCGGCACGTTGGACCAGCCGGTGGTTACCGGCACCACACGGTCGGTCGAACGCGAGCAAGCAGACATTGAATTGCTAGCTGGCTACGCGCGCAATCCTAGCGGCTTGAAATTGCCGAAGTCCACATCGGATATTGTCGCCGAAACCGCCAATAACGACAAACAGCTTCGCACCGTTACGGCGCAGGGGGGGCAGATATTGGTATTCTTCCTGACGATGTTGCTTGCAGGCATGGTGCTTTCAAATCTGGTTGAGGAAAAAGCCAACAAGATTATCGAAATCCTGGCAGCATCAATCCCAATGGAGTCGGTGTTCCTCGGCAAGCTGTTTGCGATGCTTGGCATGGCATTACTTGGCATTCTGGTATGGACCAGCGTGGGCTTTGTCGGGCTTCAATTTGTGGGAAGAGGCCTTCCCAGCTTTCCAACCCCAGCCGTCGGATGGCCAATGTTCATCGGACTCTGCTTCACCTATTTCATCATGGCCTATCTGATGCTGGGAGCGTTGTTCCTCGGCATAGGCGCGATGGCGGCAACGGTTCGCGAGGTGCAAACCATTTCGATGCCGGTGACGATGGCGCAGCTGATTAACTTCTTTTTCGCGTCCTACGCACTCACCAAGACCGGCCAGCCCATCGAGAAATTTGCCTCTATTTTCCCATTCAGTTCGCCCTTTGCAATGATTGGACGAGCGGCGCTGGAACCGACGCTGTGGCATCACGCCGTCGCGATCACTGGCCAGATTTTCTTCGCGATCCTGTTGCTTCGACTTGGAGTCATGCTGTTCAAAAAGAATGTCATGAAGTCCGGCAGCGCGGGTCGCATTAAGGTGGAAGGCAAGCGTAAATTGTTCGGGCTGATACCGGTTCGTGGATAGGCCGCATTTTTCCTCAGACAAGTTGCATATCGAAACGGGATTGACATATTTGTAAGTAGTGGCAGTTTCAGACTGTTGAGAGGAGTCTACAAAATGGCCACTGCCCCCGTGTTCGAAAGCGATTCGCTTCCTTGGGAAATTAATCACGCACCGCATCGGTGGGATGTGACGAAGCCCGAAATTTATGCCGAGGATCGCTGGCAACCGATATTCAAGGAAATGCGCGAGAGCGCTCCGATTAACAAGATCGAGGGTAGCGACTTTGGCGCTTACTGGAACATTACAACGCTAAAAGCGATCCAGCATGTCGAGGCACTACCCGACATCTATTCGTCTTCGTTTGAACATGGTGGCATCACGTTGATCGATGACAACGCGTTGGAAGAACCCGTTCCAGAAGACCAACGGATCGTGATGCCGATGTTCATCGCTATGGACCGGCCTAAACACACCGAAGAACGCCGCGTCATCGCCCCTGCATTTACTCCGGGCGAGATGGAGCGGATGTCGCATGATATCCGCCGCCGCACGGGCGAGTTGCTCGACACGTTGCCGGTCGGGCAGGAGTTTGACTGGGTCGATCTTGTGTCGATCGAACTGACAACCCAGATGCTTGCCATCATTTTCGATTTCCCATGGGAAGACCGCCGACTGCTGACCGAATGGTCGGATTGGGCAGGCGACGTCGAGCTGTTTCGGACCGAAGAGAATCGCAAGGCACGGCTAGCGAAAATGTTCGAAATGGGCGCATATTTCCAGCGGCTATGGGACGAGCGGAAGGACCGCGGCGAAGGCCCAGACCTGATATCACGCATGATCCATTCGCCGATGAAGGACATGAACCAGTTCGAATATATGGGCAATCTCATCCTGCTGATTGTCGGTGGCAATGACACCACCCGCAATTCTATGTCGGGGTATGCCTATGGCCTGCACAGCTTTCAGGACGAGCGCGAGAAGCTGGAGAAGAATCCCGAATTCATTCCCAATGCGGTGAGCGAAATCATCCGCTGGCAGACGCCGCTTGCACATATGCGGCGTACGGCGACGCAGGATCATGACCTGTTCGGTGCGCCGATCAAGGCTGGCGACAAGATCGGCATGTGGTATCTGTCGGCAAACCGCGACGAGAGCGTGTTCAATAACCCTGACAAGTTGATCGTCGATCGTGAAAACGCACGGCGGCATCTGGCATTTGGTTATGGCATCCATCGCTGCGTCGGCGCGCGTCTGGCCGAATTGCAAATCCGGATATTGCTTGAGGAAATGGCTACTAGGCGGCTTCGACCCAATGTCGTTGCCGAACCCGAGCGGGTCGCCGGCTGCTTTGTGCACGGATATCGCAAGATGATGGTCGAGCTGTCAAAATATTGAGGTGAAACCTTTTGGCTGCGTCGCGCGTATTTATATCTGACAACAGTTAGAGGGATGTTCGCAATGCAGTTTTCCAAACGCCAGTTTTTGTCCCTGACCAGCATCGGCGCCGCTGCCTTTGTTTTCGGTTGCGGTAAGGATGCCGCCGCCAAGCCACGCTATGCGGTGACGTACAGCGATGCCGAGTGGCGCAAGCGGTTGTCGCCAGCAGCCTATCGTGTGCTACGGCAAGAAGCGACTGAAACGCCCTATACCAGCCCACTCGACAAGGAAAAGCGTCGGGGGACATTTGCATGCGCCGGTTGCAACCAACGGTTGTTTTCATCGGCAACGAAGTTCGACAGCGGCACAGGCTGGCCGAGCTTTTACCAGCCCTTGGCAGGCGGCGTGGGCACAAGCACGGATTACAAAATCGGGTTACCTCGTACCGAGGTGCATTGCGCACGGTGCGGCGGGCATTTGGGCCATGTGTTCAACGACGGTCCAAAGCCCACGGGTAAACGCTATTGCATGAACGGTGTGGCTATGAAATTCGTGCCAGCTTAACGGCAGCTATTTAGGCTCGCCAATTCCCGAAAAATCAAGATCGGCTGGTTTTTTCTTTGCATCCGTTTTGTCACGATTTTCGATAATCGACACGATCGCACTCGAGCGACCGTCCTGTTTTGCATAATCGAGTGCGGAATATCCCGCCCGGCTGTCTTTTTTGTCCGGATTAGCACCGGCTTTGAGAAGCGCGCGCACTGCTTCGGCATTGCGCAACTGCACAGCCAATATCAAAGCCGTTTCGCCAGACCGGTTAGTTTGGTCAACCTGCGCCTTTTTTTGGACCAGCCAATCGATACCATCGATATAACCGAGCTGAGTCGCCAGCATCAAAGGTGTTGTACCTTTTTTGTCCGCAAGATTGGGGTTTGCACCCTTTTGCAGCAGATAGCCAAGCCAGGTCGAATCGCGCCGCTGTATGACGATATGCAACGCGGTTTCCCCAGTGGTGCCATCGCGCGTATTGATGATGACGCTTCCGGGTTCCGCCAGAAACTTTTCTGCTTCCTCGCCCTTGCGGTCCTTGACGGCTTTCAGGAAATTGTAGCTGTCAGAAAACTGCGCATGTGTAGCAGGTGCAACCAAACCAATGGTGAGCGGAAGCATCGCACCGGCGGTCAAAGCCAAAACCAAATTCTTCTTCAAGGAAACTCGCCCCATTTTTTTCAGTACCCAAAACGCTTGATATCGCGGCATTAGCAGACCATGTCTGGCCCCGCTATGAACAAAACTCTCGCAATCGCTATGTCCGCCGCACTTTTGCTTTCCGCCTGCAATAGTGAGCCAGCCCCACCACCATTATCTTCCGCGCCTCTCGCTGGGGCCGCAATCGGAGGCGATTTCAGCCTGACGGATCAGGACGGCAAGAAACGAACGTACAAGGAATTTAACGGGCAATATCGGATCGTCTATTTTGGCTACACCAATTGCCCCGATATCTGCACCCCCGACATGCAGAATTTGATGGCGGGGTTGAAGGCATTTGAAAAGGAAAAGCCTGAACTTGCTGCTAAAATCCAGCCGATATTTATCACCGTCGATCCGAACCGCGATACGCCTGCGGTGCTCAAACAATTTGTCGGTGCCTTTCACCCGCGCGCCATCGGACTGACCGGCACCGACGTGGAAATCGCCGATGCGACCAAGAAGTTTGCGGTCTATTCGAGCCGTGTCGAGGGCTCTTCGCCCGAAAGCTATCTGATGAGCCACAGCCAGACACCCTATCTTATGGCACCCGACGGCAAGCCTCTGGCGATACTGCCTGCTGACCAGCCGAAGACCGATGCCAATGAAGGCGCACCGAAGCTGGTCGAAGCCGAACTCGCCAAATGGGTGCGGTGACCGACCAAACGAAATTCTGGGAAGCCCCGATAGAATCCCTCGATCGCGCACAGTGGGAAGCCTTGTGTGATGGTTGTGGCAAATGCTGCCTCAATAAAGTTGAGGATGAAGATACCGGGCGCATTTATCCCACCAACGTCGCGTGCAAATTGCTCGATCTCCAGACGTGCCGGTGCGCCGATTACCGCAACCGGAAGGCGATTGTGCCGGAGTGTTTGCGCCTAACTCCGCGCAAGATTGACGACTATGTGTGGTTGCCCAAAAGCTGCGCTTATGTGCTTCGCGCGGACGGCAAACCGCTGCCCGACTGGCACTATCTGGTAAGTGGTAGCCATGAGACCATTCATGAGGCTGGCATGTCGGTCAAAGGTCGGGCAATATCCGAACTCCATGCTGGGCCGCTTGAAAACCATATTGTCGAACAGCCTCTCTGATCCGGAGGTAGATATCGAGGGCGAGAGCGTGCCGGTGCGTATCCGGCGCAACCCGCGTGCGCGGCGGATTTCGATGCGCGCCGATGCGGTGAAGCGTGAAATACGCATCACCATGCCCAATTACACGCCGACCAATGTCGCGATGGATTTCGTCGCCAAAAAGCGCGAGTGGATCGCCGCCCGCTTGCAAAGCGCACCCGATGTCGCGCCGATAGCCCCCGGAAGCGAAATTGCCGTCGAAGGCGAGGCGCATATTATCGAATGGCGCGAAGACTGGCCGCGCAGCGTAAGATGCGGAGAAGGCGTGTTGCGGCTGGGTGGTCCGGAAGTTTCGGTTGAGGCACGCATCCTGCGCTGGCTCAAATCCGAAGCGCGTTGCGTCTACACAAGAGAGATTGGCCATTATTGCGAAAAAGCCGGCGAACCGGTCCCGCGCCTGTCGCTCGGCGATCCGCGCAGCCGCTGGGGCAGCTGCTCCAGCCGTGGTACGATTTCACTCAGTTGGCGGCTTATCATGGCACCGGCGCATGTAAGGCGCTCGGTCATCGCGCACGAAGTCGCGCATATGCGCCACATGGACCACAGCCGCGACTTCTATGCCTGGCTCGACGCTTTATATGAGGGCGACCGCAAAGCCGCCGACCGCTGGCTGAAAATGCACGGCACCGGATTGCAGCGCGTCGGCAGATAAGGAGAGCGATATGTTGGAAATGCGAGATAAATGCGAACGCTGTGCAGCGTCGCTACCGATGGATAGCAGCGAGGCGATGATTTGCAGTTATGAATGCACGTTTTGTAGTCCGTGCGTTGATGGGCCGCTTGAAGGCCGCTGCCCCAATTGCAAAGGCGAATTGCAAGTGAGGCCAAAGCGGATTTTGAAGGCGTTTTGACTTCACCCCCTCCAGCGAGCGGGATGGAAATGAAAACTCAGCCCTTGGCGACTTCGCTACCCAGCGCGCCATATTTCTTTTCGAAACCGGCGACGTCGCCAGCGACTAGCAGTTTGGCCTGATCGACCCAATTATCGCGAGCAATTCGACCGGCGAATGTGCCGAGCTTTGAATCGATCTCGGTAATGTCTGCTGGGCTCCAGTTGGCGACCTGATCGAAGCTGGCGATGCCCAAAGATTTGAGCAAGGTGTTGAGTTTCGGTCCAACGCCCTTGAGCAATTCCAGATTGTCCGGGATGACTGGCTTGGCAACCGCTTTGTGTTTTGGTGCGGGCTTGGCTTTGGGAGCCGCCTTTGGCGCAGCGGCTCTGGCTGCAACCTTGGGGGCTGCCTTTGCCTTCGGTTCGGCCGCGACTTCAGGTTTGGCTGCGGCCTTCGCCGGTGCTTTAGGAACCGCGACTTTGGACACGGCAACTTTGGGAACGGCGACTTTCGGCGTTGCGACTTTCGGTGCAGCCCCCCTCTTGGCTGCCGGTGCTGCGGCTTTTGCCGGCGCTTTTGCAGCGACTTTGGTCGGCGCGGTTTTGGTTGCTGCGGCCTTCAGCGGCGCCTGCGCCTTGGGCGGTGCTGTTTTCGACGCTGGCACTGGGTCGTCCATCAATTTTGCTGACGCAGCTGCTTTCGGCGCAGCAGGCGGCGGTGTCGCAGCGACAGGCGGCGCCGGAACAACCTTGGGGGGTGCCATGTCTTGTGGCGGCGTCGCCCCCTTTTTGACATTGCCTAATGACAGCAGCCACCACATCAACGCAGTGAAAATGACGATCGCGCTAATGATTATTGGCAAATAATAGGACATGAATTTCTCCCCAGAAAATCCCTCAACTCAACAGATGGGTTACGCAAATTTTGCGCTGAACGGAAGCGCTAATCGTGGTTAGCCCGACGGTCACCGTATCGCTTCGCGCTCGACCTCGCGCCAGCCGATATCACGACGGCAAAAGCCTGTCGGGAAGTCGATCAAGTCGACCGCTGCATAGGCCGCCTTTTGCGCCTCGGTGACCGTCGCACCGCGCGCAGTGACATTGAGGACGCGGCCGCCGCTGGCGGTCAGCTGGCCATCTTTTTCGGCGGTCCCGGCGTGAAAAACCTTGGCTCCACTTACCTGGCCGAGCCCAATCGCGCCGCCCTTTTCGGGTTTCCCGGGATAGCCGTTGGCGGCCATTACCACGGTCAAAGCCGCGTCGGGCGCGAACGCCGGGATATCCGCTTCAGCTAGTTTTCCCGTTGCCACCGCCAGCATCAGTTCGACCAGATCGCCGGTAAACCGTGTCATCAGCACCTGACATTCGGGGTCACCGAA
Organism: Sphingomonadales bacterium; assembly: GCA_031370535.1. GTDB lineage: Bacteria > Pseudomonadota > Alphaproteobacteria > Sphingomonadales > Sphingomonadaceae > Sphingorhabdus_B. Next base: position 12,269 of record JANMQN010000158.1, on the reverse strand, counting down.
ACGCGCATTATATTCGATAAGCTTGGGTCCTTCGTCGGTGAGCATCAGCCCCGCAAACAGGACCCCGCAATAGGGCGTGCCTTGCTCCGCCATATAGGTCACCGTCGGCTTGATGATCCGCTCCATCACCGCAGCCTGCAAATCCTCAGTCAGCACAGGTGCTGGCGAATAGGCGCCCATACCGCCGGTATTGGGACCAATGTCGCCATCGCCGACGCGCTTATGATCTTGTGCAGAACCGAAGGCCACGACATTATTGCCGTCGCTGAGTGCGAAAAAACTCGCTTCCTCGCCGGTCATAAACTCTTCGATCACAACCGACGCCCCCGCATCGCCAAATCCACCGCCGAACATGTCCTCGATAGCGGCCCTAGCATCTTCGGGCGTTTCTGCAATGATGACGCCCTTGCCAGCAGCCAGACCATCCGCCTTGATCACATAAGGCGCATCAAATTCGGCGAGGCCTGCGAATGCAGAAGCCTTGCTGTGATGGCGTTTGTAACCGGCTGTGGGGATATTGGCCGCAGCACACATGTCTTTGGTGAAGCCCTTTGATCCCTCCAGCTGTGCAGCTTTCTGATTGGGTCCGAAGACTGGTACGCCAGCGTCACGCAACGCATCGCCCAAACCATCGACCAGTGGCGCTTCCGGCCCGACCACCACCAATCCGATGTCATGCCCAGCGCAAAAGGCGATGACGCCTCCGTGGTCGGCGATATTCAAATCCACAAGTTCGGCTTCTTCGGCAATCCCGGGGTTGCCGGGCGCGGCGAACAATGTATCGCACAAAGGCGATTGCGCTAGCTTCCATGCCAGCGCATGTTCGCGTCCGCCTGAACCGATGAGCAAGATATTCATGTCCGATAACGACCCCTATAATGACCCGCGCCTCCTAGCCGAGGAGCGTCCCGGCGACAACGCCCAAGCCATGAGCGTGTCGGAATTGTCGTCGGCTTTGAAGCGGACAGTCGAAGACCGCTTCGGCCATGTACGCGTGCGCGGGGAAATTTCGGGTTTCAAGCGGGCGGCATCTGGGCATATCTATTTCAGCTTGAAGGACGAAAATGCGCGGCTCGATGCGGTAATGTGGAAAGGCGGCGCTGCCCGCCTGCCGTTCGCGCCAGAGGATGGACTCGAGGTTGTTGCGACCGGCAAGCTTTCGACTTACGCCGGGCGATCCAGCTACCAGATCGTTGTCGAAAGCCTTGAGGTCGCTGGCGAAGGCGCGATGATGCTATTGTTCGAGAAGCTTAAGGCTCGGCTTGCGGCGGAGGGACTGTTCGCTCCCGAGCGCAAAAAGGCGATGCCCTCATTGCCACGCGTCATTGGCGTCGTGACCTCGCCCACCGGCGCAGTCATTCGCGACATCCTCCATCGCCTCGCCGACCGCTTTCCCAGCCATGTCATCGTCTGGCCCGTGCTGGTGCAGGGCGAAGGCGCGGCGGCGCAGATTGCGCGGGCTGTGAATGGCTTTTCGGTCATGCCGGCCGGTGGCCCAACGCCGCGACCCGATCTTGTCATCGTTGCGCGCGGTGGCGGATCTATCGAAGACCTCTGGGCATTTAACGAAGAGACCGTGGTGCGCGCAGTAGCCGATTGCACGATCCCAATCATCTCCGCTGTGGGCCATGAAACCGACACCACATTGTGCGATTTCGCCGCCGACCTCCGTGCCCCCACGCCTACTGCGGCAGCCGAGATCGCAGTACCGGTGCGCAGCGAATTGCTGCAACGGGTAGGCCAGATTACCCTGCGCATGTCCGGTGCTGTGCGAAGGCGTATCGAGTGGGCCGCCGAACGCCTTGAAGCGCAGCGGCGGTTGATGCCCAAGCTCGTCGATCTCGCCGCGCCGCATCAGCAGCGGACAGACGAACTCGCCGAACGGCTGCGCCAATCGCTGCGAACGCGGGTGGGCAAGGCTGAACTCGCTTTTTCTGGCCCCGCGCAAATGCTCCATCCCCGCCTTTTGTCGCGGCGGGTAGAGCAAGGGCAGCAGCGTATCGATGCACTGGCGCGACTGGCGGGCAGCCTGCATCCCGAAGCACCGCTCAAGCGCGGCTTCGCCCGCGTCACCGACGCTGGTGGCAAGACGATCATGTCGCGTGAGGCAGCCATTAAAGCAGGCGAAGTCGGCCTGCGCTTTGCCGATGGCGAAGTCGGCGCAAAGGTCAGCGGCGGCATGCCATCGCCCCGATCTCCTGCTCCCAAGCTTCCCAATCCCGCCCCAAATCAGGGCAATCTGTTCTAAGACTCACGCCGTCATTGCCCGTTCAGCGACTTTGCGCCATAATGAACCTATGTTGATGTCGAATACCAAAAGAGTCGCCCGCCTCCATTATATGGCCAACGGGTTTAGGATGCTAAGCCCCGGCGATCATGTGCTGTGTGCCGTTACGGGTCAGGTCATCCCGCTCGAAGAGCTGCGCTATTGGAGCGTTATCCGTCAGGAACCTTATGCCAGCGCGGAAATTTCGACCCGGGCGACGCTCGGCAAAAGCTGACTTAAATGCGGGGTGGTGGTTCAATCTCGATTTTGCCACTTGCGGCTATGGTTAGCTGCACCGCCACCTCACCGATGGCAGCGGCGCCTCCCAGACTTCCTTCATTGCCCGTCGAAAGCTCGCCTCGGCTCAATGTTGATATTGCGTCTGAAGCCCGTCCCGCCGATTTCTGGTTTTCAGGCACTGCCGTCCAAGGCGGCCTGATTACAGGGCAAGCACCGAAAGGCACGCGTTCGGTACTGCTCAACGGCGCTGAATTGCCGATGACTCCAGACGGCTTCTTCCTGATGGGCTTTGACCGCGATGCAGAAAACAGCGCCAGTCTTGTCGCGGTCACTTCAGATGGTCACCGCACCGAACGCTATCTGCCTGTTGCGCCAGGCAACTGGCGGATAGAGAATGTTGCCGCGAACCCGACCGGTGGTGCGGCGACGACCGCGGAATTTCAGGCGCGGCGTGGCCCCGAACTTGCGCGAATTAACGCCGCGCGCGCCGTTCGCAGCGCCAGCAACGGGTGGCGGCAGGAATTTATCAAACCCGTTGCCGGACGTATCTCGGGCCTGTTCGGTGCGCAGCGAATCTATAACGGTACGCCGGGAAGCTATCACAGCGGCATGGACATTGCCGCCGCGTCTGGCACCGAATTTGTGGCACCCGCCGACGGCGTCGTTACGCTTGCCGCCGCAGATGCGTTCACGCTTGAGGGCCACTTACTGATGATCGACCACGGGATGGGCCTCAACAGCGCCTTTCTGCATAGTTCCGAGCTCTTGGTAAAAGAAGGCGATGTCGTCAAACAAGGGCAGGTCATCGGGCGTGTGGGTGCGACCGGACGCGCCAGTGGTCCGCATCTGCACTGGGGTATGAAGTGGAACGGTGCGCGGATTGATCCGAAGTTACTGGTTCCAGCTAGTTAACCCGTTTCATTCTGATTGCGGTTTGCCCGGCAACATTGGCAAAATAGCTCCCCATCGCGGCTTCCCTGATCTTGATTTCCATTCCTGGCTTTGGGTCCTTACGGATAACCTTGGTATCGATCTGTACCCATCGTGCCCCATTGTCGAGAACGATCGTCCATTTGCCAGGATTGGCCTGATACGCTGAATTAATCTTTGCAGTGAGTTCGAATTTGTCTTCTTCCTCGCCGTCGTTTCCGAAAATCTTCAACTTGGGGATCGAAAAACCAAACAGTCCGCGCCGCGCTTCCTTCATTGACGCCCGATCCGCTAATACGATCTCGTCCTTCTTTTCAGCCTCGTCGATTGCCGCAACCTTTGCGTCATAGCAGGCTAAGCGTTCGGTCGAATCCGCAATGGCTCGGCAATTAATCAATGCCTCGAATACAGGCGGGCGGGATTCAGTAATCTTGTCGTCTTTGGCAATGACCGGCGCAGTGGCCAGACAAAAGGCAACGACTGCCAGCGACAATTTAAAATGCATCGAACATCATCCTCTAACCCTACTGCACTTCTTAACAGGGTATCCGGCGATGCTGCAAGGTTCAAACCGACATTAGGCAGTCAGGCAGCTTTCCATTCACTTACAGTGCTAAATGTGGGTAAGGTTTGCGGGCGCTGTGCAACTTCGGCTGGTGTGTAATATCCGGGAGGGAGATTGGCAATTGGCATGCCTGCCGCCGCCATCATATACGGTGAAATGCGGCGGCTGGTGCATAAGCCGCCATTGCCGTCATTTACCAGCCGCTCTTCGAATTCCAATCCTTGCTGGTGGTTCATGGACCGGCGCACTGTCGAAACGGCAAGCTGGCCATCGCCAAAATCAAGCACGAATTTGGCGCCGATGGGTACGTCCAATATACCCTCAATCATCGCGCCCGACACGGAAAGATTGCGGAGCACTACAGAATAGCAATGATTATCGTGGATTGCGCCGATCTTGCGGAACATCGACAGTCGATCGCTGCGCTGCACGGCTGGTCCCGACGGCGTTATGATCCAGTCGCCGGCATCGCAGCGTTCGCGTAACACTTCATCACTCACTGGCATGCTGTAAACATAGCCCTGCACATGGCTGACATTGAGTGTGCGGATAAGTTCAAGCTGATCGAGCGCTTCAATGCCTTCTGCGGTGGTTTCCATTTCTAACGCTTCTGCCAATGCAACGATTGCAGTGATGATTGCGCCATTGCGCGACCCGGGCTCCGTTGCTCCGCGCACAAAGCTTTGATCGATTTTGATCTTATCGAACGGCGCGGTTTTCAAATAGCCCAGCGATGAATAACCGGTACCAAAGTCGTCAAGGGCCAGTCGGACTCCGATTTTCTTAAGCGAAGCAAACATGGTGTCGGTATCGGCGGATTCCTGCAGGAATACGCCTTCGGTAATTTCCAGCTCCAGCCGGTGCGGAGGCAGCCTCGATGCAGCCAAGGCATTTTCCACAATTTTTGGCAATAAATCGTTGGCAAACTGGATCGGAGAAACATTCACCGCTACCTTCATATTGCCGGGCCAGTTAGCAGCGTCGGCGCAGGCCTTGTTAAGCGCCCATTCGCCCAATTCTCCTATAAGATTGGCTTCTTCCGCAATGGGGATAAAAAGCGACGGCGAAATCGGGCCGCGTTCAGGGTGGTTCCAGCGGATGAGAGCTTCGAAGCCGTTTACGACGTTTGTTTTGGCGTTTACCACCGGCTGGTAAGCGAGCCAGATTTCGTTGCGCGACAACGCATCGCGCAAGTCTTCCTCCAAGATCCGTCGGTCTTCAGCCGCTTGCAACAGGTCGCTCGAGTAAAAGCGGAAACGTCCGCGACCTCCGCCTTTTGCAGCATATAGTGCAAGATCGGCGTTACGGATGAGCTCCTCGCTCGTTCGTCCGTCGAACGGACTGACGGCAACACCAATGGATGCGCCGATTATGCATCTGCTGCCATCGACAGAATAGGGGTGCGATAACGAACGAATGATTTTATCGGCCATATCGCCAAGGGCGCCGCGATCATCGACATCCTGCAGTATGATCTGGAATTCATCGCCGCCAAGTCGGCTAATTTTTTCGCTATCGCCGACAACCTTTACCAGCCGCTCGGCTACCTGTTTCAACAATGCGTCACCAGCCGGATGGCCGAGCGTATCGTTAACCTGCTTGAACCTATCCAAATCGATTAGCATGATCGAACAGGCACGGCGCTGCGCTTGGAATGCCGACAAAGTTGTATTGAGTAATTGCGACATTTTGAAGCGATTCAGCAAGCCCGTCAGCGAGTCATATGTAGCAAGGCGTGAGGTATCTTTCGCACTTCGTCGCTGCGCTGTCACGTCAGTCCCGCTGCCACGGAAGCCCGCAAACTCTTGACCGCGGAAATATGGGCGCCCGGATACAGCCCACCAAATCTCTTCATCGTCTGTTGCGGCCTGTAACGGAAGATCGTTGAATTTGGATTGCTTGGTCAGGACGAAGGGCAGTGTCCGTTGATGACCATCTGCATCATCCGTTCTGCAGAACAGGTCTACGAAAGGCGTTCCGATTAGCTCGGTCTGTGTCTTGCCTAATACCGTGCATATCGCTTCACTTAAATAACCGATACGCGCTTCAGCGTCTGTCGACCAAAACCAGCCTTGACCACTTTCTTCGAAATTTTGCAGCAGCAGAACTGCCTCTTTAGAAGATGTCGCTGCCGATATTGTCTGGGGTGGTGCGGGAGCACGCGAAGATAGACGAGCCAATAAGCCACGTGAAGCATCCGCGGAAGCATCTGCTCCATCGCTGTCGTTCCACGAGAACCTTTTCGTTACCATTCGGTCTATCTCAAATTGCCTGGTCGAACCTGAAGGATAGCATTGATGCCCTTGCGGAATAGTAAACAGCGCACAAATTTGAGATATTTGCTGATCGGCGTCGTGGTCGGCTTAAAAGCAAATGCAATTGGTCACGGCGCCGAAATACGAATGATCAGCCACATTGCCGCAACTGATCCTATTCCATAAGCGGCGACGGTTTTGGCGGGATCGAGCCAACCATGCCGTACCCGTTTCAGTACCCCTATTGTCACCATTGCAGCGGCCACGATGATCAGCTGCCCTGCCTCTACTCCCAGATTGAAGGTCAGCAACGCCGTTGGTACTTCGCCTTGTGGTAGGCCTATTTCCGCCAGCGCCCCTGCAAATCCGAAACCGTGAAGCAGGCCGAAGAGGAACGAGACGATCCAAGGAATGCGCTCGGACAAACGCAGTTTACCGGGTTCGCGCTTGACGATTTCAACAGCAAGGAAGACGATGGACAGCGCAATCGCGGCCTCCACGGGTGCGCGGGGCAGACTGATGAGTTGTAACGTAGTCGCGATCAGCGTGAGCGAATGCGCGATAGTGAACGCGGTAACGGTTGCAGCAACGCGCCATACTCCGTTGAGCAAAAGGACCAGGCTGAGCACGAACAGCAGATGGTCATAGCCCATCAATATGTGTTCGACTCCGGTGACAAAATAGGTCCGCGCGACCTGCCAGCGATCGGGCTTGGCAGCGATGGTAGTTGCTGGCGTGCCCGGTGTGAGACGCGCCGCCTGTGCTTCACCGTCAAGCGCTTGGTAACGCATCAGCGCGTCGCCGGGGGTATCCTCGATTCCGGTTAGCCTGATACTACGGCCTGCGAGCGATTTGGTGCAGCTGATGGTCCAGCGCACCAAAAGCGCGGCAGAATCAATGCTTCGCTCAGGCGATGTGGACTTCGCACAGTCGGTTGGAAAGGTGGGTGCAACGCGTGCCGCAAGGCCGGGCTTAATCGGGGCCTTCCAGGTAATATCATACACGTGCACGTTCCCGGTCGCGGCGGGCATTTCGCGGATTTCGAGATAGCCGGGGCGCAGGTCATCGGCTTGGGTGGCCACGGGCCAGCCCATAACGAATAAAAGAAGCAGGATCGCGCGGAATATCATGGCTTAACGATACGAATTTCATAGCCGTCGAGCAGCGCCTGATAGGCTGCTTCTTCTCGTGCAGCGCGGGTTTGCGCGCGCCAGTCATTGGTAACATCTTGCATGATTTGCCCGAGTGGCAGGATTTGAGAAGCGATGACCTGGTTTACGCGTACCGCGTGCAAGCCAAAGCCCGAACGCACAGGCCCCGCCCACATGCCAAGCGGCAGGTTTCGCAAGCTCTCCACAAATTCGTCACCAAACTGGCGCGAAATCTGATCGGTTGCCGCACCATACATCGAGGCGGGAACATCAAGTGATGCGGCGATGGCGGCCTTGCCCTCGTTGAGCGCAGAAATCGCCTTCTCGGCTGCCACCACGTCTTCGCCGAAAAACCTCTGCTCGAAACTATAAACCGGATTATCGGCATATCGGGCTTTGTTGGCGTCGTAGAAACGGGCCAGCTCGTCCTGCGTTGGCGGAGTGTTTTCGGTTTGCGCGGTGGCAAGAAATTCCATTTTCGTACGCAGACGCCGGCGAATGATCGGGTCATCTGCGTCCAGGCCTAGCCGTATCGCCTCGCGGAAGTAGATTTCTTCCTTGATATGATCGCGGATCAGCCCGTCCAATTCCGTTGGCGATGGAGGACGCCGCCAAGTCTGTTCCCATTGCCGGGCCAGGTTTGCGACCTGCGCTTCGTCGATCGTGATACTACGGTCGCCGTTGTCGGTCCCAAACTGGCCCATGATCAGAAATAGTGCAGCGCCGGCGACGAGAAAATGAACGAGCGGTTCGCGGACTGCTTTGCCGAACCAGCTGCGCATCATAATATCGCGACGCCGGGGCCGGGACGTTCGACCATGATGAGTGCTTGGCCGCCATTCGGGGTTCGGTACCCAGCTTTGACTGCAGCGCGCACATGTTCGACGCGCGAGACCGGGAGGATGGCGACGCAGGCTCCCCCAAAGCCACCGCCGGTCATGCGTGCGCCGCCTTCTTCGCCAACAGCGGATTGCAACAAAGCAACCAATTGGTCGATTGCAGGAACGGTGATTTCGAAATCAGTGCGCATCGATGAATGGCTTTCGGCCATTAGCTTGCCGAGTGCCCTCAGGTCAGATTGGGCCAATGCTGCCGTGGCATCAAGCGTGCGCTGGTTTTCGGTAATAACATGACGCGCGCGGTTGTAGGTGACGGTGTCAAGGCCTGCCGTATCAAGCATGTGCATCTCTGCATCACGCAGTGCGATCACTGCCATTGCCTTAGCAGCCGCTTCGCATTGGCGGCGGCGGTCGTTGTAATGGCCTTCCACCAACCCGCGCGTGACGCCCGAGTGGACGATCATAATTGCCACATCATCGGGGACGGGGGCATCGGTTAATTCCAACGAACGGCAGTCGATAAGGAGTGCGTGTCCCGTTTTGCCTTGCGCCGAGATTAATTGGTCCATGATCCCGCATTTGGTGCCGACAAAGTCATATTCGGCGGCTTGTGCGATTTGTGCGAGGCGGGTGGGGTCGATATCTGTCCCGGCGAGCGCGAGCATTGCTTTGCCCACCGCCACCTCCAGCGAGGCCGAGGATGAAAGTCCTGCACCCTGCGGCAAATTGCCCGCGATGGCGAGATTTGCGCCGGTCAGTATGTATCCCGCCTTTTGGAGGGCGTCGACCACGCCTCGCACGTAATTGGCCCAGCCTTGCTCACCATGGGCTATGTCATTTATCGCAAATACGTCGGTCGCTCCGTCGAAATCGACTGCAAAGATATGGATTTTGTCGTCAGTACGCTTGCTTGCCGCGACCATGGTTGCGGGGCCGATGGCGCAAGGCAAAACAAAACCGTCATTATAATCGGTATGCTCGCCAATCAGATTGACCCGCCCCGGTGCGCGGACGACGAGCTCTGCTGCCGTGTCATAATGCTTGGTAAAGGCTGCTGTAACTTTGGCATGCAGGGCAGCGTCGGACGGGGTCATTGCGTGCTCCGGTAATGGACTTTGCTTTGCATGCGCAAGGTAGCCGCTGCGGTTTCGGGGGTGAGGTCGCGCTGTGCTTCGGCCAGCATTTCATAACCGACCATGAACTTGCGCACGCTCGCCGAGCGTAACAGCGGTGGATAGAAATGCGCATGCAATTGCCAGTGCGGTGCATCGGGTGTCATGGAAGGTGCGCCATGCCATCCCATCGAATAAGGGAAGCTGGTTTGGAAAAGGTTGTCGTAGGCGATGGTTATCGACTTGATAATGGCGGCAAGCGAATCGCGCTGTCCGCTGGTCAGTCGGCTGAGGCGTTGAACTGGAAAACGCGGCAGTAGCAGGATTTCATAAGGCCAGCTCGCCCAATATGGCACCACCGCCAGCCAGTGTTCATTGATTTCAACTGAACGGCTGCCGTCGGTTGCTTCGGCTTCGGCATACGCCTGCAGCATCGGCTGGCCGTGTTCGGCAAGCCACTTTGATTGCGTTTCATTTTCCCGATCCGGTTCGGCGGGAACATAGCTGGTGGCCCAGATTTGCCCATGCGGATGCGGGCTGGAGCACCCCATCATCGCGCCTTTGTTTTCGAAAATCTGGACATAATCGTAGGTTGCGGAAAGTTCGGCCTCTTGGATGGCCCATGTGTCCACCACAGTCCGGATCGCGGTGACGGGCAGTTCGGGCAAGGTTTTGCCGTGATCCGGCGAGAAGCAAATGACTCGGCTGGTGCCATTTGCTGGAGCAAGGCGGAACAACGGATTGCTGTTATCTTCGCTGCCATCGCCGTTGGGCAGAAGCGCAGCAAAATCATTGTCGAACACGAACACGTCCGCGTAATCCGGATTTGCGAACCCGCCGACACGTTCATTGCCGGCACAAAGATAGCAGCCGGGATCATGCGAGGGGCGTGATTTATTATCGGGTTCGTCCTGCTGCCCTTGCCAGGGTCGCTTTGCGCGATGAGGGGACACGAGCATCCACTCGTCCTTGAGCGGATTGAACCGGCGGTGCGGTTGTTCTTCAAGCTGCATTGGGAAGGCTCCAGTCGATCGTGGGCAGGCCTTTGCTTTGCAAAAAAGTATTGCAATGCGAGAAATGTTTGCAACCGAGAAAGCCGTTATGCGCGGATAATGGGGAGGGGTGCGCTGCTTTGAGAACCAGATGTCGCGACGAATCTACGAAGGCCGCCTTTTTCTGAGCATAGCTTCCCCAGAGCATGAATACGACTGGGTCGGCTTTGGCGTTCACCAGCCGGATTACAGCGTCGGTAAATTGTTCCCATCCTTTGCCTTGGTGGGACGCGGGCTTCGCCATTTCGACTGTCAGCACGCTGTTGAGCAACAATACGCCCTGCTCGGCCCAATGCTCTAGGAAACCATGGCGCGGTCGGGGAATGCCAAGATCGCTCTCAAGCTCCTTGTAAATGTTAAGAAGGCTGGGTGGCGGACGGACGCCGGGTTTCACGCTGAAGCACAAACCATGCGCTTGACCGGGTCCGTGATAAGGATCCTGCCCCAAAATTATGACGCGTACCTTGTCAAATGGAGTTAAATCAAGCGCGCGGAACCATTCGCTGCCTTTGGGATAAATTTGTTTGCCCGCCGCTTTTTCCGCGACCAAAAAGGATTTTAACACCGCCATATAGTCCGAGTTGAACTCGCGTATCAGCGGCGCTTTCCAGCTTGCATTTAAAGCGATGTTGCTCATTCGGCCTTCGGTGGCGCTAGCAGCATGTCACCCCAAGCCTTCGCCTCCTTTGAAGTCGCAGGTCCGAGCAATTCCATGGTGTGGCGCAGGCGCTCGCGTGTGATATCGCGGCCGAGATGGGTGATGGCGTCAAACAGAGGTACGCCCTGCGGTTGACCGGTGATCGCGATATAGAAGGGGCGGATGACGTCTTTCAGCTTGGCTTCCAGCACTTCGGCGGTACGGCGCAGTGTAGCTTCAACGCCTTCCTTGTCCCATTCGTTGAGCGCGTCGAATTGCTGGAGCGCGAGCGTATAGGCGGCGCGTTGCTGGTCTTGTTCCAGCTTCACGCCGTCGCGCAGGGCATCGGAGGTCAGGCTTTCGATGCGGTTCATGAAGAACATGGACGTGAGGTTGCCGAGATCGGACAGCTTGGTGATCCGGCTCTGCGCCATTTCGGCAATGGGGGTAAGATAGGCGTCGTTCAATGCCCATGCTTTGATGGCATCGAGGAACTGTGAGGTATCCAACTCTTCGCGCAGATAACGGCCGTTGAGCCAGTCGAGCTTTGACGTGTCAAAAACCGGGCCACCTAGCGAAATATTGTGGATATCGAACCGGTTGATCAGATCTTGCAACGAGGTTTTCTCATCTTCTTCGCTCGCCGACTTGATAAACAACCCGAGGAAGTTCTGCATCGCTTGGGGCAAGTAGCCCGCGCGCTGGTAAAACAGGATCGAAGTCGGATTCTTGCGCTTCGACAGTTTCGATTTGTCAGCATTTCGCAGGAGTGGCAGGTGGGTAAGCACTGGCGGTTCCCAGCCGAAATACTGGTAGAGTAACAGATGCTTGGGTGCGGAAGAAATCCACTCCTCGCCCCGCATTACATGGGTAATGCCCATCAGATGGTCGTCCACAACATTTGCGAGATGATAGGTCGGCAGCCCGTCCGATTTCATCAGCACTTGCATATCGACCACGGCATATTCGAACTCGATTTCGCCGCGCAGCGTGTCGTGGACGATGCACTTGCCCTCGGTGGGGATCTTCATGCGGACGACATGCGGTACACTATCGGAGTCAAGCTTCACGCGATCGGTGTCGTTAAGTGACAGGCAAGTTCCGTCATATTTGGGCGGCTGTTTTGCAGCCATCTGCGCGGCTCTGGAGGTGGCGAGCTTCTCGGGTGTGCAATAGCATTTGAAGGCATGGCCGTCGGCAAGCAACTTGTCGCAATGTTCGG
>JANMQN010000150.1:0-33075 GCA_031370535.1 Sphingomonadales bacterium | reverse complement strand
CAATGGGTTCCGGCAGGCCGAGGACGGCAGTGGAGACGTCCAAGATGCTCAGGCGGGCCGGTTTTACGACGATAAATCCCATCAAAACGGCTCTTCCGATTATCACTAGTGCGCTTGTCGCGATAAAATAACACTGAAGTGTCCAAAATATTTGACAATTAAATATGTTCCGATAACTTGACATCTGAAAGAGTCTCAATCCGGCAAAATTCGTGAAGAGACCGCAGGAGGATAAGATAGTTTTGGAGACTTCAGCCGTCATATTCGATGCACCGGGCAGTCTGGAAATGCGCAAAACTGCGTTGACCGCTATGGAGTCGGGCGATGTTCGGGTTGAAATTCAGTATAGCGGCATTAGCACCGGCACCGAGAAGCTTTTGTGGACCGGCCAAATGCCCGTCTTCCCCGGAATGGGCTATCCTTTGGTTCCCGGGTACGAATCGGTTGGTCGAATCGTTGATGCAGGTTCCGAATATCAATCACGTATCGGCGAATGGGTTTTTGTCCCCGGCGCTAGCTGCTACCGCGATGCCCGCGGGCTGTTCGGCGGGGCAGCGCGCAACGTCATCGTCGCTTCGGCGCGCGCAATACCCGTTTCAGAAAGCCTCGCTGAGCAGGGAATATTATACGCACTCGCCGCAACCGCACTTCACGCAATTTGCCATGGCGAACCGCCACAGTTGATTATCGGTCACGGCATTCTCGGACGTCTGCTTGCGCGGCTCACAGTCGCTGCGGGTGTTCCTGCTCCTGTGGTATGGGATACCAATCGCGCGCGCCAGTCAGGTGCGAGTGGATATAATGTCATTCATCCCGATGACGACGATCGACGCGATTACGCTCATATTTATGATGTCAGTGGCGACGCTTCATCGCTCAATAGCTTCATTGGCCGGCTGGCCAAGGGTGGAGAACTGGTACTGGCGGGCTTTTACAGCCAACCGATCAGCTTTGCATTTGCGCCCGCCTTTCAGCGAGAAGCCCGGCTTCGCATCGCTGCCGAATGGCAACCTGAGGATCTCGCATCAGTTCATGCGCTGATAGAAACCGGCGCGCTCGATTTGTCCGGCCTTATCACCAGCATTGAGCCAGCGGCCAATGCAAGCACCGCTTATCCCGAAGCATTTGAAAACCCCGATTGCCTGAAAATGGTTCTCGACTGGAGAGATTGTCAATGAGCATGCTCGATAGCGACGCATTGCGGAACGAGGCTTCAATCGAGCCTGATCCCGTGCCGACTGGTGAGATCACCAAGGAAACCCAGATTATTGCGATCTATGGCAAGGGCGGATCGGGAAAAAGCTTCGCGCTCGCCAATCTGTCCTATATGATGGCGCAGCAAGGCAAGCGAGTTTTGTTGATCGGCTGCGATCTGAAGTCAGACACCACCAGCCTGTTGTTCGGCGGCAAATCCACCCCGACGATTATCGAAACTTCTTCCGCTAAGAAACTGGCAGGCGAAGAAATCAGCATTGAAGACGTCTGCTTCCAACGCGACGGTGTTTTTGCGATGGAGCTTGGCGGTCCCGAAGTCGGGCGCGGTTGTGGCGGTCGCGGGATTATCCACGGCTTCGAAACGCTCGAAAAGCTTGGCTTCCATGATTGGGGCTTTGATTATGTCCTGCTCGATTTTCTCGGCGACGTAGTGTGTGGCGGCTTCGGCCTGCCGATTGCCCGCGACATGTGCCAGAAGGTGATTGTTGTTGCATCGAACGATCTGCAGTCGCTGTATGTTGCAAACAATGTCTGCAAGGCGGTCGAATATTTCCGCAAGATGGGCGGCAATGTCGGTGTCGCGGGGATGATCCTAAACAAGGATGACGGCACTGGTGAGGCCAATGCTTATGCCGAGGCCGTTGGTATTCCAGTTCTGTGCGCGATCCCGGCGAACGAGGATATTCGTAAGAAGTCCGCCAATTACCAAATCATCGGCAAGCCCGGTGGTCAATGGGCTTCATTGTTCGAAGAACTGGCGATCAACGTCGCCGAGGCACCACCGCTCCGTCCGAACCCGCTCGATCAGGATGGACTGCTCGGACTGTTCAGCGCCGACATCACGGGCGCCGATTTCTCGCTCCATCCAGCGACCCAGGCCGACATGCGCGGCGGCACTTACGAGACGAAACCATCGCTCGAAGTGATTTATGATGAGGTTTGATGCGTGAATGATTTAACTGCCCCTGTTGAACTCGATCGTGCGCGAGATCGCATTGACTTGGGTGGCGACGGCGGAGGCTGCTCGTCGAAAGACACCATGCGCGAAGCCGCGAAAAAGGCAGGCAAGACCGAAATTCTGGATCAATATGCCAAGGACTATCCGTTAGGACCCCACGACCAGCCGCAATCAATGTGCCCAGCCTTCGGCTCGCTTCGTGTGGGCTTGCGGATGCGCCGCACCGCGACCATCCTATCTGGCTCGGCCTGCTGCGTTTACGGCCTTACGTTCACCTCGCATTTCTACGGTGCGCGCCGGAGCGTCGGTTACGTTCCATTCAGTTCCGAGACCTTGGTCACTGGCAAATTGTTTGAGGACATCAAGGAAGCCGTCGAGCAGATGGCTGATCCCGAAAAATACGATACCATCGTCGTTACCAATTTGTGCGTCCCGACCGCTAGCGGCGTGCCGCTTCGGTTGCTGCCCGATTCCATCAACGGCGTTCGTATCATTGGCATCGACGTTCCGGGCTTTGGTATTCCAACGCATGCTGAGGCCAAAGACGTTCTCGCCGGCGCGATGCTGAAATATGCGCGCGAAGAGGCTGAGCAAGGGCCCGTGGCTGCACCTTTGGCCTTGGCTGATAAGCCTACAGTTACTCTACTAGGCGAGATGTTCCCGGTCGATCCGATGGGTATCGGCCATATGCTCGAGCCGTTGGGCTTGGCGGCTGGACCGGTTGTCCCGACGCGTGAGTGGCGCGAACTTTATGCTGCACTTGATGGCGCAGTTATAGCGGCGATCCATCCATTCTATACCGCAAGCGTTCGCGAATTCGAAGCGGCTGGCCGGAAGGTTGTGGGATCCGCGCCCGTTGGTCGCGATGGAACAGCGTCGTGGCTCAAGGCCATTGGCGAAGCGACTGGTGCGAGCGCCGACCAAATCGCGGCTGCACAAAATGCGGTTTTGCCAGCCATCGACAGCGCGCTGAAGGCGAAGCCAATCAAAGGCCGGATTACCGTTTCAGGCTATGAGGGCTCCGAGCTTTTGGTCGCAAGGTTGCTGATCGAAAGCGGTGCCGACGTGCCTTATGTCGGCACTGCTTGTCCTAAGACCCCATGGTCTGAAACTGACCGCGAATGGCTTGAAGCCAAGGGTGTCCGTGTCAATTATCGCGCCAGCCTTGAAGATGATATCAAGGCGGTTGAAGAATTCGGCCCCGATCTCGCCATCGGTACAACGCCTGTCGTCCAGCACGCCAAAGCAAAGGCCATCCCGGCGCTCTATTTCACCAACCTGATTTCAGCGCGGCCTTTGATGGGCGCGGCGGGTGCAGGCAGTCTTGCTCAAGTCATCAACGGTGCCATTGGCAACAAGGCACGCTTCGACAAGATGAAGGAATTTTTCGAAGGCGTCGGCACCGGTCATACCGCTGGCATCTGGGAGGAAACTCCAACTGACCGGCCAAAGTTTAAAGCGAAATATGCCGCACAAAATGCAATGGCGGCAAAAGCAGCGGAGGCCATCGGCTCATGACGCTAATCATCGATCATGACCGGGCGGGCGGCTATTGGGGTGCAGTTTACGCGTTCACGGCGGTCAAAGGCCTGCAAGTCATCATCGACGGTCCGGTCGGCTGCGAAAATCTGCCGGTAACTTCGGTGCTGCATTACACCGATGGCCTGCCGCCGCATGAACTTCCCATTGTCGTAACCGGCCTTGGCGAGGATGAACTGGCGAAGACCGGAACCGAGGGCGCGATGAAGCGCGCTTGGAAAACACTAGATCCCGATTTGCCAGCTGTGGTGGTCACCGGTTCGATTGCCGAGATGATCGGCGGCGGCGTGACGCCCGAGGGCACCAACATCAAACGTTTCTTGCCGCGCACGATCGACGAAGATCAATGGCAGTCCGAAGATCGTGCGCTATCTTGGCTGTGGACCGAATTCGGACCCAAAAAAGTCCATGCGCCATCGATTTTGAAGGAAGGTGAAAAGCCTAAGGTCAACATCATCGGGCCGTCTTATGGCATGTTCAACATGCCAAGCGACCTCGCTGAAATCCGGCGGTTGATTGAAGGCATAGGAGCCGAGGTCAATATGGTATTCCCATTGGGCAGCCACCTCGCCGATATTCACAAGCTTGCTCACGCATCGGTCAATGTTTGCATGTACCGTGAGTTCGGCCGCAATCTGTGCGAGCTGCTTGAGCGGCCTTATCTGCAGGCGCCTATTGGGCTCGACTCGACCACCAAATTCCTGCGCCAACTCGGCGAAATGGCAGGTGTCGATCCAGAACCGTTCATCGAAAAAGAAAAGCATACCACGATCAAGCCATTATGGGATCTGTGGCGCTCGGTTACTCAGGATTTCTTTGGTACCGCAAGTTTTGGCATCGTTGCAAACGAAACCTATGCACGCGGCATCCGCAAGTTCCTCGAAGACGATATGGGCCTGCCTTGCAATTTTGCGGTGGGCCGTACGGCAGGCATAAAAACCGACAACCACAATGTCCGCGAGATGATCGCGACCAACCCGCCGCTGGTAATTTTCGGCAGCTACAACGAACGGATGTATATGGCCGAGACCGGCGGCCGTGGTATATTTATTCCCGCCAGCTTTCCAGGTGCGGCCATCCGTCGCCATACAGGCACGCCTTATATGGGCTATTCGGGCGCGACCTATCTTGTGCAGGAAGTATGCAACGCCTTGTTCGATGCGCTCTTTCACATTCTGCCGCTTTCGACTCAAATGGATGCTGGAGCCGCAACGCCCGCACGCCGCGAAGCATCGCTTCCTTGGGATCGCGACGCGAAGGAAAAACTCGACGCGATTGTCGATGCGCAACCCATCATTGTCCGTATTTCGGCAGCAAAAAATCTGCGCGATGCTGCAGAGCGTTCCGCACGCCGCGCGGGCGAGGGCCATGTGTCCGCCGATCGCCTTGCGGCATCAATGCTTCAGGGGGCCGACGCATGAGCGGCCTTCAACATATTCGTCTGGCCGATGCCGGACATCACCAACCTTTGCAGCAGAGGGTGCTGCAGGGCAACCGCCCGGACGAGCCGCTTTCTGCTGCTCAAATGGGGCTAATATGGAGTAGGGAATATGAGCGATAACGAACGCTTTGGACCGGGGGCTTATTTGACCCCGGAAGAAGCCAAGGAGTTTCACAAAATCTTTGTGAGTAGCTTCATTGGTTTCACTATCGTCGCAATCATAGCGCACGTGCTGGTTTGGATGTGGCGGCCTTGGCTGCCCAGTGTCAACGGCTACGCAATGTTGAACGATGCTGTCCAGGTCGCCTCGGCAACTATCACATCAATTTTAATATAAGGAGGCGGTATCATGTGGAGACTTTGGTTAATATTTGATCCGCGCAGGACACTCGTCGCTTTGGCGTCATTCCTGTTTGTTTTGGCTCTGTTGATCCACTTTATTCTGTTGAGCACTGATCGCTTTAACTGGATTGAAGGACCCGCTGTTGCACCGGTTGCTGCTGCCGCAGCACCGGCCGCAGCACCCGCTGCGGTTCCGGCCAGCTGACCTGAACTCAAGCCCCAAAGAGGTCGTGGCGCTTTGGCGCCACGCACCTCCCGGGATTTATAACTATCATCAGGTTGTTCACCAATTTGGTCGCGGGACAAAATGTTCTGCCCGGTGGGCAGTAGGGGATGTGCTATGTCGCTGTTAAGTTTTGAGAGAAAATATCGTGTTCGTGGCGGGACGCTAATCGGCGGAGACCTGTTCGATTTCTGGATCGGGCCGTTCTACATCGGCTTTTTCGGAATCACTTCGGCGATCTGCGCAATTTTGGGGACGGCGTTGATATTTTATGCCGCTTCATTGGGACCCACATGGAACCCGTGGCTGATCTCGATCAATCCGCCAGATGTTAAATACGGACTTGGCCTTGCCCCGCTGAAGGATGGTGGTTTCTGGCAAATCATCACGATGTGCGCGACTGGCGCGTTCATTTCCTGGGCGCTGCGTGAAGTCGAAATCTGCCGAAAGCTTGGTATGGGATATCATGTGCCGATTGCATTCGGTTTTGCGATCCTTGCTTATGTCACTCTGGTCATTTTCAGGCCGTTCCTGCTTGGGGCATGGGGCTATGGATTTCCCTACGGGATATTCAGCCATCTCGACTGGGTATCGAACACCGGGTACCAATATGTGAATTTCCATTATAATCCGGCGCATATGATTGCGGTGTCGTTCTTCTTTACGACTACCTTTGCACTGGCGCTGCATGGCGCGCTGATCCTTTCCGCGGTCAATCCGAAAAAGGGTGAGCCAGTCAAGACGCCCGAATATGAAGACACATTCTTCCGCGATTTCATCGGTTATTCGGTGGGTACGATCGGCATTCACCGCCTGGGCCTGTTCTTGGCCTTGAATGCAGGATTCTGGAGCGCCGTATGCATCATCATCGCCGGACCACTTTATGCAGGCGGTTGGCCTGAGTGGTGGGAGTGGTGGCGCAATATACCAATTTGGTCTTAATTGGAGGGTAAAGAAATGGCACGTTATCAGAACATATTTACCCAGGTGCAGTTGGTATCGCACCCCGAAATGGGCATGCCAATGCGGGGCGCCAACGATCTAAGAACTCGGGCTACTGGCTGGAGCTATTGGATGGGCAAATTCGGGCAAGCCCAGATTGGTCCGATTTATCTAGGTTGGCTGGGCATTGCCTCGCTGATCTTCGGGTTTTTCGCGATCGAGATTATCGGCTTCAACATGCTGGCCTCGGTCAACTGGAGTCCGACTGAATTCGTCCGCCAGTTTTTCTGGTTGGGCCTTTACCCTCCAGGGCCCGAATATGGCTGGACGCCCTTTGTCCCGCTGGCAAAGGGTGGCTGGTGGATATTGGCAGGGTTTTTCCTGACAACCTCGATCTTGTTATGGTGGATACGCGGGTTCAGAAGAGCAAGGGCGCTTGGTATGGGGACTCATGTGTCCTGGGCATTTGCTTCGGCGATCTGGCTCTACCTGGTGCTTGGGTTCATTCGGCCTTTCTTCATGGACAGCTGGGCGGAATCTGTACCTTTTGGTATTTTTCCGCACCTTGAGTGGACCAACAACTTCTCGCTGCAATATGGGAACCTGTTCTACAATCCGTTCCATGCGCTCTCGATCGTATTCCTATACGGCTCAGCTCTATTATTCGCCATGCACGGCGCGACGATCCTTGCGGTCGGTCGTTATGGCGGCGAACGCGAACTCGAGCAGATTACTGATCGGGGCACGGCATCGGAGCGCGCAGCCCTGTTCTGGAGATGGACTATGGGCTTCAACGCCACGATGGAATCAATCCATCGCTGGGCCTGGTGGTTTGCGGTGCTCTGCACATTGACTGGCGGAATCGGAATATTGCTGACCGGCACAGTGGTTGATAACTGGTATCTCTGGGCAATCGAACATGGATATGCGCCTGAATATTAAAGGCTGACGAAATCTAGCAAAAAGAACCTGGCTGCAAAGCCGGGTTTTTTATTTCACCGCTTGGCGCCGTTTCAGATCGTATAAATGGATGGGGAAAGCCAACGCCAGTGGAAGCGAAACAAACGGCCATGCCATGCCGGTCAGCGCAGCGCGCAGTGCAATCATCATCAGTACTGCTGGCAATAAAGCTGGAATAATATCAGCCCATAGGTTCGAACGCAGTTTAAGCCAGATTGCCTCGACCGCCAGTACTATCAAGACGATATCGACCGCCCTGCCGCTAGCAAATAATTCATCCATCAGCCAAATGGACCGTTGAGCTGAACCAGTTGATAATTGAGCGCGCCCGCTATGGTCACCCAGATTAGATAGGGCAGCAATAAAAACGCTGACCATTTCGAAAAGCGACCGCAAAATGAGATGAGCACCAGTATCGACAGCCATAGAGCAATCAGCTCGTAAAAGGCCAGGTCAGGACGTTCCATGCGGAAGAACAGAAAGCTCCAGCCGAGATTCAAAAATCCGTTCAGCGCGAACAAGCCAAGCGAGATGTCAACTTCGCGGCGCGTCCGGGCTTTCTCCCAAGCGAGCACACCGGCTACCGCGATTAAAGCAAATACTGCGGTCCAGATGATACCGAATAAATAATTCGGCGGGGCCCAACCGGGCTGCTCAAGCGAATAATACCAATCATCAAGGACTGTAATAGTACCACCGACAACCGCGGTAACCAGTGCCAATGTGCCCGCAATGACTATCGGGAAAAAACCGGCTCTGGTCATATTTAGGACTTACCTCTCTACGGCCCTCAATCCAAACAAATGCGCCGTATCCTTCAGGAATATACGGACATGCGCCATCGGATCGCGTCTGACCAGTTGTTTGTTCATATAGGCTTCCCATGTCAAGCGCTGCACATCGGGATCCTCGCACATCTTGACGAAGCGTTCCCGGCGCTTGTCATTTTTGTACCAGAAATATTGCATCATCCCCAATATCCAGAACACCCGGCCATGCGCTTTCATAAATGATTTGCGAGCCAACCGGAGTGATCGTGCGTCGCCGGTTTGGAGATAGGCCGCAACCGCATCAGCGCTATTCCGCCCTGCGGTCATTGCATAATAAATGCCTTCACCCGACGATGGGGCGACCACGCCTGCGGCATCACCGGCGACCACTACATTGCGGCCATTATCCCAGCGCTTGAGCGGCTTCAATGGAATCGGCGCGCCCTCTTTTCGGATTGTTTTCCAATGTGAAAGCCCAGTCTGCTCGCGCATCAACCGTGTTGTTTCGCGGAGCGGGAAACCTTTATCCGCACTGCCGAGGCCAATGCTTGCTGTCTTGCCGTGCGGGAATATCCATGCGTAAAAATCAGGTGACAGATGTCCCTGATAATATACGTCGCAGCGCGTTTCTTCATAATCTGCGTCTATTTCATCAGGTACCTCAACGACCTCGTGATATGCGAAGACGCAAGGCACGCGCTCGGCACCCGGCAGGCATTGGCGTGCAACACCCGACCGCGCACCATCAGCGCCAATGACCACGCGAGCGGTGACTGTTTGCACATCAGACGACCGATGGGCACGGTATGAGAGCGCAACGATGTCGGCGCTGTCATCGATATCCTCGCACTTGCCGGTAACCCGGGTAGCCCCCGCCTCTGCCGCGCGGTTTCGCAGCCATTCGTCGAATGTATCGCGATCAACCATACCAACAAAACCATCTCCGACCGGCATTACCACTTTCTTGTTGGACGGCGCAATGATCCGCGCCGATTTGGCGTGCGCGACTAAAAGAGTCTGCGGGATATCAAAATCCTTTAGCAATCTCGGCGGAACTGCTCCTCCACAGGGCTTAATCCGCCCTGCCTTGTCGAGCAGCATGACTCGATGGCCAGCACAGGCCAGATCATGCGCGGCGGTCGAACCCGAAGGTCCCCCGCCGACTACGATTACGTCATAGTCGGTTTGCTGTGTCATGCTTGCACCGCCTTTCGGGCTAAAATTGATCGACTCATGCTGGTACCAGTCGCAACGACGGCTGCGAGAATGAACATTATGGCTTCAATGGCGAATGCGGTTTCGAACGCGATATTGTCCCGGCCCATACGGCTACGCAACTGATCAACGATGATCGCGCCAAGCAGCCCGCCAAGTCCAAATGCCACCGCTTGCGCCGCCCCCCAAACGCCCATTCGCGCGCCCTCGCCCGAGCTTTGGCCGTCACACGCAAGTCCCAGCATCGCGCCGACTGCCGCCACTGCGAAAATGCCGTTGGCAACACCCAGGCCAAATACATTTGCTGTCAGCGGCCATGCAGGGCCCACCGTTGCAGCGGCAGATAGCCCAGCCAGCGTTACCGCCGAGCCCACGCAGCCAAGCACAATCCATAGTTTCAGATTGGGACCGAATCTTTTGGCATAAAGGCTACCGCCGAGACCAGACACCAGCATCCCGAGTAAAATCCCGCTATGTTGAACGCCGGCAAGCTGTGTCGATTCGCCCGGCGTCATTTCAAACACAAGGCCAGCAAATGGTTCGAGAATAAGGTCCTGCATGCTATACGCTAGCATTGAAATGAAGACGAAATACGTGAAGCGGCGCGCCTGATTGTCTTGCCATATTTCTGCTAGAACTTCGGCAAAGGTGGCTTGTATTGAGTCCAAAATGGGAGCGACGACAGGCTGGCTGTTTTTCTCCAAACCACGCAGCGCAAGCATTGCTGCGCTAAAGGCGACAAGCACAACCACGCTGGTTACAATAGCAAGTCGCGATTCGCTGAACGGATCAAGATATGCCCCTGAAACACCTGCAGCTACGACAATGCCCGCTACCATCATCGTCCAACTAATGGCGGCTGCCGCCGGTTTGCGTTCAACCGAAACGCGCGACGCGAGCAATGCGAGCAAAGCTGTGCCCGACATACCGACACCGAGTCCGATCAAAGTGAACCCTATGATAGCCAAAATGACCCACAAGATGGTCGACTCGGACATCATGATAGATGCATCGACCGCAAGCAGAGTGCCCAATGCCAATACGCCCATTCCAGTGATAATCCAGGAACTACGGCGAGCAGAACGGTCTGATGTATGTCCCCATAGAGGGCGACTAAGCTGGACGGCATAATGCCAGGCGACCAAGCCAGCGGGAACAGCGGCGGCGATTGCATATTCGACTACCATTACGCGGTTTAACAATGACGTCGCCAACATCACCATCGCACCGATCGCAGCCTGCACAGTGCCAAGGCGGATGATCCCGAACCAGCCAATGCCCACGGATCCGGTGTTTTGATGGATCATATATATTCTCCAAGACCAAGCGCGGCAGCGAGCATTCCGAACACGTAAAGCGACACTCCGGTCGCATTGTACCAGGGTGAAAGCTTGGCTGGATCACTGACGAGGCGGACCATGAGACCAATCTGTACAAGCGTGAAAAGCGCAACAATGGCGGCGGACAGCATGAGGTTTTGATCATAGAGAATTGCGAATACGGCCACTTGGGCGACGGCCATGACGGCGCAGGCGAACAACGCAGCATTACGCACACCCATCGTGACTGGCAGCGAACGAAGACCAGTCGCTTTGTCACCTTCGACCGCCTTGAAGTCATTCAGCGTCATGATCCCATGAGCGCCGAGGCTATATAGCAGCAAGATGATCAGCGTTGTGCTTGAGGGCAGGCCGCCGACCATCACGCTCGCGCCTGTAAACCACGACAGACCCTCATAACTGAGCGCACAGACGAACGGCCCCAGCCAACCGCTCCGTTTGAAACGAAATGGCGGCGAACTATACGCCCAGCCGCAGAAAAGCGCGACGCACGTTGCTAGAACGACCCAAGGTCCAAGTGCTGCCGCCAAAGCGAGTGAAATTCCTGAACCGAATAATGCGATCCAAATTGGCCAGCGTCCGGGAACACGACCAGACGGGATCGGCCGATTGGGTTCATTGATCGCATCGACGTTGCGGTCGCAATAATCGTTGATGACCTGACTGGTTCCGCAAACTACTGGGCCAGTCAGCGCGATTCCTGCAATCAGAAACAGCCAATTATCTGCAAGCAAAACGCCAGAGGATACGACCCCACACATGAATGCCCACATCGGGGGAAACCATGTGACGGGTTTTGTAAGTTCGATGACATCGCGAAATGCTGGAACGCGGGCAAAATCTCTGAAAATCGCGGAGTCTGACATGTGGGGAGGCTATGTCAGATATTTTGGACTGTCAAATTATTTGGACATAAAATCTGTCCAGTTTGCAGGATTAATCGCTGGGGTTAAACTCAATCTTTTCCCAGCAGATTTCCAAGCCCATGGCGATGTAATTTCGAATAAAGGCTTTGGCGGCTAAGCCCCAGAATTTCAGCAGCCGATGCACGATTATCCGAGGTGTGTACCAACGCCGCTTCGATACACATGCGTTCGATAAGGTCAGTACTTTCGCGTACGATTTCCTTAAGCGGCTTCCTACCCACAAGCTCTGTCAACTGCTCGACTGACCGTGGATAGTGCCCGCTCGATTGCGGCAGATCGCGTTCGCGCCTGCCAATGCTACGAACCGAATAACCGAACAACGGCTGCTCGCGTTCGATCATGATAGCGGAAATCTCTACGGGCTCCTCACCGCCATTCAGATCGTTAACGACAGAGCTGAAATTCCGGACATTCTGGTGGTCCTTCAGCTGCTTCTTCAAAAGCCCGACATCGACATCCGGACGCCCGATGAATCGGTTGAGCGATACACCTAGAAGCTGTTCGACCGATCCCGCCTGAACCAGTTCTGCAAAAGCGCGATTGGCAACGATAATCGATTGTTTCTCGTCCGCGAGGACAAAGGCATCGGGCATCTTTTCAACGACATCGAGGACATATTGATCCGATTGTTTGCTTGGCACTTCATGCAAACCATCATCGATATTGATGAGCCAAAATTGTTTGCCCGATTGGCGGAAAGCCGATGCGGCGATTTTAACATAGCCCGCGCGACTGGCAAGCCGGACGCTCAACGGGGAAATGGCGCTGTTGACCGAGACAGCGGCAATATAAGAAATGACTGCGTCGCGATGCTCGCTCTCTACCAAACCAACCAAAGCCTTCCCGTCAAGCGAGCCGGGAGCCGCGCCCAGCAACGCATGGCAGGCACGATTGGCTTGCTGAATTTCAAGATTATCCGCGTCTGCGATCAGTACCGGATAGGAAATATTATCGAAGAGCAGACGGTAACGCGTCTCGGTCTGACGCAAATGCAGATAATCGCGCTCCATTGATTGCTGCGTTTTTAGCAGTCGTTGCTGCAGGATAGATACCGATCGCAGATCGCGGCCAATGGCAATGTACCAGCTGCTTTTCTCTGGTTTAATTACCTTGTAATTTACTGGAACGTCGTCGCCATCATGCATATGATTGACTTGCCGCCAGACATTGCGCGACGGATGGCCGGCATCCAGCAACTGTTCTATCTTCGAACGGCTTTCGATAGTGACGGTGTCGGCCCATTTTTGGCCAATCCACTGGCTGGCAAAGGCGTGGTCGCGAACGTTCACCGCGACATCGCGGACGACTTTGTTCTCATCAATCGCAATCAAGAAATCGCCGGCACAATAAGCGAGGTTAAGGATGTCAGCCTTCGTGAATCCTTCGAACATGACTTCGGGATCACTGAATGGAATCTGGTCACCGGTGGTAGACTCAAGGTTCATTAGCAGAACCAGTTCCTCATATTAAATTTTCAAAACATTCCGAATTGACCGGCACCAGACTGTCGCCAAGCGCTACGGCCGCGACCGCATCAATTGCCGTTGCATCCGCACCGCACTCATCGACAAGTTCTGGATGATCATTGATAATACGCCCGCCTAACAAAACTTTGATATGCGGATTATTTGATACAGCCCTAATTGTTTTAACGGTGCTGGCGAGCGCGCCTTTAGAGTAGTCATTGCTAACCGTCAATCCGATCAGGTCGTAATGGCGCTTGGCAAATTTCGCAGTTAATTCCGATTGCGTTGGTTCGATTAGAACATCAATGTCCCAACCCGCCCGCTGAAAACATTCGGCTACCATTAAGGTTCCAAAACTATGTTGCTCACCAGGCATCGGCGAGAATAATGCGGAGCGCTTGCCGTGACCAGGGTGCGACTGCGGCGGGATGCGCAAAGTGAGTTCGCGCAATATTTCCTGTATCCGCCAAAGACCCATTGTGACGCCGACAAAGTCTTCGCTATCCTCGTCCCAATATTCTCCCAACCGGCGAGCAGCAGGGGCCAGCAATCGAATGTAGATTGTTTCAACTGAGCTACCCGTTTCAAGGCAGCGATCGACAAAATCGAGCAAGGCATGCGCTTCGCCGTTAATTGATAATTGCGTAAATTCTTCGACATCCATATGTGTGATTGGCCGGGTACGGCTATCATGGCAGGCTTCCGATAATCCGGGCATGTGCAACCAGTTATTTCCCTTTTCGCGATCTGCAATCAGTTTGGGAATAACCAAATTTTCCAGCAGTACAGAAAGATCGTACCCCCCATCAGCACTTACAACGGTGTGAACATTGTCGTTCCCGGAATCGGCGGCTATCGGCTCCTGAGGCGGCATGCCTTTTCGATTACCGCGCCATCCGTCCAATCTGGACTTAAACCCGGAAATTCCAAAAGCAGTAGCCATATATCAGACTCCCCTCAGTAGTCTGGTCGGCGTGGTATAACGTCGGCCTCATGGATGCCTGTGCCATCTCATATATCTTCGAACGTATAGTAACTTGGACACTATGGCAAACCCCTTTGTGTCAAATAATTTAGACGTCTAAAAAACTTGACACTTTATCGATTCTACCGTTTATTTCGGTCAGCGAAGAACGGGAGCACGTGATCTGTCCATAAGCAGACATATTGAATCGGACGAGGATTTCACGATTTTGGCCAGTCATACGGCCTCCGGCGCAATTGCGCCCCTCTATACAGATGCACAACGCAAGCGCCGCGACGAGTCGCCGTGGACTTTGGTTCAAGGATTATTGGCGCCGGTTCAGTTTCTGATTTTTGGGGTCAGCCTGGTTCTCGTCATTCGGTTTCTTATGACGGGCGACGGCGAGTCTTCTGCGGAAATCTCCGTGGTGGTAAAAACCCTGGCGCTTTACACGATCATGATTACCGGCTCGATCTGGGAAAAGGTGGTGTTCGGCGAATGGTTGTTCGCCAAGGCCTTCTTCTGGGAAGATGTTTTCAGCATGTTGGTGCTGGCGCTGCACACGGCATATCTTGTCATGCTATTTAACAATTGGGGCACATCCGAAGACCGGATGTATGTCGCGCTTGCCGGCTACGCCACGTACATCATCAACGCAGGTCAGTTCCTTTATAAACTGCGCATGGCGAGGCTCGAAGCCGGACCAAGAATAAAGGCGTCGTCATGAACGCCATTGCTCCACTCTCTGCATCGAACGCTATTGATTGCGCCCCTGTATTGAAAGAGCGGGGCCAGCGGGAAGTTTTCTGCGGCCTCACTGGCATCATCTGGCTTCATCGCAAGATGCAGGACGCGTTTTTCCTTGTGGTGGGGTCACGCACGTGCGCGCATCTTTTGCAGTCTGCCGCCGGCGTGATGATTTTCGCTGAGCCGCGTTTTGCGACCGCGATCATGGAAGAGCGCGATCTGGCTGGCTTGGCCGATGCCAATGAGGAGCTTGACCGGATTGTCGATCAGCTGCTGGCACGGCGTCCCGAAATCAAGTCACTGTTTTTGGTGGGTAGCTGCCCATCCGAAGTCATCAAGCTGGACCTGTCGAAGGCAGCGCAACGCCTCGGCGCGAAGCATGCGCCGCAGGTTCGGATATTGAATTATTCGGGCAGCGGAATTGAAACGACTTTTACTGAAGGCGAAGACGCCTGTCTTGCGTCTCTGGTGCCGATCATGCCTGCGCTGCCAGCGAGCGCGCCGAAAAACCTGATCGTCGTCGGGTCACTTCCCGATATTGTCGAAGACCAGTTTCGTCGGTTGTTCGGCGAGCTTCGCATCAACAATATCGCCAGCCTGCCCGAACGCGCCGTTGCCGATCTGCCGGGCGTTGGGCCTAACACCCGCTTCTTGTTGGCTCAGCCTTTCCTAGGCGATACCGCGCAGGCGCTCGAAGAACGCGGAGCAGTCCGTCTTGATGCTCTGTTCCCGTTCGGGGTTGAGGGCACGACCAACTGGCTTCATGCCGCAGCGAGTGAGTTCAGCGTCGCCGACGCGCATTTCGACTCGGTGCTTCGTCCTTATCAGGAGCGCGCGACCACCGCGCTCGCACATCAGCGCACTCGCCTCGAAGGCCGGTCGATTTTCTTTATGCCTGACTCGCAATTGGAAGTGCCGCTGGCGCGCTTTCTCGCCAACGAACTTGGCATGTACTTGGTTGAAGTTGGCACGCCATATTTGCACCGCCGCCATCTGGCGCAGGAATTGGCAGCTTTGCCTGCTGGCGTCATGCTCAGCGAAGGTCAGGATGTCGACAAGCAACTCGATCGCGTTCGTGCGGCCAAGCCCGACCTCACCGTTTGCGGCCTTGGTCTTGCCAACCCGCTGGAGGCCGAGGGGCTTTCGACCAAATGGGCGATCGAACTCGTATTCTCGCCGATCCACGGTTT
Organism: Sphingomonadales bacterium; assembly: GCA_031370535.1. Taxonomy (GTDB): domain Bacteria; phylum Pseudomonadota; class Alphaproteobacteria; order Sphingomonadales; family Sphingomonadaceae; genus Sphingorhabdus_B. The sequence continues at coordinate 16,837 of JANMQN010000150.1, read as the reverse complement.
CGACCAGGCTGGCGATCTTGCCGAACTGTTCGCGCGGCCCTTACGCCGCCGCGACGTGTTGAGGGTATAGCGGCATGCAACTCTCCGTCTGGACATATGAAGGCCCACCGCATGTCGGCGCGATGCGCGTCGCAACCGCGATGGAAGGCGTGCATTATCTGCTTCATTCGCCGCAGGGCGACACCTACGCCGATCTGTTATTCACAATGATCGAGCGCCGCAGCAAGCGGCCTCCCGTTACCTACACCACATTCCAGGCGCGCGACCTCGGCAAGGATACATCGCAGCTTTTCCAGACCGCGGCGCTTGATGTTGTCGAGCGCTTCAAGCCCGACGCGATGCTTGTCGGTGCGTCATGCACCGCAGAACTTATTCAGGACGATCCCGCTGGCCTTATCGAGAATATGGGCTTGCCAATCCCGGTTATTCCATTGGAACTGCCAAGCTATCAGCGCAAAGAACATTGGGGCGCTGCCGAAACATTCTACCAGATTGTCCGCCATCTCGCCGACAAAGACCGCCGCGCGACTGATAGACCGACGCGCCGTCCGCTGGTCAATCTGCTTGGACCGACCGCTTTGGGCTTCCGCCACCGCGACGACATAATCGAAATCAGCGGCTTGCTCGGTAAGCTTGGCATCGACATTAACGTCACCGCTCCATTGGGCGCGAATGTCGCCGATATCGCCAAGCTGGGCGAGGCTGATTTCAATATCGTGCTTTATCCCGAAACAGGCGATCTGGCAGCGGATTATCTGAAGCGCGAATTCGGCCAGCCTGTCGTCCGCACGGTTCCAATCGGTCTTGGCGCGACGCAGGATTTCATTCGTGAAGTTGCAGCACTTGCGGGTGTCGATCCAGAACCAATGTTGCAAGACGGCCTGTCGCGGCTAGCTTGGTGGAGCCGTTCGATCGACTCGAATTACCTGACAGCCAAGCGGGTGTTTATCTTCGGCGACGCGACCCACGCGGTTGCCGCCGCGCGTATCGCCAGCGAGGAACTGGGTTTCAAGGTGGTGGGCCTCGGATGCTACAACCGCGAATATGCCCGCGAAATCCGCACTGCTGCCAAGCTTTACGGCGTTGAACCGCTGATTACCGACGACCACCTATTAGTCGAAACGGCGATACAAGAGGCTCAACCCGAACTTGTGCTCGGCACACAAATGGAACGGCATATCGCCAAGCGTTTCTCAATCCCCTGCACCGTCATTTCCTCGCCCGTCCATGTCCAGGATTTCCCAGCGCGCTTTAGCCCGCAAATGGGTTTTGAGGGCGCGAATGTCATTTTCGACAGCTGGGTGCACCCGCTGGTTATGGGATTGGAGGAGCATCTGCTCACGATGTTCCGCGACGATTTCGAATTCCACGACGGGGCAGGGGCGTCGCATCTCGGCCCCGGCCACAGCACCCCCGCTTCGCAACCCGAAATCGCAGCACCGGCCAATGATACCGAGGCGGTTTGGACCGAGGAAGCGGTGCAGGAATTGAAAAAAATACCATTCTTTGTGCGGGGCAAAGCAAGGCGCAACACCGAAATGTTTGCAGCTGAACAAGGCGTTTCGACCATCGAACTCGCCACACTTTATGAGGCGAAGGCACATTATGCGCGGTAACGGCAAGCCAGCGGTCCGCGTGGTGATCGTCACCCTTGACAACCATCTCTCGGGAGCCGTCGAACGCGCCAATCACGAGATGGCGCGCGATAATATCAGCATCGGCCTGTACGCCGCGTCCGACTGGGACCGCGATCCTTCCGTTTTGGAGCGCGCCAAAGCCGACATCGCCGGGGCCAACATCATTATCGCCACGATGCTGTTCATCGACGATCAGGTTCGCGCCATTCACTCCGCGCTGATGGCGCGTCGCGACGAATGTGATGCGATTGTCGGGATGATGTCGACTTCGGATATCGTAAAGCTGACCCGGCTCGGCAGTTATAGCATGGACAAGCCCGCCAAGGGCATCATGGCGCTCCTCAAAAAGCTGCGTGGGTCGAGTAAGCCGGGCGGCAGTTCGGGTGCGGGCCAAATGAACATGCTTCGCCGACTGCCGAAGATTCTTCGCTGGGTTCCTGGCCCGGCCCAAGATGTGCGCCAATATTTCCTGACCCTGCAATATTGGCTAGCTGGTTCTGACGACAATGTCGTGGATATGGTGCGCGGCCTCATCGACCGTTATGCCGCCGGTGAACGCGAGGCGCTCAAGGGCAATACCCCTGCACAACCACCGCGCGCTTATCCCGAGCTGGGTGTCTATCATCCTGACATGAAGGAGCGTTTGACCGAGGACGCAGGCAAGCTTCCTGCCGTCAAAAATCCCATTGGTACCGTTGGCCTCTTGATGCTTCGTTCCTATTTGCTCGGTAAAGATGCAGGGCATTACGACGGTATGATCGAAATGCTCGAGGCGCAAGGGCTGAAGGTCATTCCAGCTTTTGCCAGCGGCCTTGATGCGCGCCCCGCGATTGACAAATATTTCGTCAAGGACAATGCGGCTGTGGTCGATGCCGTAATCAACCTGACCGGTTTTTCGCTGGTCGGCGGTCCTGCCTATAACGACGTCGATGCAGCGGTTGAAACGCTGAAGGCGCTCGACGTACCTTACATTGCTGCGCATCCAATCGAGTTCCAGTCGCTGGAACAATGGGGTGGTGGCAAAGCAGGCCTGCTGCCGCTCGAAACAACGATCATGCTTGCGATTCCGGAACTCGACGGCGCAATCGTTCCTAGTGTTTTTGGCGGCCGGTCGGACGGTTCGCCCGAAGGCTGCACAGGATGCCATCGTAACTGCAAGTTTACGATCACCGACAATGTGCGTGCAATGCATGTGTGTGCGGAACGTGCTGCATCGCTCGCGGGCAAAGTTGCGTCGCTCATCAAATTACGCCGTTCCGAACGCGCCAACCGCAAGCTTGCGATCGTACTTTTTAATTTCCCGCCCAATTCGGGGGCGACGGGAACTGCCGCTTATCTTGCCGTATTCGAGTCGCTCCATGCGACATTACATCGACTGCATATTGAGGGTTATGCAGTCGACGTCCCCGAAACTGTCGATGATGTTCGCAACGCAATCCTCTATGGAAATGCGGAGCAATTTGGCGCCGATGCGAATGTTGCGGCGCGGATCAGCGCCGACGACCATATCCGTCGTGAAAAATATTTGAACCAAATCGAGGCACAATGGGGCCCGGCGCCAGGCCGCCAACTGAGTGACGGACAGTCGATCCAGATCCTCGGCGCGCATTTCGGCAATGTCTTTGTCGGCGTCCAGCCAACCTTTGGCTATGAAGGCGATCCGATGCGGTTGCTGTTCGAAGGCACGTTCACCCCCACCCATGCCTTCTCTGCCTTCTATCGCTACATCCGCGAAGATTTCGGCGCGCATGCCGCGCTGCATTTCGGCACCCACGGTGCGCTCGAATTCATGCCCGGCAAACAGTCGGGGATGAGCGGCGATTGCTGGCCAGACCGGCTCATTGGCAATCTGCCCAATTTCTATCTCTATGCGTCGAACAACCCGTCGGAAGGCATCATCGCCAAACGCCGCTCGGGCGCGACTCTGATCAGCTATATCACACCACCATTGGCCGAGGCAGGGCTCTACAAGGGCTTTATCGATTTGAAGGAAGTGCTCGAACGCTATCGGTCCACCGACAGCGACGAGCGGCGCGAGATGGAAGTCCTGATCCGTGACAATTGCGAAGAGGTTGGTATCGACGCAGGCAATCTCGACGATTTGCCCGGCCGCCTTTACGAACTTGAGCGCGAGCTGATCCCGCAAGGGCTTCATGTGCTTGGCGGTACGATGTCTGACGACGAGAAGGCTGGCCTGATCGATGCGATGGTCGCCGCTTCACCCCAACTAGAGCGCGCCGATATCGAAGCACGCATAGACGCCAATGACGAAATGGGCGCTCTGGTGCGAGCACTCGACGGCACTTATGTTCCACCCGCGCCGGGCGGCGACCTCCTCAAGAACCCCGATGTGCTGCCGACCGGCCGCAACATCCACGGTTTCGACCCCTTCCGCATCCCAAGCAAATTCGCCTGCATCCAGGGCCGCGTTCAGGCGGACCAGTTACTCGCACGGCACATGGCGGATGGCGACAAGCTGCCCGAAAGCATTGCGATGGTATTGTGGGGCACCGACAATCTGAAGAGCGAAGGTTCGCAGATTGCCCAAGCCATGGCGCTAATCGGCGCGCAGCCAAGGTTCGACGATTATGGCCGTTTGGCAGGTGCCGAGCTCATTCCGCTTGAAGAACTCGGTCGGCCGCGGATTGACGTCGTTGTTACCATGTCCGGTATTTTCCGCGACCTGTTGCCACTGCAAACAAAGATGATTGCAGACGCCTGCTATCTCGCAACGATCGCCGAAGAAACACCCGACCAAAATTTCGTTCGCAAGCACAGCCTCGCGCATCAGGCGCAGCATAATTGCGACCTGGAAACCGCCGCGTTACGGGTCTTTTCAAACGCTGAGGGTGCTTACGGCGCGAATGTGAACCTGATGATCGATGGCGGCACCTGGGACGATCCCGAAGAGCTAGCGAACATGTTCGAAAAGAAAAAGGGCTTTGCCTATGGCCGCAACGGCGTGCCGGTCGAGCAACGCAAGCTGTTCGAAAGCGAGTTGGCTGGCGTCGAACTTACATATCAGAATCTGGAAAGCGTCGAGGTCGGCGTCACCGATGTCGATCATTATGTCGACGGTCTTGGCGGGATGAGCCGTGCGGTGGAGAAAGCGCGTGGCACAGCTTCACCTGTCTACATTGTCGACGCTACGCAGGGTAATACCAAGGTCCGCACGCTTGGAGAGCAGATCGACCTCGAAACACGCACACGGATGCTCAACCCCAAATGGTATGAAGGCATGTTGCAGCACGGTTTCGAAGGTGTGCGCTACCTCGAACTCCATGTCACAAATACGCTCGGTTGGTCCGCAACCACCGGCAAAGTGGACCCGTGGGTTTATCAGAAGATCAGCGAGACCTTCGTGCTCGATGCTGAAATGCGCACACGGCTTTCGAAGCTCAATCCCAAATCATCTGCCAAGGTCGCCGACCGCTTGCTCGAAGCATGCGAGCGCAACCTGTGGACGCCCGATGCAGAAACACTCGCTGGCTTGAAAGCCGCCAGCAACGAACTTGAAGACCGACTGGAAGGCCTGGTTCCCGCAGAATGAACGGAGCAGAAATATGACACTTAATCTTTTGGATACCGCTCCTCCCGATGGCGAAGGCAGCGTTCAGGTTGCGCTTGACCCGAGCGACAAGATCACCAGCGCAAAGGTTTTTGCCGTTTACGGCAAAGGCGGGATCGGCAAGTCGACGACGTCATCCAACCTCTCGGCGGCCTTTTCAAAACTCGGCCACCGCGTGCTTCAGATCGGCTGCGATCCCAAGCATGACTCAACGTTTACGCTGACAAAGAAAATGATGCCGACGGTGATCGACGTACTCGAAACCGTCGATTTCCATAGCGAGGAACTCCGCCCTGAGGACTATATGTTTGAAGGCTATAATGGCGTGATGTGCGTCGAGGCAGGCGGGCCTCCTGCTGGCACTGGTTGCGGCGGTTATGTGGTTGGCCAGACAGTGAAACTGCTGAAGCAGCACCATTTGCTCGAAGACCGCGATGTCGTGATCTTCGATGTCTTGGGCGATGTCGTCTGCGGGGGGTTTGCGGCACCTCTGCAACATGCCGACGCCGCGATTGTCGTTGCCGCCAATGACTTCGACAGCATCTTTGCAATGAACCGGATTGTTGCGGCTATCAATGCCAAGGCGAAGAACTACAATGTTCGTCTTGCCGGTGTGGTCGCCAACCGTTCTGCAGCGACCGACGAGATCGACCGGTTCGCTGAAGCCATCGGAATGAAGCGTCTGGCGCATTTTGCTGATCTCGACGCGATCCGCCGTTCGCGCCTCAAAAAATGTACCTTGTTCGAAATGGACAGCACGCCCGAGATCGATGCAGCGTGTCAGGAATATATGAATCTGGCCAAGAAGCTTTGGGACGGCGTCGATTATCAGGCAGCCAGTCCGATGAAAGACCGCGACATTTTCGATTTTCTGGGATTTGAATGATGGACACTAGCCTCGCCTCGACCAGCTATCAGCAAAGCCGCTCACGTCTTGAGACCTATTTCGACAAAACCGCGCGCAAGGCGTGGGAAGACCTGACGTCGGACGTTCCGGTTAGCGGCATTCGCGCAACGGTGCGAGCAGGGCGCGATGAAATGCGCAATTTGTTGCTCTCCACGTTGCCGTCAGACATGCATGGCATGCGGCTGCTTGATGCGGGCTGCGGTACTGGTGCTTTAGCCACCGCCGCGGCACTGCGCGGCGCTGATGTCGTCGCAATCGACGTCTCGCACGGTCTGATCGATATCGCGCAAAAACGCGCTCCAAACCACCTCTCGATCGACTGGCGCGTAGGCGACATGCGAAGCCATAATTTGGGCATATTCGATCATGTGATCGCGATGGACTCGCTTATCCATTATGACGAAACCGACATCATCGGCGTGCTGAAGGCCTGGTCACAACGCGCCAATGAAATCGCCTTCACCTTTGCTCCGGGCACCCCGTTGCTGCGTACGATGAACTTTGTCGGCAAGGCGTTTCCGCGAAGCGACCGTTCGCCTGCGATCAAGCCGGTATCCGAAACGCGGCTGTCGCACGACATTGGCGAAGCGCTCCCTGAATGGAGCATAGATTTCACCAAGCGCGTCTCAAGCGGCTTTTACAAAAGCCAGGCAATGGGAATGAGCCGCCGATGATCGAAAGGCCGTCAGCAGTAACTTTCTGGCAAGCCGTGGGAACGCGGTTTTTGCCATTTGCTGATGCGGCCAGTGTTGATCTCCCCTTGGCGCGTTTATTGCGGCTGGCGCTGTTTCAAGTGAGCGTCGGGATCGCAGCGGTTTTGCTCAACGGCACACTCAATCGTGTGCTGATCGTCGAGTTAAACACCCCAACGTGGATCGTCGCGCTGATGATTGCCATTCCTCTATTGGTTGCGCCATTCCGTGCGCTAATCGGTTATCGCTCCGACACGCACCGCTCGGTGCTTGGCTGGAGGCGCGTGCCGTATATCTGGTTTGGTACGCTTGGACAGTTCGGCGGGCTTGCAATAATGCCGTTCGCGCTAATCCTTCTAACCCGGGATGATACATTCGCTCTGGGCGTTGGTGCCGCTTGTTTGTCATTCCTGCTCACTGGCGCGGGGATGCATGTCACCCAGACGGCAGGGCTCGCGCTAGCCTCAGACATCGCATCGGATGACAAACGCCCAAGAGTAGTTGCGCTGCTTTACGTCATGCTGCTCGTCGGCATGATGCTCGCAGCATTCACGATCGGTAATCTGATTAGTGATTTTTCCGCAACGAGATTGGTACAAATCATCCAAGGCGCGGCCGTGCTGACGATGTTTCTCAACATCATAGCTCTGTGGAAACAGGAAGCGCGCAATCGCACCTTGACTACCTCCACTCAGCTCGACCCCCGCTTCTCGGAAATATGGGCGTCGTTTACTGCTCAACCAAATGCCAAGCGCCTCCTGCTTTCCATCGGGCTCGGCGCAATGGCTTTTGCTATGCAAGATGCGTTGCTGGAACCTTATGGCGGCGAAATACTCGGCCTCTCGGTCGGATCAACCACATCGCTGACCGGCGCGTGGGCTATCGGTGCTTTGATTGCTTTTGCCCATAGTGGGCGGCAACTGTCCGCAGGTGCCGATCCTTTGCGGTTGGCTGGGCTTGGCGCTGTTGCGGGTGTTGCCGCGTTTCTGATGACATTGTTTGCGGCACCACTGAACTCGGTTACGCTGCTGTATGTCGGTGCAGCTGTAATTGGCTTTGGCACTGGATTATTCTCGGTTGGTACAATGATTGCCGCAATGGGCTTGGCCGAAAAAGGGTCGGCAGGTCTGGCGCTTGGCGCGTGGGGCGCGGTGCAGGCGAGCTGCGCCGGAGCTGGCATTGCGATTGGTGGATTGGTTCGCGACGGGATAGCATATGTCGCGCTTCAGGACGGCATGGGCGCAACTTTGGCGTATCGGGCGACAGGATATGGATCGGTCTATGCGCTCGAAATTCTGTTATTGTTACTGACCTTGATAGTGCTTGGCCCAATAGTCGGGCTGAAAATTGAAGATCGTGAATTAACAACAAAAAGCTTCGGGTTGACGGAATTTCCGACATGAAACCTGCATGGGTGAGGAGGACATATTATGGATGATGTTAAAATTGTGGGTTCGTTGGACCTGACGTCGCTGATATTTATGACATTCGTTTTGTTTTTTATCGGATTGATTGTGTATCTTCAGCGGGAAAGCCGCCGAGAGGGCTATCCGCTGGAAGACGAGGCAACGGGTCGGGTAGATACTCCAGGCGGAGTGTTGTCTATCGGGTCGCCGAAAACCTTTCGGATGCCGTTTGGGCGTCCAGACATTACTGTACCAAATGGTCCTAGAGAGACTCTCGACCGGCCATGGGCCCGTACTTTCCGTTCGCCGGGCGCGCCTTATTACCCCACTGGCAACCCGCTCGTTGACGGCATTGGACCAGCAGCATGGGCGGAGCGTGCCAAGCATACTGATCTCGACGGTGAAGGGCGCAATCGAATTGTGCCAATTGGCGTAGCGGAAGGGATTTCCATTCATGCGCGCGACAGCGATCCGCGCGGGATGACAGTGATGGCCGCCGATGGAGCAGTTGCCGGAACCGTCACTGACTTATGGGTCGATCGCGCCGAGCATGTGATCCGCTATCTTGAAATCGATACCGGCACCAACAGAGTTCTCGCACCAATGGGTATGTCGAAAGTTAAAGGCAAAAAGCGCGAAGTCGAAATTGACGCAATTAACGCCGCCGACTTTGCCGCCGCACCAGTGCCCATGACGCCGGGTCAGATCACCTTTTACGAGGAAGAGCGGATCGTTGCCTATTTTGGCGGCGGCTATCTCTATGCCAACCGCGCCCGTCAGGAGCCGCTGATATGAGCGAATATTACCATGAACCGGTCCGCGGCCTACCCGGCGCGCTGCCCGATGATGAACATGTCTTATGGCAATCGGGGCCGGACTGGAAATATCTGGTAAAGGCCGCGCTCCACATCCGTCTCTCCGCTGCCTATTTCGCTGCAATAGTCATCTGGGCGCTTTCCAGAGGCGATATAAATACAGCAGTTGCTGTGTCCATCCTCGGTGCCATTGTCGTTGCGCTATTCACATTATTTGCCTGGGGTGTTGGCCGGACGACAGTCTACACCCTGACCAACAAACGCCTCGTTTTGCGTATCGGCGTGGCGCTCAACAAATGTATCAACCTGCCATTGTCGGAAATTGAGTCAGCCAATCTGAAGATGCTCGCCGACGGGCATGGCAACATTGTCCTCGACCTCAAAGGGATGCCGCGCCTCGGCTATGTCATGCTGTGGCCACATGCACGTTCGATGCGGTTTGTTCGCCCACAACCAATGTTGCGCGCGATTCCCGATGCCCGCAACGTTGCGGCAATGCTGTTCAAGGCTACGCAGAAGGTGCAGGCTGTTGCCCCTATCGAAGTCAGGCAACGTACAGGCGACATTCCTTTGATGGGAGTACCGGCATGAGCCATGCAGTGCATCATGATCCTTCGGTCCCACGCGGAGCGCTGATCGGCGTGGCGGCGGTGCTTCTGTTCACGATGGCGGTGACGGGGGCAACCAGGCTGGGTTTGATACCGCATACTGCCGACCCCACGGCATCGCGCGCCGCAGAGAATGTTAAGGCGGCTCAGGTGCGTGAGCTTCGCTTTGCCGACAGGGAAGACGGTGCGGTCGTGGTGAGCGATGCAGTTACTGGCGAAACGGTAAAGATTATAGGATTTGGCCAAGGTGGGTTCTTCCGTGCGACGGTCCGCCGCATGGCCAAAAGGCGTATCGCCCAAGGCATAAGCGCAGAGCCACCATTCAAGCTTACTTTGTGGGACAATGGTGCACTGTCGCTGAGTGATCCCCAAACAGCCAGCGAAGCCGAGATATACGGATTTGGAGCCGACCATACCAAGGTTTTTGCAGAAATGCTCAAGGAGCCGATTACATGACCCGGCTGTTGTCTACTGAAATGTTCGACACGCCATGCCGGATCGAAGTCGAACAAAGCGCGGAGCATTTTCATGCTCATGTCGAACTCGACGGTGATATCCAAATCCATCCGGGCGACCGTGTTAGGGTACATGGCGATCCCATCAGGGTCGCATTCGGCGAAAGCGTGGTGTTCCATCGCAACGCGACCGTGCAACGTGCTGGCGCTTTCCGTCGCGCATGGACGAAATTCGCGAGCAACTTTGAAATAACGGAATTGTACGAAGTCAGTTTCACGCCCGGGAGGCTATAATGAACGCCCATACCAAAATCACCCGACCATTGGCCAGCGCGCATGATACGATGGCGATCGCGCGGCAGGATACGGTTTTGACCCCGCGTTTCTACACCACCGATTTCGATGCGATGGATAGTCTCGACGTATCTCTCGTTCGCAGCGAGTGGGAAGGTCTGATGGAGGAGATGGAGGGCGATCCCAACAAAAGGCACTTTAAGAAAACCGATGCGTTCGACGGCGTTATCGAAGGCTTAGAACCAGAGCTACAGGCGGAGTTTATCGATTTTCTGGCAAGCTCGCTGACCTCGGAATTCTCGGGCTGTATCCTCTACGCGGAAATTGCAAAGCGGACCAAGAATCCTGACATGAAGCGCCTTTTCCGGCTGCTCGCCCGTGATGAAAGCCGCCATGCCGGATTCATAAACGAAACGCTCAAAGGTTCGGGCATTGGCATCGACCTCAGCTTTCTCACCAAGACCAAGAAATATACCTTCTTCAAACCAAAGTTCATTTTTTATGCGGTCTATCTGTCGGAGAAAATTGGTTATGCGCGCTACATAACGATCTTCCGCCATCTGGCGCGGAACCCGCAAAATAAGTTCCATCCGATATTCGACTGGTTTGAAGAATGGTGCAATGACGAGTTCCGCCATGGCGAGGCATTCGCTCTTTTGATGCGTGCAGACCCCAAATTGTTGCAGGGGGCAAACAAGTTGTGGATCCGCTTCTTCCTCCTGTCGGTCTACGCAACGATGTATGTGCGCGATCATAATCGCCCAGTGTTTCATAAAGCCCTTGGTGTGCACCCAGCTGAATATGGGTATGAGGTTTTCTCTATCTGCACGGAAATCAGCAAGCAGGTCTTCCCGGTAGAGCTCGATACCGATGACCTCCGCTTCCGTAAGGCTATGGAAGAATTGCGGCTCGCGTCGGTCGGCATTGAAACCGCAAAAGCTCGTGGTGGAATCGCAGGAGCCACTGGCCGCGCCAAATATATGGCTAAGGCTGGATTCTCGTTCGCGCGCATGTATTTCATGAAACCCCGTGCCAACGAACTGCCAAGCCAGATCAGGCTTTCGCCAGCATGGTAACAGGCGCCAGCCTTGTTTTACCCTTTGCGGTGGTGATCGTGCTCTGGTTCGTCAGCACCGGGCTGGTTGCGATGATCAACCACCGGCTGCGCCAGTCATTTGGCCGCGCCGTTATAATTGCAGGGACCTGCGCGTCTTTAGGTCTGGCGCTGCTCGCGCTCACTAGCCACTCGACTGCGGTCTGGGCAGCCTATGCTTCCTTTGTCGGTGGGCTGCTGATCTGGAGCTGGCATGAAATCAGTTTCCTGACCGGTGCAGTGGCCGGGTCGCACCGCGAGGTCTGTCCGCCCGATGCTCGCGGCTGGCAACGATTTTCGCTCGCGACGATGGCACTGATCCATCATGAAATTGCATTGGCCATGACGGCGGCGTTGCTGTTGTCGCTGAGCGCAGTCACCACCAACCCGACAGGTGCATATACCTTTGCGCTTCTAATGATTTTCCGGCTGTCCTCAAAACTCAATATCTATTGGGGCGTTCCCAACATGAGTGATGAATTGCTGCCGCTGCACCTGGGCTATCTGAAAAGCTATTTCGGGCCCAAGCGCTTGCAACCTATGCTTTTGCTGTCGACGATCGCCATCGTCGGGCTGGGCGCATATTTTGCAAATGCTGCTTTTAACGCAAACCAACCGAACGAAGCGGTGCAGGCAAGCCTCTTATGCTGCCTTTGCATGCTGGCGGCGCTCGAACATTTATTCCTTGCCATTCCGTTCCGCGACTCCGCATTGTGGAACTGGGCATTGGAAGCGAAAAACAAGAAAATAGAATATTGAAGAGGGAGTGAGGGCATGGATTACGAGGCATTTTTCGGCAATGAGCTGGCCGCTGTCCGCGAAGAAGGACGCTACCGTGTCTTTACCGAGATTGAACGAAAGGCCGGTTCGTTCCCGCATGCGACGCGTTATGTGGATGGCGGCACGACTGAGGTAACTGTTTGGTGCTCGAACGACTATCTTGGCATGGGGCAGCATCCCAAAGTTCTGGACGCAATGCATCGCGTAATCGACGAGTGTGGGGCAGGTGCCGGAGGGACACGTAATATCTCCGGCACCAATCACCATCATGTCTTGCTCGAAAGTGAGTTGGCGGATCTGCATCACAAGGAAGATGCACTGCTGTTTACGTCCGGCTATGTCTCGAACTGGGCAGCGCTTGGGACATTGGCTGCGAAGATTCCCAACTGCATGGTCTTGTCGGATGCACTCAACCATGCCTCTATGATCGAAGGTATCCGTCACAGCCGCGCCGAACGCATGGTGTTCGAGCATAACTCGCCCGAAGATCTGGACCGCAAGCTGGCTGACCTTGACCCCAATCGTGCAAAGTTGGTTGCTTTTGAAAGCGTTTATTCAATGGATGGCGATATTGCCCCCATTGCCGAGATTCTCGATGTGTGTGAGCAGCATAATGCGATGAGCTATATCGACGAGGTTCACGCTGTCGGTCTCTATGGACCGCGCGGCGGGGGAGTTGCCGAGCGCGAAGGGCTGATGGACCGGATTACTGTGATCGAAGGCACGCTTGGCAAGGCTTATGGTGTGATGGGCGGCTATATCGCCGCCTCACGCGACCTGTGCGATTTCGTCCGCACCTTTGCCAGCGGTTTCATCTTTTCCACCGCGCTTCCGCCTGCCGTCGCTGCGGGGGCTTGCGCAAGCATCAGGCATTTGAAAGACAGCCAGATCGAGCGCGAACGGCATCAGGACCGTGTTGCTAAAGTGCGTGGTGCTCTGGACCGGATGGGCATTCCGCACATCCCGAACCCCAGTCATATCATTCCGGTGATGGTGGGTGACGCCCATAAGTGCAAGTTTATCAGCGACTGGTTGATGGATAATCACGGCATCTATGTGCAGCCGATCAACTATCCTACTGTGCCGCGGGGAACCGAGCGCCTGCGTATAACGCCGTCGCCGGTGCATAGCGATCATGACATCGACAAATTGCTACGCGCGCTGAGCGAAATCTGGTCGCAATGTGAACTGGCCCGCAGGGAAATGGCGGCTTAAATTACGGTACTGAAATAAAAAAGGCCGGGTTCAACCCGGCCTTTTTATTGAATATTTTCCTGCTTATCAGCTCGGATTTTCGAGATACGCGATGACATCTGCCCGCTTCTGTGCGTCGGGTAAGCCTGCAAAAATCATTTTGGTTTTTGGAATTACGCGCTGTGGCTTTTCCAAATACTGGAACAGTTTTTCTTTCGTCCAGACCACGCCGCTGCTTGCATTGGCAGGTGAGTAAGCGAAGCCCGGAACCGAACCCGACTTACGACCGATAATTCCAGCAAGCGACGGCCCCGTTTTATTCACGCCCGCATCTGTCACATGGCAAGTGCGGCATTGTGCAAAGACTGCCTTACCGGCTGCAGCATTGCCTGTCATGCTTGCGAAAGTCTTGCCGTCCAAAGTTGTGACATCAGTCGCCGCCGGTGCTGCGGCAGCTGCTGGTGCCGGTGCTGCTACTGGCGCTGCTGCGGGGGCCGCCGCAGGCGCTGCCGCTTCTGCTGTCTTTTCCGGTTCTTTGGTTTCCGAACCGCCCGAACAGGCAGCTATCAATGCCGATAGCGCCACAACGCCAGCTAATGTTCTTGTCTTGACCATTTTCTCTCCTATCCCGTTTAAATTGACAGCATAGTCAATGTTTTGCGTACTCCACTCGAACCAAAGGTAACGCAGTTTATTCGCGATTGAAAGCTGAATATGCGTCACCGCTATTGTTCTGCAATACGGGCATTTCCCTCGCCTGATTCTTTCAAAACCTTGTGCCTTAATCGGTTAACCAACAGATAGATTAACAAGATTACCGGCACGGTAACCGCACCGATGAATATCTCCGACTGCGCTCCCGTTGACAATGCGGCCACGCCTTTGGTCATATATGCAATCAAACCAACCAGGTAATAAGCTGCCGCGATAACAGACAAGCCCTCTACCAACGTCTGAAGTCTCAGCTGCAGTTGCGTCGAGCGCTCCATTGACTGCATCAGGCTTAAATTTTGCGCCTTGATTCGACTGTCGATACGCACATCCAGCGTGTGCATTACCCCCGAAATACGCTCAGCGATGTGGTCCAGCCGGGTTCGAAATACGGAGCAGGTCCGCGAAGCAGGTACCAGCCGCCGTTCGGTAAAATCGGTCAAGCTTTGAAAATTGGCTACAGGCTTCACGTTAAGCGAAGCCAGTCGGTCGGCGGCTACCTCCGCATAAGCCGCTGTCGCGCTCAGCCTGAAGCCCGTAGCTGACCTGATTAGCTCGAGTTGGGATGAAATATTGGCTAGTTCGTTGAGTAAAGTTTCATCGTCTTCGTTTGCACTCGCCACCTGCTGCGCGTGCTCGGATAATTTCAGTTCAAGATTGTCAACTTCCGGCCCGTATTTTTGAACGGTTGGGAAGCCGAGCAGTGCCAAATTTCGGTAGTTACCCAGTTCCTGCATCCGCTGAATTATTCTGCCACGCTCGCCATCGCCCACATTTCCCGCAGTAACAATCAGACGGCCATAGCCGTCGGAATGGATGCTAAAGTCGGACCAGATACGCAGGTCGGCATTAATGTCGCAGCAGACCATTTCGTGCGTTGATATCTCCATTTTTTCGAGATCGGCATCGATATCGCTATCATCGGGGATGACCTGAATGTGCGTCGCGCGCACCACGCCGCCGGGCCATTGTTCCAACCACTGTATATATGGATTCCGCACTGCATCGGGCGTTTCATTGGGGAAAATGAGTGTTAACGTGCTCGCTTCGGTGTGTCGTTCCCAAAGAAAATATATTCCCGAATTGGTTTGCCCCAACCCATGTCGCGCTGCGAGGCTCCAGTCATCGAAACTTGGCTTGTCGTTTATTAGCCAAAGATCCTCATCGCTTCGCTGATCTTGTTCGATCAGGCGAACCACCTGATAAATTTCGCAGTTGCGGCTCACTGGCGCGAAACGGCGCAAGCGCATTTCGTCCACAGCCCATCGGCGTAGCGGATGCTCGGTAAAGCTCATGGCTTTTTATCCGTGAATAATGCTGGAATGTCTATAGCTTCGCAGCATGGGTTATGGTCAGAAGACCGAATGGTCACCCAAGTCCGTGGCAAGCTCGCCTGCTATAATCTTGCGATAGTGATCCTCTAATGTTTGTTTGCCTGTTGAGGGCGTATCGGCCGCGTCGTAAGCATTCGTGACCGGGTTCCAAACCAGCATCGATTCGGTTGCATAATAGCGACCGATCCGTGCCAGTTCCGATTTCTTAGCGGCAGTCGGGACAAACCGACCTGCCAAGGCCAACGCGCCGATGACGACGTCCAGCATGCGCACCGGAACATGCCTGAACCGGGGCGTGCGCCCCAGCAGCGAGAACAATATCTCACCCTGCTGTCTTGGTGTAATGGCAGTGCCCGGGCCACCGATCGGCAAAATGCGATTGTGCAATCTGTTATCGAGCACACAGTCCGCGAGATACGAGCCCAGATCATCATTGCTGATTGGTTTGCAAGCAGTCAGCTCGCCATTGCCAAATACCAGAAACGGCTTACCCGTTTGCACCCGCTCCACTTGTCCTGAAAGCGATTTGAAGAAAGCCGTGGGTCGTACGATAGAATAGGATATCCCAGATTCGATCAGCGCCTTTTCAAAAGCAAGTTTTGCATGCTGAAAAGCCAGAAGCGGCTTTTGAACGCAGATTGCAGATAACAAAACCATATGCGTCACACCCGCCGCCCGGGCTACGGCCAGAACGTCCACATGCGCCTGATAGTCGATGCGCCATGAATCTTCGGGATCGCCGCTGCGTGAAGCCATGCAGGACAGCAGAACATCAAATCGCTCGCCCCGAAAACCGTTTTCCGCAAGCGATGCTGGTTTGGTGACGTCGCCATAGCGCAATTGGACGCCTTTGGGATTCTCCAAATCTGACGCTGGTCCGGAATGTGATTGGGCAGGGCGTGCGCGGACAAAACATGTAACATGATGACCTCGACGCGCCAGCTCTCGCACCGTGGCTTTGCCGATGGTACCGGTGGCTCCGACGACAAATATCCTCTTTCTGCGTTCATCCGCAATTGCTGTCACGTCAGCATAGCTCCCTTTATTCCTTTGAACCACGCAGAGCACATCAAATTATATTTTGCGCCGGCGATGCAATTTTCATGACCTTACCGATCATCGCATGCGCAGTTATCGCCAGATTCGGTAACGCTTACAATGTCTTTGGTGCAGACCTTCCTTGTTTAACGGGCCTATATGCTCCAGGACTATTCACTTGGACTCATGCGCTCTCAAAAAGCTGGCGGATAACATATAGTCAATGCGATGTAGGCATTCCCAGACGGCTTGGACTAACGCATCAGGGATCCGTTCAGCCTTTAGACACCAATGGCTTGACAATG
>JANMQN010000063.1:0-18748 GCA_031370535.1 Sphingomonadales bacterium | reverse complement strand
GCGGAGGGCCTTCGCACCACGGTTCGGGAGCGTCTCGGCCGTGACTGCGGACATCGCAACCGGCACATCCGACAGCAACTGAGTACGGCCATGCGCGGTAACGACGATCTCATCGTCTTGCGTTGCTTCTTCTGCCTGCGGCTCTTCCTGCGCATAAGACAGCGTTGGCATAGCCAGCGCGATACACGCAGCAGAAAATTTTAGTGCGTGGCTAAAGGTCTTGTCACGTCCCGACATCATCTACTCTCCTAGTTTGACATTATTTTGTAACAACCTATCTCAAGCGCATACGAATGTCATCGCTGTAAAGCGCGGAATCCCTTGAAATTTCTGCAGTGATGCTATTGTGCAACAATCGCGAGATTGACCTTACGGAATTCTTAGGGTTGATCGTTGCTTTTATCGTGTTGAGGCAGGAAAATGCTGCGCAGCAAAAAAGAGTGTAAAGGTTAATCGGTCATGGCCGGTTGGACTGGAGAGAGATGAAATCGTGGAGGCGCTGGCAATTCAAAAAACACCGGGTCGCCCACTTTGATGGTTGCGCCCCGTTCCACAACTGCCATGACGCCGGCTTTCCGGATGAGGCTGACGTCAGCTGCATGATCGAGCATGGCGCTCATCAATCCAGACGCGAAGTCGTTGAGCTGCTTGCACGGGTTACGCAGACCGGTGACGCGCAGCCGAGTCTCACCAATTTTTAAAATCGACTCTCTGGGTAGGTTTAGGAAATCGATTCCCGCGGTTAAGATATTGTGGCCGAAATCCCCGGGTTTGACGGCAAAGCCCTTTCCAGCGAACTCATCGAGCAACTCTGAATGAATCGGGTGAACCTGTCGTAAATTGGGCTGAGACGGGTTTGCCGCGACGCGTGAGCGGTGCTTTACGGTGACGCTACGATGCGCATCGCCCAAGGCACCTTCGCCTGCCATTAGCGTCAGACTATCGAAGACTTCTTTGCAAAAGCCATGCGCCGCCGATCGGGAGAGCGACACGACTTTCCCAACCGGCGCTTCACTCATATTTTGACGAGCATCTTTCCGGTGTTTTCTCCAATAAACAGCCCGATGAATGCTTCGGGCGTTTTTTCGAGCCCTTCCTTCACTGTCTCGCGCCCCTTGACTGCGCCAGATGTAATCAGGCCTGCCATGTCTGTGTTGAATTCCGGGACCTGCGCATAAAAATCTGGATAAAGGAAACCCTTGATGGTGACGCGCTTGCCAATGATCATCGGCAGATATTGCATCGGTTGCGCCTTGAAGTCGTTATAGACGTCGATCATCCCGCAGATCGCAAACCGTGCCCATTCTTTCGATGTCGCAAGCGCCGCATCGAAATGTTCGCCGCCGACATTGTCGAAATAAACGTCAATACCAGTTTCGCCCATTTCTTTGAGCGCAGCCATCAATTGCGGTAGCACTTTGCCTGACTTGTAATCGATCACTGCGTCAGCGCCCAGTTCCTTGACCCACGCGCATTTGTCCGCCCCGCCAGCCGAACCGATGACTTTCATGCCCTTTGCCTTGGCGATTTGCGTGACAGTCGAGCCAACCGCGCCCGCTGCAGCCGATACGAAAACGACTTCACCGGGCTTCGCGTTGGCGACGTTGAGCAGGCCAAACCATGCAGTACCGCCGGGCATGCCCATGATGCTGAGCCAATGTTGGTCGGGAACGCCAAGGTCGGGCAACTTTGCAGGAGGCATCCCGGCTGGTGGCGTTTTGCTACCGCCCAACACCGCACTATCGCGCCAGCCACCCATGTGCAGCACCTTTGAGCCGACAGGGAAATCGGGGTTGTTGCTCTCGGTTACCGCACCGACCGCACCACCGGTCATCGGCTCGCCTAGCGCAAACGGGTCGGCATAGCTTTTGGCGTCGTTCATCCGTCCGCGCATATAGGGGTCAACCGACAGCCAGCTGTTGGCCACGCGATACTCGCCATCGGCCAGCGGCGCGTCGGGCGTCTCGATCATCGCAAAATTGCTGTCGTTCGGAAGCCCTGTAGGGCGGCTAGCCAATGTCCATGCGCGTGCCATTATCGTGCCTCTCCATCTTTTTTGTTTTCTGCCACAGCTGCTGCAGCATTTTTGTAAACGGGGCGGCCACCCACCCATGTTTCCTTGACCACTGCCTTACGCAATTCAGACGGCGACGCAAGCAGCGGGTCGACGTCGATGAGTATGAAATCGGCATGATGACCGGGGGTCAACGAACCAACTTTTGTTTCGGCGAACGCCGCATAAGCTGCGCCTGTTGTGAATCCCGCGAGCGCCTGTTCGCGGCTAACCCGTTCTTCAGGTCGCCAGCCGCCAAAAGGCTGACCCGCCGCATCCTCGCGCGTCATTGCGGTCGCAAGACCAGCGAAGGGGTCGGCGGACTCAACCGGAACGTCCGAACCGAAAGCGAGCTTGCCGCCCGCCCTGGCGATCGACTGCCACGCATAAGCGCCCTTCAATCGCTCCGGCCCAAGCCGCGCCTCGGCCATTGTCCGGTCGGATGTCTGGTGGACCGGCTGCATCGACGAAATAATACCATGCTTGCCGAGCTTTTGCAGGTCGATTGGATCGACAATCTGCACATGTTCAATCCGCCAGCGGCGGTCATCCTTATAGGCTTCGGACAGTTCTTCAACCGCGCTGATGACTTCGGCATTTGCCGCATCGCCGATGGCATGAACGGCAGTCTGGAACCCGTCCATCGATGCGCGCACCATCAAGTTGCGGATTTCGGCGCTAGCAAGGAATTGCAGGCCGGTCTGGCCGGGAGCGTCGGCATAAGGTTTCTTGAGCCACGCTCCGCGGCTACCTAGTGCTCCGTCAAGATACAGCTTAACCCCGCCCAAACGAAGTTTATCGTCATAAAGCCAGGGTGTGGGCTTCGGTCCCGCGATCATCACCATGTTCTCGATACCAGCGGCATAACTGAAAATTCGCATCGACAGCCAACCAGCGTCACCCGCGCGGCGATAGCTTTGCCAGTCGTCAATCGTGGTGCCCATATCGGCGATGGCCGTGATACCTTGAGAAAGCAGCTTTTTCTGCGCTTCGCCTAGCGCGATGTCGCGTTCGAGTGGCTTGGGCGGGGGCACGAACTTCCCGACCAGTTCTGACGCTGCGTCAACGAAAATACCGCTCGGCTTTCCCGCCGCCAGTTCAATTCGCCCACCGGCAGGAGATTTCGAAGCCGCCGTTACGCCGGCAATCTGCATCGCGCGGCTATTGGCCCACCCTGCATGTCCATCAACGCGTTCAAGCCAGACCGGACGATCGGCAACAGCTGCGTCTAGGTCGGCGGCGGTCGGGAATCGGCCCAGACCCCATTTTTCCTGGTTCCACCCTCGGCCGATAATCCAGCGGCGATCGGGGTTCTTTGCTGCATAATCGCGGATTGCTGTTTGCGCTTCGGCCAAGCTGTTGGTGGCCGACAGATCCAGCGTTAGCTGTTGGAAGCCGAGCCCCATGACATGACCATGCGCGTCGATCAGCCCGGGCAACATCGTCGCACCGCGCCCATCATGGCGGAAATCGAGCTGCTTGGGCAGTTTGTCCTTCTTGGTAAGCAGTTCGGTGACTTTGCCGTCCTTGCCGACCAGCATCGCGTTGAAGCGGATAACCTTGCCGTCGTTGTCGAGCGTGATGCCATTGACATTTTCTACAAGCCCGTCGGCAAATGCGGGCGCGGCTGTTGCCAACAGGGCCAGAGCGATTAACTTCTTCATCCTTTAGGCAACCTTTTCACAATAGCGCTGGTGTCGAGGCGTCCGCCACCCATCTGCTGTATGTCGGAATAAAATTGGTCGATAAGCGCCGTAATCGGCAATGTTGCGCCGAGCCCGCGGGCTTCCTCAAACGCCAGCCCCAAATCCTTACGCATCCAGTCGACGGCAAAACCGAAATCGAACTTGTCCTCTGCCATCGTCGCCCAGCGATTGTCCATTTGCCAACTCTGTGCCGCGCCGCCGGAAATCGCCTCATAGACTTTCTCAACATCAAGTTCCGCCGATTGGGCAAAGCGCAAGGCTTCGGACAGCGATTGGATGACCCCAGCAAAGGCGATTTGGTTGCACATCTTCGTCGTTTGTCCCGTACCAGGGCCGCCCACATGGACGATGCGTTTGGAATAGGGTTCCATGATCGGGCGGGCAGCATCCATCGACGCTTCACTACCGCCGCACATAATAGATAGGGTGCCATTCTCAGCGCCGATTTGCCCGCCGGTCAGAGGCGCATCCACGACGAGAAGCCCGCGTGATTTAGCCTCGACCCCTAGTTGGCGCGCTATGCGGGCTGATACGGTCGTATGGTCGATGTAGAGGCTGCCCTTTGCCATCGCGGCAAATGCTCCGTCGCGACCAAGCGTTACCCCGGCGAGATCATCGTCAGTGCCGACACAGCTAATGACAACCTCGGCATCATTCGCCGCCTCGGCAGGCGAACTCGCCAGCGTGCCGCCATGCGCTTCCAACCACGCTTCGGCTTTTGCACGAGAGCGGTTGTAAACTGTCAACTCATGCCCTGCTTGTTTTAGATGCCGAGCAATAGGGCCGCCCATGACGCCCAAACCGATGAAAGCAATTCTTGTCATGGCTTCGCCTTAATGGGTGTTTTCACTTCGCGCCAGATAGGATAGGGCCGCGCGCTATGAGCGACCTTTTGACCCTTGACCACGTCCGCGCCGCGCATGCGCGTATCCGCGATTCCATCGTCGAGACGCCAACCCTGCACAGCCAGACATTGTCAAAACTGACGGGAGCGAATATTTATCTGAAATTCGAGAACCTCCAATTTACCGCAGCCTATAAGGAACGCGGCGCGTTGAACGCGTTACTGCTACTGACAGACGTGCAGCGCGCAAAGGGTGTGATCGCCGCGTCGGCAGGCAACCACGCGCAGGGGCTGAGCTATCACGGCACGCGGCTTGGTATTCCTGTCACCATCGTCATGCCGGTACCGACCCCGACGGTGAAGGTTATGCAAACCGAAAGTGTTGGCGGCAATGTCGTGTTGCACGGCGAGAGTTTTGACGATGCCTATAAACATGCGCGCTTGCTGGAAGCCGAGCAGGGCCTCACATTTGTTCATCCGTTTGACGATCCCGATGTCGCCGCAGGGCAGGGGACTGTCGCGCTTGAAATGCTCGAGAGCATCCCTTCGCTCGACATGCTCGTCGTGCCCATTGGCGGCGGCGGTTTGCTGTCGGGGATGGGAACTGCGGCACGCGCATTGAAGCCCGATATCGGTCTTATCGGAGTGCAAGCCGAGCTTTACCCTTCGATGTACGCGCTCCTCAAAAACCAGCAACTGCCCTGCGAAGGCGATACATTAGCCGAGGGCATCGCGGTCAAGGTGCCGGGTAGCTTTACCAGCGAAGTCATTCGGGGTTTGGTGGATGACATCGTGCTGGTCAGCGAGGCGCAACTTGAAAGCGCGGTCAGCCTGCTGCTGCAGATCGAAAAGACGGTGGTCGAAGGCGCAGGCGCAGCCGGTCTCGCGGCAGTGATGGCCAACCCGGAGATTTTTGCTGGGAAAAATGTTGGTATCGTGTTGTGCGGCGGCAATATCGACACGCGCCTGCTCGCCAATGTTCTTTTGCGTGACCTCGCACGCTCCGGAAGGCTGGCACGTTTGCGGCTGACGCTGCAGGACCGCCCCGGTGCTCTGTATAAGGTGATGCGTTTGTTCAACGAGCACAACGTCAACATCATCGAAATCTATCACCAGCGAATTTTTACGACGCTACCTGCCAAAGGCCTCATTACCGATATCGAATGCGAAGCGCGAGATGCCGAACAATTACAGGGTCTTGTCGATGGCCTGAATAATGCGGGATACAAGGTCGAACGGGTCGAACTGAATAAGTGAATCGCTGTCCCCAATTTTCATGGTAAATGCTCTTTTCATGGCTGAATCACAGGTGCATACGAGGTAAACAAATCAACAACACTTTGGTCTTCGGGACGGATAATCGATGAGCGCACCAGTTCGGTTTCCACGCTTTTTTGTCACTAATCCAGGGCCATGCCCTTATCTGCCTGGCAAGACCGAGCGTAAGGTTTTCACCGAACTGAATGGCCCGCATGCCGATGAATTGAACGACGCGCTGGGCCGCATCGGCTTTCGCCGCAGCCAGAATGTTGCATACCGACCGAGCTGCATCGATTGTAAATCATGCGTTTCGGTGCGCGTCCTGACCGATGAATTCCAGCCGAACGCGACGCAACGACGCATCATTCGGCGTAACTCCGACCTGGTTGTCAGCGCATGCCGGCCGTGGTCGACGTCCGAACAATATGACCTACTGCGCCGCTATCTCGGCAAACGCCATCCCGAAGGCGGCATGGCAAATATGGATGACATGGATTATGCCGATATGGTCGAGCAGTCCCCGGTGCGTAGCCATGTCGTCGAATATCGCACCCCGGGGCGCCTTGGCCGGTTGGGTGAACTGGTCGGGGCGTGCCTGACTGATCAGCAGGCTGACGGCTTGTCGATGATTTACAGCTTCTACGATCCGGAAGCTGAAAACCGCGCTGGCCTGGGCAATTATATCATTATGGACCACATCACGCGCGCCAAGGCTTCAGGCTTGCCTTATGTCTATCTCGGCTATTGGGTCGAGGGTGCGGCGAGGATGCAGTACAAGGCACGGTACCAGCCGCAGGAGCGGCTTGGTCCAGATGGCTGGGAGCGGTTTGAGCCAGCGTTCGAAGAGATGACAATCTAACCCAACAAAAACCCCCGCCGAAATTGCGGGGTTTTTCGTATCATCTTTGCAGTCGTGACCTATCGGCAGACACAGCGTGGCTTGGGTTTCGGCTTCCACTTGCGCACCGCTGGCTTGCGGTGGGTCTTGACCGTTTCATAATAGACTTCTTCAGTCACAGTCGTCGTAGTCGTCGTAACTGGCGACATCGTGAAGGTCGTCACGACCGGCTGCGGGTAGTAATAATAGCCGCCCTGCCATCCAGCGCCATAGCCTGGCTGTGGATAGGGGTAAGGATAGGCCGCATGAGGACGCGGCGTGCGAGGGCGATAATGGCTGCACTTGCTGCTCGCCTTTTCAACTGCAACGCCGAGCAATCCGCCGATGCCCGCGCCTACCAGCGTGCCACCGGTACGATTGTCACGACCGGCAATGCGGTTGCCAGCAACGCCGCCCAACAGCGCGCCGATTGCGGCACCTTTCAGGCCGTTGCTTTTCAGGCAGCGCTCGTAATTTTCATATCCGCGAGGGACGTCATAACCACCGTCCTCGTCGTCATAGTCCGGCTCCGGATAGGGCGCTCCCGAATGTTGCGGTGCCGATAATGGCACGGCATGATGAGGAGGCGCAGGCGCAGGATGCCCCTGACCCTTTGCACTGTCATGGCGCGTTACGCGGCCCTCCCATTCGCCTTCGAAAACACGGGCTTGCGGGTCGACATATTCGCCATCCCATTCGCCATCATAGCTATAGCTCGAACCATCAGGAGCAGCGAACGCGACGTCTCCGTTATCGTTCCAGCTATAGGCATTCGCATCAGGGCGCATCGACGGGCCGTATTCAGGCTCGCGATAATCGCCGGTGCGATCAGGACTGTTATCCCAGTTAATGCCGCTGCGATAATCCTGCACATAACCGCGATTGTCGGTCAGAACCGCGTCGTCATAATAGCGGCTCCAATAATAGCCGTTCGATGGCGCGCTCAGGCCGTAATTGCCGAAATTGGAGACGTAAAAGGTCGGCTGCACCCAATATCGCGGTAGAATGAGGCCGCGGTGCGGACGGCGGTAGACGTCGGTGCGAGGAATACCGTGGAAGCCCGGTCGTGGATGAAAAGCGATCTGATGGCCGCCGGGCTTCATCCCGCCCATGTGCAGCATTCCGCCCATATGCGGTTTTGTGGGTTTTGGCATGCCCATGCCTGGCATTCCTATTTGGCCACCAGCTTTGCGGCCGTTTGCCGTCAGCTGCATCGCATCCGCTGCGGAAGTGGAGCCAGATGCCCACGAGTCGCTCGCGACAGCGCCCGGCCCGGCTGTCAGCATGGCGGTCGCTGCAATGCCTGAAAATAGGAAGGTTTTCATGGTTAATTGCTCCTCAAACGTCACCCGACCCGGTAAGAACCGAGATAAGTGGTTAAGAAGATCTTAACATTTTTTCTCAGGCTTCGCCAATGACTGACATGTAAAATGCTCGGTCAAACAAGGCTTTGTTCCAAATTGAGGCATGTTGCGTTTCGCGTGTACCAGTGAAGAACGCACCCTATTTGGGTATCGTGAGCACCGGATGCTTACTGACCGAACCAAATGAAAAAGGTTCAAACCTTGGCGAGGTGATCTATGGGTTCATCCCTCGTATATTGATTCGGGGGGGGCTTGGACGCAGCATGGCGGGGGGAAGAGGCGGATATTTCCGTTTGGGTGCCATTGTGCTCGCATTGCTGCTCGCGGCTTACACCGTCTGGAGCTACGTGGTCGCTTGGGCGCCGTCGCGTGATGAATATCCAGTGCAGGGCATTGTCATCAGCGCCGTAAATGGCAAACCTGAATGGCCAGAGCTTGGCGCAACGGGCGTCGACTTTGCGTATATTACCGCGGTCGAAGGCGCGCGCGGTCGCGATCCGCGATTTCAATCGAACCTCGAAGCTGTGCAGCAGGCTGGTATCCGCTTCGGCGCGCTTCACCATTTCGATATATGCCGCCTCGCATCCGACCAAGCGACGCTGTTCATCACCACGGTGCCGCGCAGCGAACGCGCGCTGCCGCCGGCTGTTCAGCTCGATTTTTCAGAAACCTGCAAAAGTCGGCCAAATCGCGCGCTCATTCTGTCAGAACTGGCCACATTCCTGAACCAGATAGAGGCGCATAGCGGCACGTCCGCGATCCTGCTACTCACGCCCGAGTTCGAGAAGGAGTATCAGGTGAGCAAGGCAATTGACCGGACCGTCTGGCTGGAGGGGGATTGGTTACTACCAGATTATTCGGCACGGCCGTGGGTGATGTGGACAGCAAACACCGCGCGCCAAATCGACGGCGTTGAAGGACCGGTTCGCTGGGTTGTGCTCCGCAAATGAACGATGTGACTCAGTATCTCGTGCAGGCGGCAATCGAGGCAGCCGCAACGGCCTATGCGCCTTATTCGAACTTTCATGTCGGGGCTGCATTACTGCTTGATAATGGCGAGGTCATCAGCGGCAGCAATTTTGAAAACGCCAGTTACGGCATGACATTATGCGCTGAAACCGTCGCCATCGCCAAGGCAAACAGCGACGGGAAGCTATTGCAAATCCGTGCGATTGCCATCGCTGGCGGCCCCAAAGGCAAAGTCGGTACAGCAGATGATCCCATCACACCCTGTGGCCGTTGCCGTCAGATTATCAAGGAAGTCGCGGATCTCACCAAGATAGACATTCCCGTCTATTGCGCGCACGCGACCGGCTTTAAAACCTACACTTTATCGCAGCTATTGCCGCACGGCTTTGGCCCGGCAAGCCTCAAATAAGGGAATAAAATGTCTATTCTTTCCGACATGTGGATCCGCGAGCAAGCCAACGCAACCGGCATGATTGAGCCCTTTGTCGAGGCGCAGCGCCGCGATGGTTGCATCAGTTATGGGCTGTCATCCTATGGCTACGACGCTCGCGTTGCCGACGAGTTCAAAATTTTCACCAATGTCGATAGTTCGGTGGTGGACCCCAAGGAGTTCGACCCGAAAAGCTTCGTCGACCGCAAAACCGACGTTTGCATCATCCCGCCCAATAGCTTTGCTTTGGCGCGGACTGTCGAATATTTTCGCGTTCCGCGCGATGTGCTCGTAATCTGCCTCGGCAAAAGCACCTATGCGCGGTGCGGGATAATCGTCAATGTTACCCCGCTGGAGCCCGGATGGGAGGGCCATGTTACGCTCGAATTTTCCAATACCACGCCGCTTCCTGCCAAAATATATGCCAATGAAGGCGCATGCCAGTTTCTGTTTTTGAAGGGCGAGCAGCCTTGCGAAACAAGCTACGCCGACCGCGCAGGTAAATACATGGGCCAGCGCGGGGTTACCCTGCCCAAGCTTTAGTCAACTCTAATCCGGCCTGATGGAACGCGCGGCCTTCGTGCGGGTTCTTGCTGCAGGGTTTGAGGAGAAGCATCATGTTTTCAGGTTTATTCGCGTTCATTGGCCGGGTTATGCTCGCGCTGATATTCATTATATCGGGCGCAATGAAGCTGGCCGATATTTCCGGGACTGGTGCGTATATGGCAAGCGTTGGCCTGCCATCAGGTCTCGCCCTACCTGTTGCCTTGTTTGAAGTTATCGGCGGGATAATGATTGTGTTTGGTATCTTTACGCGTCTGACCGCATTAGCATTTGCCGCCTTCTGCCTGCTTACCGCACTGCTCTTCCACCGCGAGACTGCCGACCCTATTCAAGCTGCAATGGCATTCAAAA
This sequence comes from Sphingomonadales bacterium, assembly GCA_031370535.1. Taxonomy (GTDB): domain Bacteria; phylum Pseudomonadota; class Alphaproteobacteria; order Sphingomonadales; family Sphingomonadaceae; genus Sphingorhabdus_B. The sequence continues at coordinate 8,330 of JANMQN010000063.1, read as the reverse complement.
ATATTGCGATCGCTGGCGGTTTCCTTTGCCTGTTCGCCTATGACCAGAAAAGCTGGAGCTTCGATTCCTATCGTGAACGGCGCCGTCGCGAAAGCGTGGAGCGAGTTCCAGTTCCCGTTGACGGCTCAGAGCCTGTGATCGTGGAAAAAAGACGCTGGCGCTTTTGACATTGGCTCGCGCACCGCGCATCAAGAACTGACAGAATCAGGGAGGATGCAATGGCCGACGGCAGAGAATTTGATATCATTGTGTACGGAGCCACCGGGTACACCGGAAGGCTAGTTGCTGAATATCTGAAGGAAAAGCAGGGCCTGAAATGGGCGATGGCCGGCCGAAGCGCGGGAAAGCTTGCTGAGGTTCGTGATCTTATCGGCGCGCCTGCCGATACGCCATTGGTTGTAGCCGATGCTTCAGATCCCGCTTCGCTTGACGCGATGTGCAAGCTGACCAAAGTCGTGCTCACAACCGTTGGGCCATATCAGCTTTACGGCGACGAGCTTGTCGCGGCGTGCGCCGCAAACGGTACCGACTATACCGACCTGTGCGGTGAGCCTGCATGGATGCGACAGAAGATCGACCAGCATAATGCATCAGCAAAGGCATCGGGCGCGCGTATTGTATTTTCGGCTGGATTTGACTCAATTCCCTTCGACCTCGGGGTGCTGATGCTGCAAAAGCATTGTGTCGAAAAATTTGGCACACCAGCGCCGAGGGTCAAAGGCCGTGTTCGCGCAATGAAGGGAACATTTTCGGGCGGAACCGCAGCTAGCTTGAAGGCGACAATGGCGGCAGCGGCGAAAGATCCGGCAGTCATCGGCTATCTGGTCAACCCGTTCAGTCTCGCAGGGGGCTTCGAAGGACCACCTCAGCCTCCCGGCAACAAACCGGAATATGACGAAAGTCTTGGCAGCTGGGCCACCAATTTTGTGATGGCGCCGATCAACACCAAGAATGTCCACCGCACCAACGCGCTGCTTTGCCAGAAATACGGAGCGGACTTTGTTTATGACGAAATGATGCTTACCGGCTCCGGCGAACAGGGTGAAGCGATAGCGAAGCATGTTGCCTCGACGCCAATGATGGGCGGGGCGGATGACCCCAAACCCGGCGAAGGCCCGACAAAGGAGGAACGTGAGACGGGCTTTTATGATGTGCTGTTCGTGGCCGAATATCCAGACGGCCGTACCGCACGGCTATCGGTGAAGGGCGACAAGGACCCAGGCTATGGTTCGACCTCGAAGATGATCGCCGAAACTGCCATTGCCTTATGCGAGATTGACGGTTCGGGCGGCGTAACTACGCCAGGTGCGGCGTTGGGGGAGGCACTGGTTGAGAGGTTGCAGGCAAACGCCGGTCTGACGTTTACCGTCGAAAGCTAGCCCTTTCAAAGCAGGCAGGCCAAGCCTATATGGCGCAAGCCATGTTAGGTCGCCTCTTCAAAAAAGCAGCTATTTCGCGCCCGCTCGATAACGCGCGGGTGCCTGATAATGAACGCATTTACGCCATTGGAGACATCCACGGGCGCAATGACTTGCTGCAAACATTGCTGGCCAAGATTGAGGCCGACGATGCGGAGCGGGGGCCTGCGGACACTCAAATTATTTTTCTAGGTGACCTGATGGACCGCGGCGAAGATAGCGCAGGCGTTATCGACGCCGCGATCGCGCTGAAGGCAGCGGGCAAAAATGTGCGTTTCCTGATGGGTAATCACGAAGAGGTTTTTGTCCGCGCCTGCCGCAAGAATGACCCGAAAGTTACGCGTTTCTTCCTGCGCATTGGCGGCGAGGCGACGGTGCTGTCCTATCCGATCACCCGTGCTGAATACATCACGCTTGATATGGCACAGTTGTCCGAGCGGTTATCGACGTTAGTCCCGCAAGAGCATCTTGAATTTATTGAGAACTTCGAAGATCAGATCGTGATCGGCGACTATGTCTTCGTGCATGCCGGCATTCGCCCGGGTGTTCCGCTATCCGAACAAAAACCAAGCGACCTGCGCTGGATTCGCGAGGATTTTGTCGATCAGCGCGGTGATCTCGAAAAGGTCGTGGTTTATGGCCACACCATTTACGATGAGGTCGAAGAACGCGGGTCGCGGATAGGTATCGATACCGGCGCTTATGCTTCCGATAAATTGACTGCTCTTGCATTAGAGGGCGGCGAACGCTGGTATTTGCAAACTTGATGCGTTAGCCACCGGGGATGAAAAAACTCCCTCTGATTGCAAGCCTGTTTGCCCTCACCGTCGCGACCCCGTCAATCGCTCAGAACGAAGCCAGTCCAGCCCGGCTTAAGGCCGATGTCGAGAAACTAGTCAGCTTCGGCACGCGCCATACTTTGTCATCGGCCACCGACCCTAAACGCGGCATTGGTGCTGCGCGGGCATGGGCGAAGTCAGAATTTGAAAAGATTTCTAAGGCCTGCAAAAACTGCCTGACTACCGAAATGCTCGAACGCAACATGTCCGGCCCGCGCGTTCCTAGCGGCGTGAAAATCGTCAATGTTCTTGCGGTCAAGCCGGGCAAAATGGGTTGGGATCATGTCATCATCATCGCCGGTCACATCGATAGCCGTGTGTCGGATGTGATGGACTTCACCAAGGATGCCCCCGGTGCGAATGACGATGGCTCGGGCAGCGCTTTGGTCATCGAAGCCGCGCGATTGATGTCAAAGCAGCCACAAGGCGAGGCGACGATTGTCTTTGCTTTATTGTCTGGTGAAGAACAGGGGCTGTTTGGCGGCCGTCTGCTCGCCGAAACCGCTAAAGAGCGTGGCTGGAAGGTGACTGCGATGCTCAACAACGACATCGTCGGAGGAACGCTTGGGACGGATGGCCGCAAGGTCGACAATGTCGTCCGCGTCTTCAGTGAAGGCATTCGTGCCTCCGAAGACATCGCGGCCCAGATGGCCCGACGCGGCAGCGGTGGAGAGGATGACGGTCCAAGCCGTGCCCTGATGCGCTACGCCGACAAGGTAGCCGAAACCGAAATGGCCAAAATCGGCTTGGATGCCTTTGGCGTCCGTCGCCCCGACCGGTTTGCGCGCGGCGGCGACCATTTGCCCGCGCTTGAGCTTGGGCTTCCTGCCATCCGTTTCACCGTGGGGGTCGAGAATTACAACCACCAGCATCAGGATTTGCGCACCGAAAACGGCATCGAATATGGCGACACTGTCGACAAGATGGACTTCGACTATCTAGCCAAAGTCACTGCCCTGAACGTCGCAACAGCAAACTCGCTGGCTTCAGCCTCGCCCGCGCCGGCGTCGGCCAAATTGGGCGGCGCGGTGTCTTCGGATACCAAGGTTGAGTGGGCTCCCGTAACGGGAGCAACCGGGTATCGCATCTATTTGCGCAAGGCGGATCAGCCGAACTGGACCGATGTAGTAGCGGTTGACGACGCTGGAGCGACATCGCACATTCTTAAGGGCATTATCGTCGACGACCATTTTGTCGGCGTTTCGGCAGTGAATGCTTTGGGCAAGGAGAGCATCATCACGTTCGCAGGTCTACCACCTCGAAACTGAATAATACCCAAGAAAAAGGGCGCAGCCTTCTCAGACTGCGCCCTTCGACTTACTCGGGTGTGAAATCAGTTGAATTCAGGCAACCATCGGTTGCTCCATATCGTCCAGATCCCGCAGCACATAGCCGCGGCCCCAGACCGTTTCGATGTAGTTCTCGCCCATGCATGCCAGCGATAATTTCTTGCGCAGCTTGCAGATGAAGACGTCGATAATCTTGAGTTCTGGCTCGTCCATGCCGCCATAGAGGTGGTTAAGGAACATTTCCTTGGTGAGAGTGGTGCCCTTGCGGAGCGAAAGCAGCTCCAGCATTGCATATTCCTTGCCGGTCAGGTGAACGCGGCTGCCGTCGACTTCGACGGTCTTTGCATCGAGATTGACCGATAGCTTGCCAGTACGAATGACCGACTGCGAGTGACCCTTCGAACGGCGCACAACCGCATGGATGCGGGCGACCAGTTCTTCGCGGTGGAACGGCTTGGTGACATAGTCGTCGGCACCGAAGCCGAACGAGCGGACCTTGCTGTCCATTTCCGAAATGCCGGAGAGAATAAGCACCGGCGTCTGTACCTTGGCGACGCGCAGCTTCTTCAGCACATCATAGCCGTGCATGTCCGGCAAATTCAGGTCGAGCAATATGATGTCGTAATCATAGAGCTTACCCAGATCGAGGCCTTCTTCGCCCAGATCGGTGGTGTAGACATTGAATCCCTCGGTCGCGAGCATCATTTCGATGGCTTTCGCGGTGGTAGGCTCGTCTTCAATCAAAAGCACACGCATTGGGCAAACCCCTCTTAGTTTTGCAACTACCCAACGACCGATCCACACCCCTGCGATGCAGTCATTGGTTGTCATTAACCATATTGGAAATGAACTGAAAAGGTTAATTTCGTCTTAACGCAGCGATTCCAACGAGTCGCGAGGGAGGTTTAAGATAAAAAATGACTCGTTTCTGCGGGTTTAGGAGTCATTTCACCGGACGAAAAAATTTCGTCTTCCAGCCATCGAAACGCTGCCCTAAAGACAGAAAGTGAAGATTTGACTGAAGCGGCTCGGATTTTCTGCACCGATACCGTCGCAATTTTAACGATTGCCCTTTTTCCGCCTCCGCATAGACTGGTGTAAATTTCCGACGGGGGAAACGTCCAGATGATAAAATCGTTACTTCTTTTGTTGGCTCCGAGCCTCATTGCGCCAAGCGTGTCGGCTGCGACTAATCCGCGTCCCGACCAGTTGGCGTTCCGTGAACTTTACAAGGAACTGGTAGAGATCAACACTACATTGTCGTCAGGCAGCTGCACTTTGGCCTCCGAACGGATGGCAGCGCGGTTGAAGACAGCCGGATTTAACGACAGCCAGTTGACGCTGTTTGCCACCCCGGAAAATCCCAAGGAAGGAGGGTTGGTTGCAGTATATCCTGGCACTTCAAAGACTGCCAAGCCGCTATTGCTTATCGCGCACATCGACGTGGTCGAAGCCAAGCGCGCCGATTGGGAGCGTGACCCTTTCGTGATGGTCGAGGAAAACGGCTATTTCTATGGCCGCGGCACTGCTGACAATAAGGCGCAGGCGGCAACTTGGGTCGATACGCTTATCCGTTTCAAACAGCAGGGCTATAACCCCAAACGCACGGTCAAACTCGCCCTGACCTGCGGAGAGGAAACAAATGGTGCATTTAACGGGGCGCAATGGCTGGCGGATAACCGGCGCGACCTGATCGATGCCGAATTTGCGCTGAACGAAGGTGGCGGCGGAGATAGCGACGGCAAAGGCAAGGTCATTGGCCAGTCGGTTCAGGTCGGCGAGAAGACCTTTGCCAATTACCGTCTCGAAACACGTAACCCTGGTGGCCATAGCTCGGTGCCGGTCCGCGATAACGCAATTTACCAATTATCGCGGGCGATCACCAAGATCGACGAGTATGGATTCCCGGCCGAAATGACCGACGTTACACGACGCTATTTTGCCGAGGCGGGAAAAGGCCGTGGCGACGCAACAGGATATGCGATGGTTAAGCTGGCGGCGAACCTGAATGACAAGGAAGCCGAGGCAATCGTAAACAAGGATAGGTTCCTGCACAGCAATTTGCGCACGACCTGCGTCGCGACCCTGCTGGATGGTGGCCATGCCGCGAACGCTCTGCCACAGCGCGCCGGGGCCAATATCAATTGCCGCATCTTTCCCGGTCATAGTATCGAAGAAACACGGCAAGAGTTGGCGCGGATTATCGGCGATGCGGGCGTAACGGTTACGACGCTGCCTCCGCCGCGCCCATCACCGCCTGCGCCGACTTTGGACCCGAGGATCATTGGCCCGATGGAAAAGCTATCAGCAAAGTATTGGCCAGGAATTCCGGTTATACCGTCGATGGCGAACGGCTATACCGACGCTACATTTCTGGGGGCGGTAGGAATCCCGACTTATGGCATTCCAGGAATGTGGGGCGATCCCGACGGCAATGGCGTCCACGGCCTCAATGAACGGATGGAGGTCCGATCGGTCTATGTGGGGCGCGATTATATGTATGATCTGGTGAAGGCATATGCGGATTAGACGCTAGCCCAACCGCGCCACCAGATACTCAATCAATGCCGTAACTCTTGCTGGTCTGATTGTTCCCGGCGGCGTTACCAGATGCAGCGCAACCGGCTGTGGTCGCCAATCCTGCAATATTGGCACCACTGCGCCGCAGACCAAATCGGCATCAATGATGAAGTCCGGAACCACCGCGATGCCGTGACCTGACCTTAAACTATACAGCATCACGTCGCTATTGTTCGCGCGCAGGCGGCCGTGGGGGCGGACAGCAGCTTCTTCGCCTTTGGCGTTGGTGAAGCGCCATAGTTCGGGGGTAGTGAGCAGCGAATATCGCAGGCATTCATGCTCGCCGAGTTCCGCAGGATGGCGTGGGGTGCCCATGCGTTCGAGATAGGATGGTGCAGCAACGATGTGAGTTTTGACATCGCGCAGCTTGCGTGCGCGTAACGAACTATCGGGCAGCGACGCGATGCGTAGACCAATGTCGAAGCCTTCCCCAATCAGGTCGACCTTGGCATCGCTCAAGTGCATGTCGACGCTTATCCCGCGATATTCGCACAGGAATTCGGCGACGACTGGTCCCACATGCTTGAGGCCGAAGCTCATCGGCATGGCGAGGCGGACAAGGCCGACGGGTTCGGATGCCTCGTCGCGCGCAGCTTCCTCCGCAGCCTGGCCTTCTGCTAAAATCGCGCGAGCGTGTTCGACCAGCTTTGCGCCGCTTTCGGTTAGCGACAGCCGGCGCGATGTGCGATGAAAAAGCGGCGCGCCGACCTGTGCCTCAAGTCGCGTGACCGCTTTAGATACGGTTGCTTTGGATAGCCCAAGCGCCACTGCCGCGCCGGTGAAGCTCTTATGCTCGACCACGCAGGCAAAAATGCTCCAAGCTTCGAAATCAGGTAATGCCATATATGGAAACAATATGTTTCTAACGTTTCTATTTCAATCCTAATCGTTCGGCGTATCTACACTTCATGGAATCCACCTTGTTTAAGGATTGAACGATATGACCGACACCAAGACCAAAATTGAAATCCGTCCGTTCGAATCCCTGGGCGCGGCCAATCACGGCTGGCTCGATGCGCATCATCATTTCTCTTTCGCAGATTATTACGACCCCGCCAGGATGAGCTGGGGCGCGATCCGCGTATGGAACGACGACATCATTGCACCGCAATCAGGCTTCCCGCCGCACCCGCATGCCGACATGGAAATCATCACTTATGTTCGGACAGGTGCGATTACGCACAAGGACAACATGGGCAACGAAGGCCGCACTGAGGCGGGTGATGTTCAGGTAATGAGTGCTGGCAGCGGCGTTCGCCATGCCGAATATAATCTGGAGAATGAATCGACGACGATCTTCCAGATCTGGATCATACCCAACCGCAATGGTGGGTCGCCAAGCTGGGGCGCGAAGCCCTTCCCCAAAGGCGACCGTTCCGGCGCATGGCAGATATTGGCGAGCGGTTTTGCCGAAGACACTGACGCGCTTCCTATTCGCACCGATGCTCGCGTGCTCGGCGCAACGATCAAGGCGGGCGAAAGTCTGAGCTACGACGTAGGCGCCACGCGCCATGCCTATATGGTGCCTGCAACCGGCGCGGTCGAAATTGACGGTCGGCGGGCTAATTCCCGCGATGGCGTGGCGATCGGCGAAGGGCTGATTACGATCACTGCAGTCGAGGATGCAGAAATCGTCCTCGTCGACTCCCAATAACATCTTCCCCAACCCCTTCTGTAAACGGAAGGGGGCACCCCTCTCCCACAAAGGAAATTCCCATGACCAAAGTCCTTGTTCTCTATTATTCCAGCTACGGCCACATCGAGACGATGGCAGAAGCGATCGCCGACGGCGCGCGCGAAGTCGGTGCGAATGTCACCATCCGCCGCGTTCCGGAAACCGCGCCGCGGGAAGTCGCGCAAGCAGCGCATTTCAAGCTCGACCAAAAGGCCGAGATTGCAACTATCGACGAGCTCAAGGATTATGACGCCATCGTTGTCGGTACCGGCACCCGCTTTGGCCGCATGTCGAGCCAGATGGCGAGCTTCTGGGATCAGGCAGGTGGCGTTTGGATGCGGGGCGAACTCAACGGCAAGGTCGGCGCGGCCTTCACCGCTTCTGCAACGCAGCATGGCGGTCAGGAAATGACTTTGTTCTCTATTATCACCAACCTGATGCATTTCGGCATGACTATAGTCGGCCTCGACTATGGCTTTGCTGGCCAGATGCAGAACGATGAAGTCACCGGCGGCGCACCTTATGGCGC
>JANMQN010000051.1:0-38847 GCA_031370535.1 Sphingomonadales bacterium | reverse complement strand
CAGATCGGGATCGACCGAAATGCCAACGCGCCCCAGTGCGCGTTCGTAACCCGCCTGCCGTTCGGCGCTTGCCATATGGTTGGGATGCCCTTTGATGAACGCAATCCGTCGGTGGCCAATATTGATCAGATGCGTCGTCATATCGTCGGCAGCTTGCGTATCGTCCATGAACACCGATGAGGTCAACGCGTGGTTTGTCCCGGGAGATATGCGGACGAACGGGATGTTCATCGCCTCCAGCGCGGTTAATACCGGAGAGCAATCGGTCACCGGTGAGGATAATATCGCGCCATCGACATGAGTCTGCCGAACCATACCGCGCACCTGTTCGCCGACATCGGGATCGGCGACGTCGACCGGCTGAGCGATTAAACGCATACCCTCCTCGTGGCAGCGGTCCCAGCATCCTTGCATGATCTGGTGCATGTAATACGGGCTGTGGTTATCATAGATTAAAGCGACCTGCCCGGATTTTGTACCCGCCAAAATACGCGCCGCGATGCTTGGCGAAAAGCGCAGTTCAGCCATCGCGGCATCGACTTTGGCCCTAGTCGCGGCGCTGACATAGGGATGGTTGTTAAGCACGCGGCTCACGGTCTTTACCGCAACACCCGCGAGTTTGGCGACGTCGCGAATGTTCGACCGCGTGTTCATGCCCCGAATTCGGCCATGATGGAGGCAAACAACGCCGCATGTGGGCTGTCTTTGCGAGTGAATATAGGTGGCTCGCCCTGTGGCGCGGCGATTTGGTGAGTGCCTTTGGCATAAGCGCCACCGGACCACAGATGCAGCCATTCGCCATCGGGCAGGATCACGTGCCGCCCATCTTTGCCTTCTTCGACAACAGGAGCGACGACCATATCCTTCCCGTAAAGATACTGGTCCTGAATATTGTAATAGGCCGGGTCTTCATGATGCAGAAACATCGGGCGTTGAAGTGGCAGGCCTGTCGCCACCGCTTCGTCCGACAAGGCGCGGACATAAGGTGCTAGTCGCGCGTGTACCTGGCTCATCCGGGCAAAATGGGAGAGCATTTCGGGGCTGCTGTCGATTTGCAAATTGTCAGCAGGCCGATTGCCTTCGTGGCTCCGCATGACCGGCGCAAAAGCAGCGAGGTCAATCCAACGGTGCATGAGTTCCGCGGTACGCACGACACCGTGCAGGCTGGTGTAGCCGCCCAAATCGCTGTGATGATACGCGTTTCCTAGCAATCCCGATGACAGCGCGGCGGCTATGACAGTGTTTATGCCATCGTGCCGGGTAAAATCGACACATTGGTCTCCTGCCCAAAGGAGCGGACAATATTTTTGCACCCCGGAAAAGCCTGCGCGCATGAAGAATGTTGCTTCCCCCGTCTTTCCGCGCGAGGCAATCGCGTCCGCATTGACCTTTGCCCAAAGCACCGGCCAGCGATTATGTGCTTCCATTGGGTCCGACCCATCGAACAGGCGCACATCGGTCGGCAGATATTCTCCGAAGTCCGCCATCCAGCCAGACAGTCCGAAATCGAGCATTTCCTGACCAATAATCCGTTCAGAAAACCATGCGGCGGCGTCTGGGTTGGTAAAGTCGACCACAGCTGCATCAAACTCGCCGAAGTCGACAGCATAAGGTTCGTCTTCATCCTGTCGCAGCGCCAAATAATTTGCCGCCTGCGCCTCCTCATACAGACCACCATCGACCGCGAGGTAAGGGTTCACATAGCCGAGATAATGAATGCCGCGTTCCGCCAGCGCCGCAATTTGGTCTGGTAGATCAGGATAGCGTGCCGCGTTCCATTTCCAGTCCCAGAAAAGCCTTTTACCAAAACCGGTCTGACGAATGCCTACCCAGTCTTCGCACCATAGCCCGGATATCGCTGCTCCCGACGCGGCGATTTTTTCGAAACGATCGAAACCTGCTTCGCCGTCCTTTAGGCCGACAATCGCCCCTGATATTGCCCATTCGGGCAAAGGCGGTTGGCGACCGAAGCGGTCTGACAATTTGGTTACAAGCTCGGGCAGTGAGGTAGCGTCGAACAGCTCCAAATCCAGATCAGCGGTCCAGCATTCGATACCGACGCGGCCCGGATCGGTTAGATCGAGCACTGAATATGCTGCTGTCTCGAGATGCACGGCATAACGCGCGGAACTCAGCCATGTCGGCTGCGGATAATTGGTCGTCCAGTAATCCCCTCCTGCCAGTCCCTCTGCGTTCATTTTTTGAGTAAGCGCAGTCGAATTGTCGCGCCCAACGCCAGGCTCCGATGTCCAGAACGGAAAGCGTCGCCCGCTCAACTCAAGATAGGACATTTGTTCGCCACCGCCCCAGAAGGCCTCGTCTTTGTCTCGGTGCATCTTCAACCAAAAGCGGTTTATTGTCGGATCGGTGGATCGCACCTTCAACCGAGCGCCCGTGGTCGTCTTCTCAAATTTAATAGCCAAAAATGTATCAGGTCGTCCGCTATTCCATAGCCGGATTGCGCCGTTGTCATTAGCAAAGCAGTCTAGTTCCCAATAACCCGCCACTTTGTCGTGAATGCTGTAATTTCCGCGGACCATCTGAATATCCGGGTTGCCTACTCCGATTGCGATGACGGGCGCGTCGGTGCGATGCGCAATCAGACAGCGATCACCATGTACGATGTCGAAGCCGTCGGCATACAGCTGCAATTCCATCGACAAAATACCTCCAGACCCTGTTACACTGGCCGCTATGGCATCCTTGCCACAGTGTATCGCATAAATAATCGGGCTATATGACACCGCTAGACATATCAAGTCAATTTGGTTAGACCGTCGCCGCAATAACGAAGATACCCGCTAAAGTTTTTCTTACTTGAATTAACTCAAGTAAAAAGCTTGAGATAAGCGGTCGGAAAAAATGGGAGGCACAGGATGCGCAGTAACACCGTTAAGAATCCAAATTTCACACAGCTTATGACGCTAAGCGCCAGCCTATTGGCGCTGGGCTTTTGTGCTCCAGCGATGGCGCAAGACGAGTCCGTTGACGATTCGGCGAACAACGAAATCATCGTCACCGCCCAAAAGCGTTCCCAAAATATTCAGGATGTTCCGGTCGCGGTTTCGGTTGTCTCTGGCGCAGCTCTGGAACGCCAGGGCGGCGTTAACATCGAAAACGCACAATATCTTGTCCCCAGCCTTAACTTCCGCAAATCGGGCACTGCGCTGAACCAGTCGCTTTATCTGCGCGGCGTCGGCACCACCACATTCTCGATCGGCGGCGAGCCATCGGTCGGCACTGTCCTCGACGGCGTTGTGCTTGCCCGTTCGGGTGAGGCGTTCAGCGACCTTGTCGACATCGAACGCATTGAAGTGTTGCGCGGGCCGCAAGGCACGCTGTTTGGTAAAAATGCCAGCGCAGGCGTCATCAATATCGTTAGCCGCCGTCCGAGCGACACCTTCGGTGCCTCGCTCGAGGGCGGATTCTTCTTCGGTAACGGGCAGGAATATCGCATGAGGGGCGGCGTAGATGCACCCTTATCTGAAAAAATCGGTGCGCGAGTAACTGGCTTCTATTCGAAATGGGATGGTAACATCCGCAACGAGACATTGGGTCGCCGGGTCAATGGTTATGAGCGCTATGGTTTTCGCGGCATCGTAGAGGCCAAGCCAAGCGATACCGTGACGCTGACGCTGATCGGCGACTGGCGCAAATCGAACGACGATTGCTGTGCAGAAGTAATCGGCGCTCCTGCCCGCAATGCCGACAATAGCGTCTATGCCAATTTTACCGCGCGCGCCTCGACCGGACTGCCGCCGTTGCTCGGCGTTCAGTCACGGCGCATCCGGCAGAATTTGCTGACTCAGGCACTCGAAAAGGCGTGGGGGGTTTCGTTCCAGGCCGATGTCGAACTCGATGGCCCGACGGTCACGTCGATTACATCGTATCGCAAATATGACAGCAACGAGATTCGCGATGGCGACTTTTTGGGAACGCCTTATGTCGGCATCGCACAAAGCCACGATTTCGGGCCGCAGACTGGCGACACCTTTACGCAGGAACTTCGCCTGACCTCGCCCACTGGGCAATTTCTCGAATATGTCGGCGGGCTCTATTATTACAATGCCAAACAGGAGCGGACGTTCACGCGTTCGAACATCGCTTGCTCGGCATCGACCTTGGCAGCGCAAGGCGTCCTGACCCCATGTTCGACCGCGCCGGGGGTATCGACAATCACCTTCCCGATCGGCATTGCCAATTTCGGGACCACCTTCAAGAATATGGCTGCCTTCGGTCAAGCGACGTTGAATTTCAGCGATAGCTTCCGCGCCATCGTCGGGCTTCGCTACACGCACGATCAGCTGAACGGGTTCCACATCCGGACAAATCCCGTTGCAGGGGCTGCAAATGCCAATTTCGACCAGGGCGTGTATAACGAGTATATCCGTCAGATTAATCTCGGCAACATCGCAGGAGCACAAGCTGCTGCAGTGCTGGCATCAAACGGCGTTCCATTCCGGCAGAAGGTGACCAACAACAATCTGTCGGGCAAGTTTGGCCTGCAATATGATCTGTCCGAGGATGTCATGGCCTATGCCAGCTATTCCCGCGGCTATAAGGGACCTGGCCTCAACATCTTTTTCAATCTGAACGCGAACGGCACCCCGCCGCTCGATCCGGAAACCGCCGACAGCTATGAAGGCGGATTGAAAACCGCGTTCCTTGATGGGCAACTTACGTTGAACCTTGCGGGCTACTACGCCAAGTACAAGAATTTCCAGGCGAACAACCCCGACTTCGTGCTTGGACAGCGTATTACGCGCTTCAGCAATGCGGGTAGCGTATCGACGCGCGGGTTTGAGGTGGATCTGCTCTATCGCCCCTCGGACGACTTCACACTGTCGGGCGGGGTTGCTTATACCGATGCGAAGGTCGACACGTTCAAGCTTCCTCCTGGTGCGCCGATTACCGATCTGATTGCCAGCGGCACTACATTGCCATTTTCGCCAAAATGGAAATCTTCGCTTGGCGCGACCTACACATTCCGCACCGGCGGTTTTGCCGATGTCGAACTGGGTGCGCAGGGATCTTACCAAAGCAAGCAGCTGTCCTTGCTGGTGGCAAACCCGCTGATCCGCAACAACAGCATCATCGACAGTTACGGCCTGCTCGATCTGTCGATTGCGCTTGTCGATCCCGACAACCGCTTCCGCATCTCGTTCCTCGCGAAAAACGTGCTGGATACGCAATTTGCAGCTTCGATCGTTGATGGCGGGCCGTTGTCGGCCGGTTTCCCGACGACTCCCGCTCCTGGCGGAAGCAGCAGCTATCGCTTCATCATCCCACGCGAGGCTGACCGTTATTTCGGAATCAATGCGAAAATCAACTTCGGCGGCTGATAGCGCTCCGGTCTCGGAATAAGCAAAGGGCTGGAATCCATACGGGTTCCGGCCCTTTTTCTTTGTCGATTTGAGGAGTAAGCCAGGACGGGCGGTGCGAGACCAGTAGCAAACCGCCCGTCCTTGCTTGAGTGGGTGTGTTGAACATGAATCTGTATGCATTGCGCATGCCAATTCCATTCGTCTCAACTTTATCAGTACCTTAGCTGGTTCTCACCGCGTTAACCTGTTTTGGTCGTGTAAAGAAGTTCGACAAAAAGCCGACAGACAGGCACGAACGACGTTTACATCTGTAATCGAGTCGATTACGTCTGTAGTCGGAGAATGTGAAATGAGTCTGGAACGTATCAGCGACGCGGAGCTGACCATCATGGAAATATTGTGGGAGCAGGCACCGCTTACCGCGACCGATGTTGCCGCGCGCTTGCCCAATGATCGTGACTGGTCGTTGCCAACGGTGAAGACCTTGCTTTCGCGCTTGCTGGCGAAGGCTGCGGTCGAACACAGCGCCGATGGGCGTCGTTTTCTGTATACGCCGATCGTCGAGCGCGAGGATTATGTATCTCATGAATCTAAACGGCTGGTCGACCGGCTGTTCGGGGGCAAATTCATGCCGTTGGTGGCGCATCTCGCGGAGCAGGAAAAGCTCAGCGATGCCGACATTAGCGAGATCGAAAAATTGCTGAGGGAGATGAAATCATGAGTAGCGGCATCATGGAGACATGGCTGTTCGACAGCCTTCTGGTCACGACATTGCTGATGGGCGCGATTTTGCTGTTGCGGCGGCCGGTCGCAAAGCTTTTTGGGCCGGGCGTTGCTTACGCTTTGTGGCTGATTCCCGCGGCGCGGATCTTGATGCCAAGCATCGAGGGTGCGCCTGTGGCTGCCGCCGGGGAAGCCCAGTGGATTCGCGACGCCGTGCGCGAATCCATCCTTTCGGGTGTGCCATCGTCCAGCACCGTCAATCACGTCGTTGTCGCTGCGAATGAAATTCCGGCCGCCACTGTCGACTGGGCGGCTTTGGGCGTCACCTTCTGGCTCGGCGGCGCGGCATTGTTTTTCATCATCCAGATGATCCGATATGCTTCAATGCGCGACGATCTGTTGTCCGAAGCAACCGAAATTGCCAATATCGACGGCGTCAGCGTTGTTGTCTCGGATCAGGTCGCGGGCCCGCTCGCTTTCGGTCTGTTCAAACGCTACATCGCCGTGCCGCAGGACTTCACCAAAACATATTCGCCTGCAGAACGCGAACTCGCGATCGCGCACGAGATGGCGCACCATAAGTCGGGGGATCTTTTCGCCAACCTTGCGGCATTCATAGTCCTGTGCCTGCAATGGTTCAACCCGGTGGCGTGGTTGAGCTGGAGCGCCTTCCGCTTTGACCAGGAAGCCGCATGTGATGCACGCGTGCTGGCAGGCAAGGGCGCAGAAGAACGCGCGATTTATGGACAGGCGCTGGCACGCACCGCATTCGACGGCGTGCCGACTTTTGCAACGGCGCTGAACTCACCGAAGACGATAATTGAGAGATTGAGGAGACTCACCATGAAAGATGCAAGCAATACCCGCCGTTCGCTTGGTAAGATCGGGATCATTGCAGCGGGGGCGTTAATCCTGCCGCTGACCGCTACCATAGTTCCTGCGGTTGTTGCCAAAGAGCAACCGGTGGCCGACGAAGGCAAGCCTGAGACGATCAAGCATAATGTTCGCGTCATCAAGCTGAAGCGTGATGGGGAAACGATCAACGTAGTCGGCCATGACAGATCGGGCGGCGAAGTCACCAAGGTCGAACGCGACGGCAAAACCTTTATCTTCCGCACCGACAAGAAATTGTCGCAGGAAGAGGTTGAGCAGTGGATCGATAGAGCCGAAAAATCGCGTGAAGAGGCGGATGATGCGATGGCGCGGGCCGATGAAGCGCGCGGCGAAGCCGACGCTGCTCGCACCGAAGCTGATGCGGCGCAGGGTCAGGCCGACAGTGCTCGGGTGGCCGCAGCGCATGCCCGCGCCGCCGCTGAATTAGGCCGCGTCGAAGCCATTCGCGTGATGACCAACATGGACTTCGCATCCTATATTCCGGAAATCGACATCAAGGAAATTACCAAGAACTGTCGCGAAGGTCAGCCGGTTACGACTGATGTCAGCGGATTCGATGGCCAGAATAAGTCACGCGTCCGCGTCGTCATGTGTGGCAAGGGCCAGGCAAAGATCGCCCGCCTCGAGGCACTTAACGGTCTCAAGGAAGCGCGCGGCGATATCCGCGAGGAAAAGGATATGCCTGAAAAAGTTCGCAAAGATGTGATAAAAAAGCTCGAACAAGAGATCCGCAAGCTCGAAGCGCAAACGGACAGACTCGACTAACAGGGACCCTTCTACAGAACCCCAGCTCCCCTTTTCGGTTCTGACGGTGCGGTTTTCGAGAGCCGCCCCTTTTTCTTTGCCCGCCGATAGGCCATACCGTTGGAATGAGCGATTGGCCCGATACGATCACCGCAGGCGAAACCGAAAGCCACGAGCCATTGGTTCGCCGTGTGCTTGCGCCTAATCCGTCGCCCTACACCTATACCGGAACGCAGACTTGGCTGGTGGGTAACGGCAGCGACGTTGCGGTCATCGACCCTGGCCCCACCGGAAGCGGCAAAAGCATTGGCGACCCTGCGGATATCAACGGCGAGGGCCATGTCGAGGCGGTCTTGCGCGCTATTGGCGATGCCAAGGTTACCGCAATCATGTGCACTCACACTCACCGCGACCATTCACCTGCCGCAGCACCGTTAAAGGCTTTAACCGGCGCGCCGATTATTGGTTGCGCGCCTTTGGTGCTAAACGACGACGGCCCGCGCGCTGACTCTGCTTTCGATCCTGATTACGCGCCCGACCGGATATTGAACGATGGCGAGCGCATCTCGGGCAACGGCTGGACCGTCGAAGCGGTGGCAACCCCCGGTCATACCTCTAACCATCTTTGTTATTCGCTCATCGAAACCGGCGCGCTTTTCACCGGCGATCATGTCATGAAATGGTCGACCAGCGTCATCAGCCCTCCAGACGGCGACATGAGCGCCTATATGGCGAGTTTGCAAAAGCTGTACGACCGCGATGACCGCATCTATTATCCCGCACACGGACCCGCAGTCGAAAACCCGCGCCAATTGGTCCGCGGTATGATCGGACACCGCCGCCAGCGCGAACGGCAGATATTGCAGCTGCTTGAGGCGGGCGAAGGGCATATTCCGGCGATGGTCGCCGCAATGTACAAGGGCCTCGACCCACGCTTGACCGGAGCGGCCGGGAGGTCGGTGCTTGCGCATCTGGTTGATTTGCAAAGTCAGGGACGGGCGGCATCCCGCGACAATGGCTGGCATCTAGTTGCAGAGACTTGAAACCAGACTGACGGGGTGATAGTTACAGTACAGGTCGCGACACCTCATGACGGGGAGGAAAAGTCATGGCCACACTCGCTTCGGCACCACCGCAAACAACCGCAGCCGACAGTTTTTTCCGTACATTGGCCTTATTGATGGCGCTCGTCGTGGTCGCGGGCTTTTCGATGCAATTTATCGCGGGTCGGTCGAGTTTTGCGGCGCGACCACTGGTGCACCTGCACGGGATTGCCTTCATGGGATGGGTCGGGTTGTTTGTCACCCAAGCCTGGCTTGCAACCAACGGGCCGATCGCGCTGCACCGGCGACTGGGTTGGATTGGCGCTGGCTGGATCGCCGTGCTACTGGTACTCGGTAGCTGGATCAGCATCGACGTTACCCAACGTGGCACCGCGCCGTTTTTCTTCCGGCCGCAGAATTTTCTGATTGCCAACCCGCTTTCGGCCATCGTCTTTGCGGCGCTTGCCTGGTCGGCAATCCGCATGCGCAAACAGACAGACTGGCACATGCGCCTTCATATTTGCGCGATGACTGCGATCATCGGCCCGGGCTTCGGGCGTTTGTTGCCGATGCCTTTGCTCATACCTTATGCGTTTGAGTTGGCGGGAATCGTCGGGCTGGTCTTTCCTGTCGCAGGAATGATACGTGACTATCGCAAGTCCGGACGTGTTCATCCGGCATGGTATTGGGGTATCGCAGCAATTCTTTCGGTGATTCCCGTTTCACATATTATCGCGAACTCGGCGCTGGGTGATCAGATTTACTCGACAGTCACTTCGGGTCACCCAGGGGCCAATGTGCCGGGATTGGAGTTTCCGCCTCCGCCCCCAATGCCCTGAAAATCAACCCGGCATTGGCGCGACGGCCTTTCATGCCTATTAGGAACGAATGACTGCAAACCCCGTTCGCGAATGGTCGATGCGCTTTGCCGCGCTTTCCGTGCCGATATTGTTTATCCTGATGATCTGGTGGGCGGTCGATGGCATCAGATCGTGGCGTGACGGACCTTCCCCCGAGACCATAGCGAGTGCCAGCCTGACGGGCATTCGCGAACAGAACCGTCTTTCCGCCTTTGCTGCGAACTATGCAGCAGTAGTGACCAGTGAGCAGCAGCGCTTTGGCCTGTCGGCGAAGAAGACGCTGATCATGCAAGGGCTGGTGCGGTACGAAGTCGATATGTCAAAATTGACAGACGACGATGTCCGCTGGGATGCTTCGACAAGTACGCTGCGCGTAAAAATCCCGGCAATCGAGACTGCTCCGCCGCAAATCGACATGAACTCGATTCAGGAATATGGTGAAAACGGCATCTTGCGTGCTTTCACCAATGTCGACGACGTGCTCGACGATGCGAACCGCGCGAAGGGGCAGACGGAACTGGTGCGGCAGGCCAACGGGCCAGTGCCGATGAAGCTCGCCCGCGATGCTTTCAAACGAGCAATTGCGCAGAATTTTCAAGTCCCGCTGCGGGCGGCGGGAGTCGATGCCAAGGTTGAGGCCTATTTTGCTGATGAGCTCGGCGGCAATGTAACGAGCCGATGGGATGAATCGACACCGTTGAGCGAAATTGTAAAGTAGAACAACTACTCAAATCGACGCAGACAAGCGAGACCGCTCGCGTTAATACCAATGCCAAATAAACTTGATGGAAATCTGATATGAACGCCCCCCTACGCGAAAACCTTCAAGGCCTCGACCTGCTCGCTGAAATCAACCGGCTGAAGAAGGAACGCAATGCCGTTATTCTTGCGCATTATTACCAGAAGCCCGAAATTCAGGATCTGGCGGATTTTGTCGGCGACAGCCTCGAACTCAGCAAACGTGCCGCGGAAACCGATGCCGATGTCATCGCCTTCTGCGGGGTTAAGTTCATGGCCGAGACCGCAAAAATCCTCAGCCCGCAAAAAACCGTCATCCTCCCCGATATGGCCGCGGGTTGCAGCCTCGAAGATTCCTGCCCGCCGGGCAAATTCAAGGCCTTCCGGGAGGCGAACCCCGACCATATTGCGCTGACCTACATTAACTGCTCGGCCGAAGTGAAGGCATTGAGCGACATCATCGTCACCAGCAGCAGCGCGGAGACGATCCTAGCGCAAATCCCGCCTGAACAGAAAATCATCTTCGGTCCTGACCGTCACCTTGGCGGCTATCTCTCGCGCAAATTCAATCGTGAAATGCTCCTCTGGCCTGGCGTGTGCATCGTGCATGAGGCGTTTTCAGAAACTGAGCTGCTTAAGCTCAAGGCGCAACATCCCGGCGTTCCCGTCGCCGCTCACCCCGAATGCCCGCCGCACATCATCGACCACGCTGATTATGTCGGCTCGACCAGCGGCATATTGCAGTTTGCCAAAACGCTTGAAGGGGACACGCTGATCGTCGCCACCGAACCGCACATCATTCACCAGATGGAAAAGGCGGAGCCGACCAAGAATTTCATCGGCGCACCCGGAGCCGACGGCAACTGCGCGTGCAATATCTGCCCTTACATGGCGCTCAACACGATGGAAAAACTCTATCTGGCGCTGCGTGACCTGAAGCCGCAAATTGAGATGGACGAAGCCGTACGGCTAGCCGCGAAGAAGAGTTTGGACCGGATGCTGGAGATGGCAAGCGGAACGGTGGGCAGGGGCGATTTGGGGCGGGCGTGATTTTTAAACGCTTTGCATTGAAACTATCTGGGCAAAGTTGCGTTTATTGGCGATGCGTCTGAAATCATTATGCGATCACCAATTTTCTTGCGCCATAATGTTTCTTGGTCAGGATAATTGATGGCGATCTTTCGCAGCTACGATATTGCGCCGATCCCGAATATTCCGGAACATATTTGGCCTCAAGCAGGATTGGTCGCGTATCTCCGCACCAATTTATGCTATGTTGCTCGGCATCAGAGACTTGCCAATCTGACCAAGCCGTCATTGTTCACGGAATTGGTGCAAAAACGAAAACTAGCCAATCGCAATCTCAGGATGGCGATGTTGGCCGACAAAGTCGCCGTCAAATCGGTCGTTACGGATGTTTTGGGAAGTGATTGGATCATTCCCACGCTCTGGCATGGCACGGACTTGCCCATGCGGCCAGAATGGCTGGTTCCATTTGTTCTAAAATCACGCCACGGCTGCAATCAGAATATATTCTTTCGGGAAAGTACAGATAACTGGCTGTCCGCGCGTGAAACGGCGCATGGGTGGCTCCTGCACTCTTACGGAAAATGGCTCGACGAGTGGCTTTACAGCCATATCCCTCGGGGCCTGCTCATCGAACCCTATGTCGGCGAAAGCGATAGATTACCCATCGATTACAAGATCTACACGTTCGCCGGACAGGCGACGCATATTCAAGTGCATCTTGATCGCGGCAGTAGGCATCGTTGGATGTTGTTTGACCGCAATTGGAAACGCGTTTCGGCTGCATCCCCAGATCCTGATCCGGTAAAACCCGGGAGTTTACACGCTATGCTTGAGGCCGCCGAAGCACTTGGTCAGGGCTTTGATTTCGTGCGAAACGATTTTTACGAGATCAATGGCAAGCCGCTCTTTGGCGAAATGACATTCTATCCCGGATCGGGTCTCGATAAGTTTCACCCGCCGTCTCTGGATGCTATGCTTGGCGAATATTGGCTGGAAGCTGGCGGGCGATAAAGCAGGTTTCCTTTTGTCGTGCATGAACGACTAACATATTGTATATAGGTGAAAAAAGTCGAGTGGTAATCATTCGCATTTGCGTGCGCACTATGCCAATGTCCACAGGTATAGCGCCGTCAGTTCTGCAGTCTGACCGAGGTTACCGGTTACAAAACGGAAAGCACCGCGGATCGCTGGTGCTCAAAGTGGAGGAATGGGTAAATGGCTGAAGATTGGTTAGCAGATGTCCGAAAATATGCGGCCGACGCCGAAACGACTGACACATCGGGCGATAACCTCAACGCGCGCCGCGTTGAGGTGGTGGTACAGTAGTTTAACGGTCGGTCGGCATTTCAAAGTGCCGCGCGAACCAATTTCCGCTTTCCCACAACGCATGATTCGGATTAGCTGGGATCATGAATCGTGTTTTCAAATTCTGTTCGGCGCTGCCCGTTGCTAACGGCGTGATTTTGCGTCTTATCTTCATCGTTAAGGCGAGACTTTAGTATGACTTTTCAACTCGCCAACTTCGATATCAATGCTTTCGTTCGCGCCACCCTAGCCGAGGATTTGGGCCCATCGGGTCGCGATGTGACGTCCGAAAGCGTCATTCCCGCGGAAATGCGTTTTGCAGGGGTGATGGATAGCCGCGACCCGATTGTGGTGGCCGGCCTCCCGCTCGCCGCCGCATTTTTCCGCTACCTTGACCCCAATATGGAAATCGAAATGTTGGCCGAAGAAGGGCAGGAGGTGCCCGCCGGAACCGACCTGATGCGGCTTACGGGCAATGCCCGCGCGATGCTTACTGCGGAGCGTTCTGCGCTTAATACGGCACAGCATCTGTCAGGGATCGCCACAATGACGCGCATATATGTCGACGCGATTGCGGGTACCGGCTGCACCCTGCTGGATACGCGCAAAACCATTCCCGGGCTTCGGGTGCTGGAAAAATATGCCACGCGGATGGGCGGTGCGACCAACCACCGCATGGGGCTTTGGGACGCGGCAATGATCAAGGATAATCATGTCGCGGTCGCAGGCGATGTTGCCGAGGCAGTGCGGCGGGCGAAAGATGCTGGTGTCGAGCGCATTATACTCGAAGTTGATCGAATTTCACAGATCGAGCCGGGGCTTAATGCAGGCGCGACGCATCTGCTGCTCGACAACATGAATGTAGTCGAATTGAAAGAGGCCGTGGTGTTGGTCGCGGATCGCGTACCGACAGAGGCTTCGGGCGGTGTAACGCTCGAAACAATCCGTGCCAAAGCCGAAACGGGGGTAACTTACATCTCTGTAGGCCGCCTGACGCAGAGCGCGCCTGCAGCCGATATCGGTCTCGATTTTGCGCAGGTTTAATGCATTTCTACCACTATTGTTGCTCAGCGCATCCGCGCATCAGGGGGCGGTTGCAAAAGCCTGGCAATGCAGCGCACCCAAATATCTGCCGCGACCGGCGCTAGAACTGCCCAAACCCGGGCAGGTTCGACGGACGCCGATCGACGGCTATGTGCTGGCGCTGAGTTGGAGTCGCGAATATTGCCGCGGCAGAGAGCGCAACCCGGCGATGCGCTTTCAGTGCTCCGGGGACCTCGGTGATTTTGGTTTTGTTCTCCACGGGCTGTGGCCCGAAGCAAAGGGGCCGGATTATCCGCAATATTGTCGCAGCGTTGGTATCCTGCCCCGAAAGGTTGTGGCGCAGAACATCTGCATCACTCCTTCGCCGCAGCTGCTGCAACATGAGTGGGCAAAGCACGGCACGTGCATGGCAAAAACGCCCGATGCATATTTCGGCGCGGCAAAACTATTGTTCAATGCAATCCAGTTTCCCGACATGGATCGCCTATCGCGGCAGGTGGAGCGGGGTACGCCATTGACGGCAGCTGGTCTGGCCGAAGCATTTGCAGATCTGAACGAGGGCCTGCCACCCAATGCATTAAAGGTTAAAACCAACCGCAAAGGCTGGCTCGAAGAAGTTCGCATCTGCCTAGGCAAAGACCTGAAACCCCGCCAGTGTCCCGCCTTTAACCCAGGCGTCGCAGGCAAGGCCACGTTAAAGGTCTGGCGCGGTGTTCAGCCTTCGATGACCCGGGTCCCCGGATGATGCTTGTCGAGGTGCTTCTTGATGATCCGCAAATTCTTGCTGTTCGACCGGAATACAAGGTCAAACGCATCGCCTACTAACGGGATTGCGCCAAGCGCTGTATCGACGCCGACATTTGCCGCCATCCTCATAAGATGCCATTTCGACATTCCCAGATTGCGCGCTTCCCAAACCATGTAAGCGCCCATTGCGGCTGTAACGATATCTCCGAGCACCGGAACGAGGCCAATGACCGAGTCGAGGCCGAAAGGGATTTTTGTGCCGGGGATGTGGAAAGACCGCTCCAGCAGCTTTTCCATCGCCTCGACCCTAGCGCGGACAGAATGCGGATCGCTCCCCAGACCGGGTACGTCCTTGGCGATGTGGCTGAATCGGTCCTGCGAAATCGGCATGCGCGTCACTCCTTTCGACTTATGTCGTGTCGCGGCCCAGATATTGCAACAGGTGCCAGCCGCGACCATTTGCAAAATGCCCTAACAGGCCGGGTCGAACAATCGACCAGCGAAGAGGATTGGCAATAGGGATGAAGTTGCGCGTGGCCTGCAGTTCGGCCTCTGCCTGCGCGAGCAATTGCGCGCGCGCTGCAATATCAGAAGTCATGCGCGCTTCGGAAACAAGCCGGTCAGCGTCCATGCTGCAGATCGGCGAAACGGTGCAGGACAGCTGGTCCAGATACCATGCGGGGCTGGATTGATCGGCTGCGCGGTCGATGAGGCGCAAGTCGTGTGGACGGTCGATAGTCACCCGCTCGACTTCAAGGCCGATCGCCGCCATGTCTGCGCGCAGGCGGGCGAAGAATATTCGGCTGCCAAAACCCCTTGGCATAGCTATTTTTAATGGACGGACTTGGCCCTTGCCGTTTTCCCAACGGGCAATAATGGCCGTGGCCTGGGCTTTGCGGTCCGAAATCTGTTGCGCTGCCCAGTCCGGCCGCGCAGCATCGATCCTATTGGGCAGGCTTTCAGGCACCAGCGTCAGCGCCTCGCGCCATGCCACAATGTCGAACGCCGTCAGCATTTTCGGGCGATCTATGGCCATCGTAATCGCTTCGCGGTTGGCGGTGTCGGCCAAGAAGGGCCCGGCATCGACGACCAGCAGACCGAATAGTCCGGGCACTGCATCGAACTGAACCTCATCGGCATTAATTTTTGCGGCATCGAGTAACGGGTAATCTTCGAATCGGCCACCTTCGACAAGGTCAGTTTGTACTTGGGTATAGCGCGCCAACGCGAGCGATGCCTCACTGCGCCGCAATGTGATTGTTTCACTTTCCAGCACAGCACCACCATTTTCATCGAAGCCTTTCAGCCGCAGCTGCATCGCGGTTCCGCGCTTCGTGGCCTGCATGGGGCCTGAGCCAAACCCTTTGCGGACAAGACCAAATTCCGGCTGAGCCAGCATCTCGAGCAAATAAGGCATTGGCGCTTTCAGGCGGATTTCCACCACTTTCCCGGTCATCGGAACCACACGGTCGATAACTGCGAGTTCGGCATTGAACCGCCCCTTTCGCAGTTCGCGAATACGTGCTGACAGTAGCGCTGCAATTTCGTCAGAGCTGATTTCGCGGCCGTCATTCCACTTAGTCTTGTTCAGCCGGAATATGTAACTCAGGCCGTCATCAGTAACGATCCAGCGATTGGCAAGCGCCGGCGCGACTCGGCCTTTTTCGTCGAATGTGACGACGCCCTGCGCGGTTGCGCTCCGCAAATAGGCAGACGCCAATGGCAGCGGCATTGCAGAGATATTGAACTGCTTGGGCCGATCTTCGATTACATCGACACGCAAGCGACTGTTATCGACGCCCTGTGCGCATCCGCCGAGCATCGCCAAAATTGTCGCGGTGAACCACAGGAAACGGATCATACCGCCACCATAAACAGAATGGCTTGAGGTACAATCCGTCTGTCAGCCATCAGTGCAGGCAAAAACCAATATCTCGTTGGGCGACGGGGGTAGCAATTCGCGAACCGCCTTGTTCATATTGTCGACTTTGGCGAGCGTTTCGGGAGCCTTCGAGCAGGTCTGTACCTCATAGCGTTTGCGCGCCTCACGCGCCTTTGTCATCGCATCCATTCCGAGCAGGAAACGCTCTATCCGATAGGTCTTCTTTTCTGGCGCGAAGCTAACCATTGAAACCTGCGCTTCATTGTTCGGCACGAAACTGCGCGTCCATGTGCCCCCGTTTTCGGCATATTGCGTGCGGTCATTGATGCACCCGCCGTTTTGCCATGCGAAGCTCACATCGGCGGTATCGGAGATAGTCACCCGACTGCGCTCAGGCTGGATGACACAGGTTTTTGTCCCAACCGCCGTTGCAGATTTTGCTGGCGCTACTGGCTGCCTGTCCGCCTCGGCTGTCATTGCAGCGCGTACCCTTTCGTCGACTTCGTCGAACGAAGGTCGTGCCGCAAAAATCAACAGCGCGGCAGTAAACATCACCCCGCCTGCGCTGGCGGCCATCTTGAACTGGTCGCGCTGGCCGCGTTCGGTGAATTGCCAAGCCGCACCTCCGGCAACCGCACTCAGAACAAGCAGCAAAGCGGAAAATGCCATGTGATTTTCGCGCGCACCAATTACGACATGTTCTGCATCACTGCGGACTTTGCCCTCACGGCTACGCTGGAGTTCTGCGGAAATGCGTGCTTCAGCTTCGATCTTGGCACGCGCGGCTGCTTCGCGCTCTGCTTCGGCACGGGTGAGTTCGGCGACCGAGCGGCATTCCCCGGTAACCGATCGGAAGCTTACGCCTTGTCCTGTCAGGAAGGCGGACAGCTCACGGATCGATACCGCGAAATAAAATTCAGCCCCGCCTTCGTTGGAAACCGAACCAAAGCTATTGATCCCGACGACGCGTCCGCACGCGTCAACTAGCGGTCCGCCGCTGTTACCGGGCGCGATCGGCGCAGTGTGAAGAACCGAGTCGACCGATTTGGAACTGCGGCCTGCGGAAACGCTGCCCCGTGCCTTTACCGGGATTTGCGGACGCAGCACATCGTCTTCGCTCTGTTCGAGCGCGATGTCTACGCTAGCGGGATAACCGATAGCGAATACATCTCCGCCATCGGGCACGATGCCCGAATAAAAGCTCGCAGGTACAAGCGAACCACTCGTCAATTGCAATAAGGCAAGGTCCTTGACAGGCAGCGAAGCCTTCAAGGTGGCACTGTAGCTCACGCCGCCTTCGGACGGCACTACCACTAAAGTGACGCTTTCATCGAGCCGCGCTTGTTCGACCACATGCGCGTTGGTGACGATTTTGTCAGGTGCGACGACCACCCCCGATCCGATGCTCACAATCGTTCGCTGGCCTTCGGCCGAGCTGTAGACGACCACCCGAACGACGCTTCTCGTCGCCGCGCTGATGTCCGAGGCATCGGCGTGCGACTGCGATAAGAAAAATGGTGATAGGGCGAGTAGCAATGCCAGAATGAAACGCATGACTTTATCGACCACAGAAGTTGCTTTACTTCAACGCGTTTCCGGTGGGTCGCGTTCTTTCGATGGCCCGGGCTGCACATTCACGCCATTGCGACCCAAATTGACCTCCAGCGGAACGCCGCCAACCTCGGTATTGACGGTAACACCATCCTGTTCATTAACCCGAATGTCGGAGTTCTGAATGTCGATTGGAAGATCGGGCAGTTCGGGCAAGTCCAACGGCTCAATTGGGCCCTCAGGATCGGGAGCTTTGGCTGGCTTGGGAGCTGCCCTCGGTGCTGCGCCCTTTACCGCCTGACTCATGAAATCACGCCATATGCGCGCAGGCAGGCCGCCGCCATTGATACCACGCAAGGGCGTGTTGTCGTCATTGCCGATCCAGACACCAACCACCAGATCGCCTGCAAATCCTACAAACAGCGCATCGCGATTGTCCTGACTTGTGCCGGTTTTGCCATAGGCCGGTATTGATAGGCGCGCTGCTCGTCCGGTGCCTTCGTTGACCGTCGCACCCAGAAGGTCGAGCAACATCCGGTGCGTCCGCCCGCTAAAACTGCGAGGGCCGGCGAAAAGCCATTCGAGCCAGCCTTGCTCTTCCTGCTGGAACGCGTGCGGTTCAAGTGGCCATTGGTTTGCCGCGACACCGGCATAAGCCGACGTGAGTTCGAGCAGCGTCACGCCCGAACTGCCGAGCGCTAAACTGGGATCAAGTGTCAGCTTGCTTTTAACGCCCAGATCCTCTGCCGCCCGTGCCACCGCTTTACCGCCGACCTGTTGGTATAGCCGGACCGACGCGACATTGCTCGAGCGGGCAAATGCCTGTTTCAGGCTGATGTCACCGCGATAACTGCTGCCGGAATTTTTGGGACGATACAGTCCCTCGTTGATAGGCGTATCGGCAATTAATGATTCGGGCGTCATTCCCGCACGTAAAGCAGCGAGATAAACGAACAGCTTAAACGTGGAACCCGGCTGTCTTGTCGCTTGGGTGGCACGGTTGAAAGGCGAATCCTTGTAGCTACGCCCACCCACCATGGCGACGACTTCACCGTTGGGACGCATGGCGACAAGGGCGATTTGTGCCTTACCCAGGCCCGCGTTGCCGGTAACGCGACGCGCAATATTTTGCAGGCGTGCATCAAGCGTGGTAGTGATTTTGACGTCGGCATAGCCGCTTTCGGTCAACAGCCGCGCCTGCGGGATCGCCCAGTCGGCAAAATAAGTGCCCGTCGGGATGCTGTCACGAACGCGGACGTCGAGCCGTGCGATTGGTGTGGTATCCGCTTTGGCTTGGGTGATAACGCCATTGGCGACCATCGCCCGTAATACGAGTTTTGCGCGTTTGGCTGCGCGTTCTGGGTTTTTTGTAGGTGCAAGCCTCGACGGCGCCTGTACCAGCCCCGCCAGCATCGACGCCTGCGACAAAGTTAGCCGCTCTGGCTGGCGGTAGAAATAATGCAGCGATGCAGCGCGCAGGCCATAGACATTATCGCCGAAATAGACGTTCGACAAATAACGGCCAAGGATTTCATCCTTAGTCAGCCGTCCTTCGAGCCAAAATGCAATCAACATTTCGCGGGCTTTGCGCGTGAGGCTGCGCTCGGGCGTCAGAAAGGTGAATTTGGCAAGCTGCTGAGTAATTGTGCTGCCGCCCTGCGTCATGCTGCTGCCAAAAGCGTTGGACCAGAATGCACGCGCCAGCCCGCGCGGGTCAATGCCCCAGTGCGAATAGAATCGGCGGTCCTCGATAGACAGGAACGCTTGTACGACATGCGGTGGCAGTTTGCTGACATTCACCGGTTTGTCGACAATCGCGCCGTTTCGCGCAATTGGTGTGCCGTCCGAGGCCAGCAAGGTGATCCGCGGCGGTGCAATGGGCTGAAGTGATTTTGACAACGGGGCGGTGATTGCCAGCCAGAGGATTGCCAGAATAAAGAGCAGTAATATGCCTGCTGTTACCCGGCTAAACCACCACCATCGTGTTTTGCCTAAAAACGGCTTTTTCGGTGGGGGCGGCGGTGCCTGCCCCTGCCAGGGTGCCGGGTTATCCGGAAACAACCCGGCATAAGCCTGGTCGAAGGCCGCAAGGCGACCGTCGATGTCCGTTGCCGCAGCGGGGGGATTGTCTCGTTTGAAAAACATCGATTGGCTGTATTATCTATATAAGACGCTAATGGCGAGTACAAAATACTGCATTACAGAAAGCTGTACGGGTCAACATCGACCCCTATGCGCACGCCACGAGGAAATTGCAATTTGCCAAGCCATTCGCGAATGATCGACTGCACCTCGACCGAGCGTTGAGCATGCACCAGCAGCCGCTGTCGGTACCGCCCGCGCAACATGGCGAGTGGCGCGGGCGCTGGGCCATAAACATACATGCCCTCGGACTGGGGTGCGGCTCCCCCCACAGCGCGCGCGGCATCGATAGCTTCACGTTCGTCCTCGCTGGAGATGATGATTGCGGCAAAGCGACCGAACGGCGGCGCCCCTGCCGATTTGCGCTGCTCGGTTTCGGCATCGTAGAAAGCGTCGCGGTCGCCAGCAACCAAGGCTGCAATTACCGGATGGTTCGGATTGCGCGTCTGGATAAACACCTCGCCAGGTTTTTCGCCGCGTCCCGCGCGTCCGGCGGCTTGAGCGATTTGCTGGAAAGTACGCTCGGCGGCACGTAAATCGCCGCCCTCAAGGCCAAGGTCGGCGTCGATCACGCCGACCAGAGTCAGTTCGGGGAAATGATAGCCTTTAGTGACCAGTTGCGTGCCGATGATGATATCGACCGACTTGCTTTCGACGCGGGCGACGAACTCGGCGGCTTTTTCCGGGGACCATAATGTGTCTGAGGTCGCGACAATCGTGCGCGCGTCGGGCAGCAGCCGGTTGACCTCGTCGCAAATCCGCTCAACGCCGGGACCGCAGGCAACCAGCGTGTCTTTCTCGTTACATTCGGGGCATTCATCGGGCGGCGGCGTGACAAAGCCGCAATGATGACAGGCGAGGCGGCGAACGAGGCGGTGTTCGACCATCCAGCTTGTACAATTGGGACATTGGAAACGATGTCCGCAAGTCCGGCATAAGGTCAGCGGTGCAAAGCCGCGGCGGTTAAGGAACAGCAGGCTTTGCTCGCCTCGCTCGATTCGTTCTTCCAACGCCTTCAGCAAAGTCGGCGCAATCCAGTGCTGCCGCTCGGGTGCGTCTATGGTGAGGTCGATGGCCTTGATCTCGGGCATCTTCGCCGCGCCGAACCGCGACGGAATTTCGAGGCCCTTGTAACGCCCGATGGCAACCATGTGCCGCGATTCGAGCGCAGGCGTGGCTGAGGCCAGCACCACTGGAAATCCTTCAAACCGCCCGCGCATTACCGCGACGTCGCGGGCATGGTAGCGAACGCCATCCTCTTGTTTGAAGCTCGTTTCATGCGCCTCGTCGACTATAATCAAGCCAAGTTTAGCAAAGGGCAAAAACAAGGCCGAACGTGCGCCGACGAGCACCTTCGCACTACCATCGGTTGCCGCGCGCCACACACGCCGTCGCTGTGTGGAGCGCAAGTTCGAATGCCAGGCGGCGGGTTCAACGCCAAAGCGTTCTTCGAAGCGTTTGAGGAACGGCTGGGTTAGTGCGATCTCGGGGAGCAACACCAGAACCTGCCTATTCAGCCGGATTGCTTCGGCGACAGCCTCGAAATAGGTTTCTGTTTTGCCCGAACCGGTCACACCGTCGAGCACGAAGGTATCGAAGCCGCCATCGCGCACCGCCGCGACCATAACGCATGCTGCAACCGCCTGCGCTTCGTTCAGCACAGGTGCGGAAAAATCGGCCTGTGGCTCGGGAAAAGGCGTGTCGACACTGATCGTCACCGGCTCGAACGCGCCCGCCTTGATAAGCCCGCGAATGACTGCATCGCTGACGCCTGCCTCTGCCGCCAGTTCGCGAACTAGT
Source organism: Sphingomonadales bacterium (assembly GCA_031370535.1). Taxonomy (GTDB): domain Bacteria; phylum Pseudomonadota; class Alphaproteobacteria; order Sphingomonadales; family Sphingomonadaceae; genus Sphingorhabdus_B. The sequence goes on along the minus strand of JANMQN010000051.1, from coordinate 17,021 downwards.
CCTTGCGCATCCTCAAGTGCATCAAGCGCCGCCGCGCGTTGTGGGGTCAGGCGTGCGGGCTCAAATCCGGTGCGGCGGTATTCGGTGATCGTGCCCGAGGTTGTGAACGCTGCAGAGGATGCCAGTACCATCCGCAATACAGCGGCATGATGCGTGAGATAATAATCAGCGACCCAATCGACCAGCCGACGTAAACCGACTCCAATTGGCTGACATTCTACCAGTTCCAAAACCGCGCGCAGCTTCTTGGCATCTACAGGTTGATCATCGAAAATATTGTCGTCCCAGATAACGCCCGGAAGCTTGCGTGGACCAAGCGGCACCATGACGACGCAACCCGGCCCTGCCTGCATTCCGTCTGGTAGCCGATAATCCAGCGGCCCCACCGCCTGCGTCAGCAGGACAACTCGAACACGTCTGGAAGGGAGATTCATCAAAGTGATATAGGCAGGGAAATGGCGGACGTCACCTATCTATCCCATGAGCTTTGCCGACCCCAGCAATGGTAATTCGATATACAAATATCAGGCAAAGGTTTTTTCTTCTAACGCTACGCGAAACTGCGTACAGCCGATGAAGTCATGACCAAATTCACCGTGAATGAGCGCCCGGTCCAATACAAGATGGACCCGCAAACGCCGCTGCTTTGGGCGCTGCGCGATGCGTCGAACTTGACCGGCACCAAATATGGCTGCGGCACCGGCGATTGCGGGGCGTGCATGGTCGAAATTGATGGCGAAGCAATCCGATCGTGCCTTGTCACTATCGCCGAGGCTGAGGGGCGTTTTGTGACCACGATCGAGGGCCTCAGCCGCGACCGTAGCCACCCGCTTCAACAGGCATTTGTTGCAGGCAATGTGCCGCAATGTGGTTTCTGCATCCCCGGCATCATTATGGCAGCATCGGTTTTGTTGAAAAAAAGCAGCAACCCCACCGACGAGGAAATTGACGCTGCGATCACCAATCTGTGCCGATGCGGTGTCTATCCGCGCCTGCGAGAAGCCATCAAACGCGCAGGCCGCGTGATGCGTGGAGAAGAACGCATCGCCGCCGCCCCGCCGCCAGGGATAACGCCGGAGGATGCCGCGAGGGCGGTTCCGGCGTTAACGGTTACCGAATAGTCGCGTCGAAATGGTTTGCAAGCATGTTGCCGCGAGCCTAGCCCACCGTCAATCAAACTTGCAGGTGCTCAAAATTGGAAATGACCGATAAAGTCGCAGGCTATTCCGATGCCCTCGGCAAGGTTCCCGCCGTCACCTTGGGATTTTGGGTCATCAAGATACTGGCGACAACGCTTGGAGAAACCGGCGGTGATAGCGTGAGCATGAGCTTCACCGATATGATAGGTCTATCGCATGATGCAGGCTATGTCATCGGAACTGCCGTGTTTTTACCTCTGCTGCTTATACTGGCAGCGTTCCAGATAAGATCGCGCAGTTTTCACCCCGCCTTATACTGGGCCACGATAATCGCTTCGACCACAGCGGGTACAACAATGGCCGATTATGCCACGCGGTCTTTAGGGATAGGCTATACTGGCGGCTCCACCTTGCTGTTAGCGCTGGTCGCAGGTTCGCTGCTGGCCTGGAAATTTTCGCTCGGCAAGATTTCGGCCGACGATGTAAACACGCCTAAGGCGGAGATGTTTTACTGGATAACGATCACGTTTTCGCAGACCTTAGGAACTGCACTGGGTGACTGGATGGCCGATACGTCGGGCTTTGGGTATTTTGGCGCAGCCGCTATTTTTTCAGCGTTGCTGGCGATTACTGCAACGCTTTATCATTTCACATCTTTTTCGCGCGTTTTGTTGTTCTGGGCTGCCTTCATTCTGACCCGGCCTTTGGGTGCTACAGTAGGCGATTTTCTCGACAAGCCGTTAGAAAAAGGCGGCCTTGACTTAAGCAGGCCAGTAGCAACGCTGGTTCTGGCAGTCGCGATTGGCCTGTTGATCTGGCTATTACCGCAGCGTGCAGGCGGACACCCACAAGCCGGATAGCCTAAGCCTCCAACTCGATATCCCAGTACAACCAATCGTGCCACGTCTCGTGCAGATGGTTTGGCGGAAACGCGCGGCCCCGGTCCTGCAATTGCCAGCTCGTTGGGCGGATCGCGGCCATGTTGAGCTGCATATGCGCCTGCTTCGGCGTGCGGCCGCCCTTCTTTAGGTTGCAAGGCAGGCACGCGGTCGTGACATTTTCCCAACTGGTAATGCCGCCCAGGCGGCGCGGTACGACGTGATCAAAGGTCAGGTTATCGCCCGATCCGCAATATTGGCATTCGAACTTGTCGCGCAGGAACAGGTTGAAACGGGTAAAGGCGGGGTACTCCGATGGCTTTACATATTGGCGTAACGCAATGACCGACGGAATTTTCATGTCCAGGCTTGGGCTGTGTACATGGCGGTCGTAGTTGGAGACGATATCCACCTTGTCGAGAAACACCGCCTTGATTGCGGTCTGCCACGGCCAGAGGCTCAGCGGATAATAGCTGAGCGGCGTGTAGTCCGCATTCAGCACTAGAGCAGGGCAATTTTCCGGATGCCGCGCCCTGCCAGCTGCTTCGAAAGTTCCGGTATGCAACATAAGTCGAACCTACTCCCCCTGTCGTCATACATGCTTTAAGCTTATGAGCGTTACAGCATTTTGACATATGCCAACCTATTTATACATATTGTGACGTCAAGGGGGCAAAAGCACTGGATATGGTATTTTTGCCAAACATGGATTTTCCGCAACATGGGAAGGTGCAAACGCGGTTCGCCCCCAGCCCCAATGGTGCGTTGCATCTGGGGCACGCCTATTCGGCGCTTTGCGCTCATGATTTTGCCCGCGCATCGGGTGGCCGCTTTTATCTGCGGATCGAGGATATCGACGGCACACGGAGCAGGCCCGAGCACATCGCTTCGATATTGGCCGATATGGATTGGCTGGGCTTGGTGCATGACGGGCCGGTGCACTATCAATCCTCCAATGTGGCGCGTTACAAGAGCGCTTTGGAAAAGCTGAAGGGGCTTGGCCTGCTATACCGCTGTTCGTGCACACGCGGCGAGATCGCAGTCGCGCTCAAGTCCGCGCCCGTCGCCCACGGCCCCGATGGGCCGCATTATCCCGGTGCCTGTCGCGACCGTAAAGTCCGCGAAGATGTTCCGCACTGCTGGCGGATTGATATGGCCAAAGCGCTTTCGCTGGTTGGCCCGCTGCGATGGACAGACATGGTCGCTGGCGGACAGTTCGCCGACTCGATGCTGTTTGGCGACGTGGTGCTGTGGCGAAAAGATGCGCCTGCCTCCTATCACCTTGCTGCGACGGTGGATGATGCGGCTGACGGGATCAGTCATGTTGTGCGGGGAAAGGACCTATTTGCGTATACAGCGATCCACCGATTGCTGCAGGCGCTGCTGGATTTGCCCGAGCCGGTATATTGGCATCATCCGTTGCTGCTTGATGCCAGGGGTGAAAAACTGGCGAAGAGTAAATCCTCTCCAGCACTTTCCGCGCGCCGCATTGCGGGGGAGGACGGTCGCGAACTTATTGATAATTTGCGTCAAGGCATCCTTCCGCTTGGAATCTCGCTGTCCGACGCCTAAATATGTCGAACGGGGTATGGGCCCCGCTCAAGGACATTCTCTCGATGACCATATTATTAGTCCTCCTCATCATCGGCGCGGCTGGCGCCGTTGCCTTCGCGCTCATTCGCGGTCTGCACGCTTTCGCCAATTTGCGTCCCGCCGATGTTGATGAAAACGGTCTGCCAAAATCGCTCACCGTACAAAACAACATGATGTTCGCCCGCGTAAAATGGCAAGCGATTACGGTTTTTCTGATTGTCATCCTGCTAATGGTCGCCGGTTCGCAATAAGCGGGACTGGGTCGCGTCATGGTCAAGCTCAACAAAATTTACACGCGCACCGGCGACGACGGCACGACCGGGTTAGTCGATGGTTCGCGTGTATCCAAAACCGATGCCCGCTTGCATGCAATAGGCGAGGTCGATGAAACCAATAGCGCCTTGGGTGTTGCCATTCAGGCGCTAGCAGCAGACGAGGGCGATACGCCGTTGGTTTCGGAGTTGCGCCGTATCCAGAATGATCTGTTCGATTTGGGAGCTGACATCGCGACGCCGGGCGAGAGCTTTGAGCCCTCGCCAATGGAATTGCGGATAGTTGCCTCTCAAATCGATTGGCTCGAGGCGGCTATTGATAATGCCAACGATCAATTGCCACCGCTCACCAGTTTCATCTTGCCGGGCGGAAGCCTGGCCGCAGCACATATGCATATGGCTCGGGTGATTTCACGTCGGGCTGAACGCGCTTTGGTGGCTGCGTCGCTGGAAGTCCCGATTAATCCGCATGCTCTTCATTATATCAACCGGTTATCGGATTATCTTTTTGTCCTATGCCGTCTCATCAATGCCAGTAGGAGTGGCGACATATTGTGGGTGCCGGGCGGCTCGCGGTGAGCGAGGGTCTGAAAAGTCGATTTCTCGCCACGCGTAAGCTTTCGGTGGATTTGGCAGCGCCGCTATCCGACGCTGATGCTACCGTTCAATCGATGCCCGACGCATCGCCGACCAAATGGCATCTGGCACACGTAACATGGTTCCTAGAAAGCTTTATCCTACGCGATCATGTCGCGGGATACCGGGCGTTCGACGACAACTTTGCTTATCTGTTCAACAGCTATTACGAATCGGAGGGCGCGAGACATTCCAGGACCGCCCGCGGATTGATTACCCGTCCGTCGCTGGCACAAATCATTCAATATCGTGCGCATGTTGATGCCGCAATTGACGCGCATTGGAACAATCTGCCTGACGCCGCATTGCAGTTGATTGAGCTTGGTATCCACCATGAACAGCAGCATCAGGAATTGCTTCTGACCGATATTCTTCACCTATTTTCGCAAAATCCGACTTATCCGGCCTATTGGCCCGAGCCGGTTGTGCGGTCTGCATCGCACTCGGAAATCCCGCCACTTGAGTGGATAGAGGGTCCCTCGGGAATCCAATCCATCGGACATGGTCTCGAAAGGTTCGCATTTGATTGCGAAGGCCCACGTCATGACGTGCTGCTGCAACCTTTTGCCTTGGCCGATCGAACAGTCACCAATGCCGAATGGATGCAGTTTATCGATGACGGTGGTTATAGCGAGCCGCGGCACTGGTTGTCGGATGGCTGGGCGTGGCTTCAACGCGAAGGTATCGCTGCGCCGCTTTACTGGCAACAAGAAAGTGATGGCCAGTGGTTGGGCTTTGGAATGGATAGTCTGCGCATGGTCGATCCGGCTGCTCCGGTAACACATATCAGCCTGTATGAGGCTGATGCTTACGCTAGCTGGGCGGGCGCGAGGTTGCCGACCGAGGCGGAATGGGAGGTAATAGCTGCCCCGCGCGATGCAGATGAAGGAAATCAACTCGATAGAACGGGGGCTGTTCGGCCATCGGCTTTGGATGCCAACGCGATGTTCGGCAATGTCTGGCAATGGACCGGCAGTGCTTACCGACCCTATCCTGGCTTTCGCGCCGCAGATGGCGCAGTGGGTGAATATAATGGCAAATTCATGAGCGGGCAGTTCGTGTTGCGCGGCGGAAGCTGCGCCACTCCGCGCGGGCATTTACGCGCCAGTTATCGCAATTTCTTTTACCCGCATCAACGTTGGCAGTTTACGGGATTGCGACTGGCCAAAGATGTCTGAGGCCGATTTCCAGATTAATGCCGATCCCCAATTCCGCGCTGATGTGCTGGCGGGGCTGCGAGGGCCGCGCCGCGCTATTCCTGCGCGATGGTTCTATGACGAGCGCGGCTCGGAATTGTTCGACGAAATCACGCGACTGCCCGAATATTATCCGACACGAACGGAAACCGCACTTTTGAAACAGTGCCGTTCCGACATAGCTGCTCATGTCGGGCCGGGCGCGGCAGTCATCGAATTCGGCGCTGGCAGCGCGACCAAGACACCGCTGCTATTGGAGGCAATCTCGCCGTCCACTTACGTCCCGATAGATATCTCGGGCGACTATCTGCGCAGTTCAGCGGAGATATTGCAGGCCAGATTTCCCGCGCTCGATGTGATTCCGATTGAGGCTGATTTTACTGAGCCAATGAAATTACCAGCATTGGGTGGGGCTACGCGCCTAGGTTTCTTTCCCGGATCGACGATTGGCAATTTCGTTCCACGCAGCAGCGTTAATCTGCTGCGGCATATGCGCGACACGCTCGAGGAAGGCGCGAAACTGCTAATCGGGTTCGACCGGATTAAATCGGCCGACATTCTGATACCGGCATATAACGACGCTGCCGGCGTTACTGCGGCGTTCAACCTTAATCTGCTGCGCCGCATAAATCGCGAGTTGGAGGGCGATATTCCTGTTGGCTCATTTGTGCACGATGTTCGGTGGAACGATATGCAATCGCGTATCGAAATGCATCTGCGCGCGACAAAAGACATAAGTTTTTCAGTATCTGGAGAAGTTTTCGAAATGAGCGCTGGGGAGAGCGTCCATACGGAAAACAGCCACAAATACGACCTTCGTGGCGTGCGACTGCTGTTGCGTTCGGGTTGCTGGACACCGATTGCAGACTTTAGCGATTCGAACGACTGGTTTACGTTGGTGCTCGCCGAGGCAGCACCGATTTATACCGCGCCTTAACGTTTGCGGCCGCAAGGACCGAGCGAATCCTGCACGAATTTATAGTCCGCTTGCGCTCTTGCCGCATTGTCGCTGTCTGCAGCCTCGACGAATTCGGATGAAAGTGTACGAGGCAAGCCACACGCCAGACGGTACCATAATAATGTGAACCTGGATGGAGCGGATGCAGAGTCGTCAATGACTTCCGCCGTTGAAACCGCCCACCGTTTTTCCTGGCCCGGTCGGCTTAAAATGGAAAGCGAAAGCGGTTGATCTTTTTCAGTCGTTAGGAAGATTTGCGTTTCGCCCTCTCCAAGCACGGTGCCCGCGCTGTGAAAGGCGCTGGTTATTCCGGTTATCCGCTGCGGGGCATCGATTTGCACTGCTTCCTTGGTAATGGACCGCACCAAGCCATCGTTGACCGTGCTCCACTGGATAAGCGCGTTCGGTCTCGACAACCGTATCTCGCCGGGACGACCAGTTACTGTGTTGCCCAAAAGAAAAATGCGCTGCTTTTTCAATTTAGGAACCTTGCCCTTCGCATCTTTTGGCACATCAAGCAGGAATCGAACGCGAGGCGCCACGCCTCCTTGTCCGCGAATCAATGCCAATACGTCAGCTTCGACCAGCATGCGCTGAAGGTTTGCTGATACACCCATTGCTTGTTCTGGCGTAACTTTCTGCGCGCTTCGAACTGTCGTGTCGACGATTAACGGCGATATTACGACCAGATCGGCTATGTCGGCGTAGCTGGCGGAATCAGCTTGTACGGCAAGCGAGGGCGGCAACGACGGGAGTGTCTGAGCGATGCTACCGGCGCTAAATCCTAGCAATATCGACGCAAAACCCACTCGCAAACTTCGCATGCCCATTCCCGATCCTTTCTTTACGACTGCAATAGTCGCAGTTTTGGTCCATATCTGTTCTGTCCCATATGCAAGCGCTATACATGAATTGCGTATGAATCGCAGAATCCGGATTGCTAGGCCGGATGGGCTTGGCTAAAGCTCCGATGAATCGAAGATAAAAAAAGTTAATAATTCGATATCGCGGGGGTACTTCGGTCGCATCTTTAACAGTGCTACCTTAGTATACTGTTTTGTTTTGAAGGTAGGAGAGCTGTTTCCGCATGGCATATGCTGATCAAGATGGGATGAGCACGAACCGATTGGTTTCGATCATCATTGTTATCCTGCTTCACGCGTTCCTAGGTTATGCCTTGGTGACTGGGCTCGCATATGATGCGGTCATTGCCATCAAGGAAAAGATGACCGTGGTCGACGTGAAGGAAGAAGAGCCACCCGAAGAAGAAGAGCCGCCGCCAGAGCCTGAAAAGCAGATTGAGCCGCCGGTTGTCTCGCCGCCGCCACTGGTCAAGACCGTGACGCCGCCGCCGCAAATTACTACGGTGCAGAATCCGCCACCTGCGGCACCAATCGTGCCGACAGCAGCGCCTCCTGCGCCTCCTGCTCCACCGCCTCCGCCATCAGGACCAACGTCAGGAGCGCAGCCAAAGGGCAATCCGGGCAACTGGGCGAATACCAATGACTATCCTTCACGCGCGCTACAGCAAGAACGTGAAGGTACCACGGGTTTCCGTGTTACCGTTGGCACCGATGGACGCGTTATCGATTGTCAGATTACTTCATCAAGTGGTCACCCAGATCTCGATGCTGCGACTTGTACGAATGTAAAGAGAAGGGCTCGCTTCGCGCCGGCATTGCAAAATGGCCAACCGGTTCAGGGCAGCTATTCCAACCGCGTCCGGTGGCAGATTCCGAAGTGATTTTAATGGTCCGGTATGGGGGAGCCTTCGCGCCGGGCCTTTTTTGCTAGCAAGTTAAATTTTTCTGAGAGGTAGTTAAAATGTCGATTTTGTTCCTAACCGCGGCAGGTGCCGCAGCTCCAGAGGCCGCAGCGCAGTTCGGTCTTATCCCAGCGCTTAGGGAAGGCGGCCCGATCTCCATCGCGATTTTCTCGGTGATGGTCATCATGTCGGTTTTCTCTTTCTACATCATGTTCACAAAATTGTTCGAACAGCAGAAAGTTCTCAATCAGGCAAAGCAGGTCCGGGCGCAGTTCTGGCGTGCGAACACTCTTGAAGAAGGCGCTGCGAAACTCGACAAGAATAGCGCATTCCGTCAGGTCGTCGACGACGGCATCGAGGCACAGAAGCAGCACGGCCTTTTGACCGACCCGGTTGAAGCGCATGACTGGCTGCACGGTGCAATGGCGCGTTCGGAAGAAGGCATCAATAACAAGCTCGCAACCGGCCTGCCGTTCCTTGCGACCGTTGGTGCTACCGCTCCCTTCGTGGGTCTGCTCGGTACGGTTATCGGTATTTACTCGGCACTGATTAAAATCGGTATCGCTGGGCAAGCCGACATCGGCAAGATTGCTGGTCCGGTTGGTGAGGCTCTGATCATGACGGCGATCGGTCTTTTTGTTGCTGTGCCTGCCGTGCTTGCGTACAACTGGCTCCAGGCTCGTAACAAGTCGATCGCTCGTAGCCTTGCTACTTTCTCGAACGATGTGCTTGGTTACATCTCGTCAGGTGGCCGCGTGAAGCCCGCAGTTATGGCTCCAGCCCAAGTTGGCAAGCCCGCACCTGCTGCTGCGATGAAGAAGTAAGATTGGGTAAGGGCTGCGCTCCGATGCAGCCCCGACCGCCGGTCTTGTCCGGCTCTCGATTTTTGACCCAATTTATTTAGAGAGGATTGGCCAATGGCAATCAGTTCAGGAGGCGGCGGCGAAGACACGCCAATGTCTGACATCAACACGACGCCGCTCGTCGACGTCATGCTGGTGCTCCTCATCGTGTTCCTCATCGCAATTCCGGTCGCCATTCAAACGGTGAAGATGGATATTCCGATTGTGAAGTTCGAACCTACCAAGGCCAAACGGGAAAATGTGCTGCTTTCCGTCACTACGACGGACTCTGCTGGTCGCGATCCAGGCGATCCCGCCTATGATGGAGCAAATCCGAACGGCGAATGCCGAATTTACTGGAATGTTACGCCAGTTGATTCGACCGAATTGGTCGATCGTGCAGCGAAGCATTTGAAGGCGGAGTTTGAAAAGCTGGGCGGCGAAGCCGCTGCCGCAGCTGGACAGATTGAGCCTGACATGTTGCCTGAAGCGCATATTCGCGGAGACATCAACACACCTTATCGGTGCATCGGTGGTGCTATCTACACCATGCAGATGGCTGGCTTTGCCCGTGTTGGCTTCATTTCATCGCCGTTCGAAAATGCGGACGCGAAGTAATTAATTTAAGGAGCAATCATCATGGCAATGAGTGGCGGTAAAGATGATGGCCAGCCGATGATGGAAATGAACACGACGCCGTTGATCGACGTCATGCTCGTTCTCCTCATCATGCTGATGATCACCATCCCCCCGGTTTCGCACGCCGTAAATATCGACCTTCCGGTCAATGATCCAAATGCACCCCCACCGGAAATTCCAATCGATCCGGTGATCAACAAGATCATCATTTTGCCGGATAGCACAATACAGTGGAACGGCACGCCGGTAACGCTGCAGCAAGTCGAGTCCTATCTGGTTCAGACTACATCGATGAACCCCGAACCAGAGCTGCAATTCCAGCCCGCACCGACCGCGCCATATGACACGGTCGACAAGGCACTTGTTGTAGTAAAGCGGAGCGGCATTACGCGTTTCGGCTTTGTCGGCAACGAACAGTATCGTGTATTTGGCAAGGCAGCGCGTGAGGGCCGGTAGCCCTAACGTCTAATCAAATCGACATTTGGGAAAGGCGATCCGTTTAGGGTCGCCTTTCTTTTTGGAGCGCGAGTGATTAGAACAGGCTAGCGCCTCAATTTTAACGCTTCTCGCGTGAGAGCCGGGTCATCAAAATCGCGGCGCGCTTCGCCTGCCGTTTTATGCTGTTCAGGTCCACGGTCTCACCGGCAGCGTGGTCGCCGCGGCTGAATGTGCCCAGTCCGGCAAGCCCGTCCACCTCATTGGCAACAAAGCTGATATCACCCGCGCCCCGCTTCAGCGGATCGAGCGCAGGCATCTCTGCGAGCCCCATATCGCGGTTGACTGCATTCAGTCTGGCCAGCAATGTTGTGTTGCCTTCGGTCGGCGCCATTGCAGGATAGGATCCTGGCTCGAATGTGATTTTTGCCGAAGTCAGCGGTGCAGACTTGACGATGATATCCTGCATCTTCGCTTTAACACGCGCCGTCTGCCCCTCTGATAACGTGCGGAAATCGCCGCGGGCAATGGCGATACCGGGAATGATATTGGTCTTGCCCGCAGCGGTCGCACGGATGCCGCTGGTGTCGAGCGCCGCCTCCTGACCGGCTGCAATGATGCCGACGTTGAACGTCAGATTGGGCTCGGGCAACTCGGTGCGGAAACGGTGGAGAATTCGCGCGAGCTCAAACGCGGCGCCGTCGCCATAGCTTTCGCTGAAGATCAGCGAGCTGTGACCGGTTTTGCCGCTTACTTCGAGTTTCCAGCTGTTCGACGAACGCCGCGCGATCGACCCCATGTCACGCCCCTCATCGATAACCAGTCCTTCGAAGTCGAGCGCCACGTCAGCAGTTTTCCCCGCAGCGATGAGGGGAGCGCGTGTAATCTCGATGGGATCGCCCGAATCCTCCTCGTCACCCGTCATGTGGATTTCAATATTGGCGTCCTTCAAAGTGCCGGCAGCCTTCATCGCGCGAAGTGCAGCGACTATCACGACCATCCCGCCCTTGTCGTCGCCCGCGCCTGGCCCAGCCGCTTCATCTTTGCCAGCGGCAAAATTTCGTCTGAATTTCTGGAACGGAGAATCAGGCTCGAATACGGTATCGAGATGCGCAATCAGCAGCAGCTTCTTGGTGTCCTTTTTGCCCGGCTTGGTGGCGACCAGATGCCCCGACCGTTTCGCCTTCGCCATGTCTATCCATTCGACCTTGAACCCAAGCGGTTCCAACTCGGCGCGCATCATTTCAGAAACCGCCTTCACACCATCGAAATTCATTGTTCCCGAGTTCTGGTTCACCAACTTTTCGAGAAGCGCAACCGAACGCTCATACTCGGCATCAACGGTCGCGGCCATTTTCGCCTCATGTTGCGATAATTGGGCAAATAGCGGAGCCGGGACACTGAGCGAGCAGATAAGTGCAAAACCGATTGTATGAATTTTCATCTAGAATCCTTGCGTCGGCAAATTGTGAAAAGCGTCCAATCATAACCGTCAGTGACGAAGCTTCAATGCGGGAATGAAATTGGGTTGAGGGACGCTGCGCTCCAACAGCGACAAAGCGGAACATTACTGCGGTGAAATGATTATCATCGCAGAGAAGGTTTTTAACAAAAAGAGAATGATCATGAAAAGTAGCATATTTGCGGCGGGCATTGCGCTCGCCATTCTCACCCCCTCGGTTGCCATGGCGCAGAATGACGGCTGCCGCCGTGACAGTTCGGGCCGTATTGTCGGTACAGCTATTGGCGCTGGCGCTGGCGGCGTTCTGGGTAATGTGATTGCAGGCCGTGGCGACAAGACGGAAGGTACCATTATCGGTGCGGTCGTCGGCGCAGTTATCGGCAATCAGGTCAGCAAATCGGACCGTGGCTGCAACCGCGCTTATGGCTATTACGACCAGAATGGTCGCTGGCATGCGACCGGCGTCAGCAGCAACGAAGCTCGCGGCTATTATGACCGCGATGGTCGCTGGGTCGAAGGCCAGCCAAATGGCTATTACGACAATGGCCGCTGGGTAGCGTCCAACAGTAATGATGGCAGCAATGGATATGTCGACCGCAACGGTTACTGGGTACCCACCAATGCCGCCGGTTATTACGACCGCGACGGGCGCTGGGTAGGTGGAACCGCCAATGGCTATTATGACACCAACGGCCGCTGGGTCGCTGGACCAACGCGCGGCCATTATGACTCGCGCGGTCGCTGGATCGAAGGCGATGCCGGTTATGCCAGCGAAGCGAATGGCAGCTGGAACTCGGTTGAGCAGCCTGGTTATTATGACAGCAACGGTCGCTGGCGTGCGGGCAGGGCTTATGGCTATTATGACTCGCGTGGCCGCTGGGTTGCAACCCGCGAAGGCAATTATGGCGACAACACCGATTATCGTCCCGGCAATGGCCAGTATGACATGAGCCAGATGCCGACCGAAGTCGGTACGCGGATCACATGGTTGCGCGAATATGTTCGTTCGGGTGTACAAGCCCGCCGCATCAGTCGCGCTGATGCGCAATATGCACGCAGCGAGTTGAGAGCGATCGAAAGCCAGAACCAGATGTTCAACCGCGATGGGCGTTTCACCCAGCGTGAAGAAAACACCGTCACGCGGCGTCTGGATCGTCTGACCATGCGTCTTGACCGGGAATGGCGTCAGGCACGCGCTTACTAAATTGCGTGTCACCCAATAAGAGAGGCCCGGCGGCCTTAAACCGCCGGGCATTTTCTATGTCCTTGTCGCTTTTGTGTGGCGTTGCTCCATAACGCCGATGAGCCGCTTACTCCACAAATAGGCAGCTAGCCGTTCGATTTCGATGCCCACTCATTGGCAGTCAGATATTCGAGAATGAAATGCGGTACCGTTAACGTGGAAATCAACACAAACGCCGAGCGGACAATCCCTGCGTCGAAACTTACGGTGCTCCCGCTTGTATAAATGAGAACGCCTAACCCCAACGACAGACCGTACACCGCGGCGACGGTAACAAATTTCTTACGGGGCGACAGGACACCAGTCTCTCGTAGCGCATCGGCCATGTGGCGCGGGGAATGAAGGCCGCAAAAGAATATGGCAAATGCGATAAGCGGCGGCAGGAACAACGCTGCGACCATGCATGCGAAAACCTCGACAGCGCTTTGCTTGTCTTCATTTGTATAAGCCCAATAGGCAAAAACGAGACTGCCAAGGGCCGCAGGCACCGATGCACAAGCCAGCAGCGAGGCGATTATTGCACCATTAGTATTACCGGTCAGCATCTCGAAAATTACTGCGACCTCGGCCGGGCGCGCCAAAGCGGGGAGGGCCACTAAAGCCCATCCGACCATCATCGCCAAAAATGGATCAACCCCCCCGCGCCAATCACGGCTGAAATGGACGACCGAGATTATCAGAAATGAAATCAGCGCGAATTCGGGAGCCAGCGTCCAAAGTAAAATCATCGCCAAGGCGCAGCTGATATAGGCCGCGATGATCTTTGCCTTCCCGGCGAAGCTATTTCGGCCAAAATGGTTGGCTGCGATTTCGACATCAAGCGTGCCGTGCGGTATTCCGGCAAGCACAATCGCAATGGCGGCGATCATCGTCATGTAATCGCTGCCCAGGCTGATCCAAAATAGGTCAGCGAGGATCAGCAGCGCGGTGACCACCGGCAATGCCCATAGGCGCAGCGAGGGAGGGCTGTCTGCGCCTATGGACTTCGGAAGTTGAATTGCGGCCATTGATTGCGGCGGGCCAATCAAGCAGCCCGCCACTCTTTCTTATGCATGTACCGCATCGCCATATTCGGCTTGCGACTTGCGTACGGCGATCATGTAGATCAGCACGCCGACGCCTGCCTTGGCGATCAGGTCGGCGATGGTGTAACCAACCTGCACGCCCACTGTGATGTTGGATCCGCTCAGGCTGGTATATGGGATCATGTATACGATTGGGTAGAAGCCCCATGATGCGAAGGTCAGCAGGCGGGCCTTTTTCACGAGTTCGCGGACATTTTCAGGCTGGCTGTTGATCGACGCACCAAGGCCTGCGAACAGCTGCCACATGATGTAGACGAACGGTATCGATGACAATGTACCCCACAAAACGCGGGTCGAAATGTCGGTCGCAATCTCGCCGGGATAGCCCAAAGCAATCATCAAAGCGGCCGCGCCGCCTAATTTGAATGACTTCGATACCGTCTCGTCTTGGCTTAACCGCATGACAAGGATCAATTCGATCAGCAGCAACGGTACGGTGAGCAGCCAATCGACGTAGCGATAGGCATCGTTAAAGGCATAGCCACTTGCGGTTACAACGCCGCCTTCGACGCCATACGCGCCTTCCCAGCTTTCGAAGATCCGGAAGTAATGATAAGCCGCAATGGCGCAAACGAGGCCGGATATGGTCAGCGCGGTTTTATACGCTGGACCGACTTGTGAGCGGCCAAGCCATAAAAACAGCGTAGTCGCAGCCATCGTAGCAAATGTGAACGAGAACGCGTTATAGACCAATGAATATTGGCCGAATGTGAGAGATTCCATGTTTTTCCCCTTCGTGCAAACCCATTTCCTATCGTGGGCTGGGCACAAATAGGCTTTGTATGAATGGCAACAACCTAACCTTTATACCATGTTTTGCCGATATTGCCGGAGGCGGACGTTGCGACCAATACATGGTCAACATGGACGCCGCATATCCCTTCGCGGCCTGCACAGGAGGCAAATACGGTGGTCGTCATCGACCGTGCCAAAGAGCGTCTTGACGCATTGATCGCCAATAGCCCGATTGCTTCGGTGATTAGCGACCCGCGACAAAAAGATAATCCGATCATTGCGTGTAATGGGGCGTTCATTGAACTCACCGGCTATCGTGAAGATGAAATCATCGGCCGCAACTGCAAATTTCTCGCCGGACCCGCCACCGAGCCGTGGCTGACCGAATCGATTCGCAGCGCTGTGAAACGGCATGCACCGGTTCTCGTCGAAATCCTGAATTACAAAAGAGACGGCACGCCGTTTCGCAATGCCGTACTGGTTGCGCCGATGTTCGACGAAGAGGGCGCGCTGGAGTTTTTCCTTGGCTCGCAAGTCGAACTGGAAACCGACGCGCCGGCAACACATGCCAAAAGAAGGATGGCCGCTTCGGTGGCAGTAAAGACGTTATCCCGGCGGCAGCGCGAAGTGCTTGCCGAAATGGCTTTGGGGCATTTGAACAAGCAGATTGCCCACAGACTTGGGCTGAGCGAGCAGACGGTCAAAATGCACCGAGCCTTGCTTATGGACCGGTTAGGCGCCTCGACCACAGCCGATGCCATTCGCATTGCAGTGGAGGCTGGCCTCTAAAAAAGGCCCGGCGATCCCCCAACCGCCGGGCCTCAGCTATCGATCCGATGCGTAAAGATCAGTAGCTGTAATACATGTCGAACTCGACTGGGCTTGGCGTCATTTCCCAGCGGGCTACATCTTCCATCTTGAGTTCGATATAGGCGTCGATCTGGTCCTTGGTGAATACGTCACCTTTCAACAGATAGTCATGATCGGCGGCGAGGCTTTCGAGGGCTTCGCGCAATGAGCCGCAAACGGTGGGAACCTCGGCGAGTTCTGCCGGTGGCAGGTCGTAGAGATTCTTGTCCATCGCTTCGCCGGGGTGAATTTTGTTCTGGATGCCGTCGAGGCCAGCCATGAACAATGCCGCATAAGCGAGATACGGGTTGGCCATCGCGTCGGGGAAGCGGACTTCCACGCGTTTGGCTTTCGCGCCAGCGCCATATGGGATTCGGCACGATGCCGAGCGGTTGCGCGCCGAGTAAGCAAGCAACACAGGCGCTTCGTAACCCGGCACCAGCCGCTTGTAGCTATTGGTGGTCGGGTTGGTGAACGCGTTCACCGACTTGGCATGCTTGATGATGCCGCCGATGAAGAACAGGCACATTTCGGAAAGGCCCGCATAGCCGTCACCTGCGAACAAAGGCGTCTTGCCCTGCCAGATCGACAAGTGGGTGTGCATGCCGCTGCCATTATCTTCCTTGATTGGCTTGGGCATGAATGTCGCTGTCTTGCCATAAGCATGCGCAACCTGGTGGACAACGTACTTATAGATCTGCATCCGGTCGGCGGTCTGCGTCAGCGTGCCGAAGGTCAGGCCAAGCTCATGCTGAGCGGCGGCAACTTCATGGTGATGCTTATCGCAAGGCAGGCCCATTTCGAGCATGGTCGAGACCATCTCGCCGCGGATGTCCATGCAGCTGTCGACCGGCGCGACGGGGAAATATCCGCCCTTTGCGCGCGGGCGGTGGCCCATATTGCCGGCGTCATATTTGGTGCCGCTGTTGGTCGGAAGTTCGATATCATCGATCTTGTAGTATGACGTGTTGTAGCTGTTTTCGAAGCGCACATCATCGAACATGAAAAATTCGGCCTCGGGTCCGACGTAGACGGTATCGCCGATACCGGTGGTTTTGAGATAGGCTTCGGCCCGCTTGGCGGTCGAGCGCGGGTCGCGGCTATAGAGTTCGCCTGTCGATGGCTCGACGATGTCGCAGAACAGGATCATCATTGGTGTTGCCGAGAACGGATCGATATAGCAGGCCTCAAGGTCGGGCTTCAGGATCATGTCGGATTCGTTGATCGCTTTCCAGCCTTCGATCGACGAACCGTCGAACATCAGGCCGTCTTCCAGTTCGTCTTCGCCGATCAC
>JANMQN010000028.1:0-2995 GCA_031370535.1 Sphingomonadales bacterium | reverse complement strand
CCAGATCGACCGGGTGCACCCCGGCCAGCTTGCCGCCGCGACGGCCCCCTGCGGTACGCACCGCGTCTACGATATAGGCGTCTGCCATTTTTTCTCTCCTGATTGTCGAAATTTAATCGCACGATTAAACTTTGAAGATGGAGAGTCAAGGGCGTTATCCTCCCCGTTGACTACCAACGGGGAGGATGAAAAGTTAAGCCGCCTCGCGCGCGATAGTAATCACCTGAGGGTAGGTGAATTCGAGCAAGCCCTCTTCACCAAGCTCGGCGCCAAAACCTGATTGCTTATGCCCAGCAAACGGCGCGTTTGGCGCCAAGTGCATCGATTCATTGATCCATACCGTGCCAGTTTCAAGCTGTTCAGCAACTTCCACCGCAGCCTCCGGATTGCTTGTCCAGATCGAACCAGCGAGGCCATAATCCGAAGCGTTCGCTCTGCTGATGACTTCGCTGACAGTCGAAAACTTCATTAACGGCATGACCGGCCCGAACTGCTCCTCAGCGACAATCCGCGCATCTTCTGGCGGATTATCAAGCACCGTTACCGGCACGAAATAGCCAGGAATCGACGGGTCGTGGTCGCCGCCGACAAGGAATTTATAGCCCTTGTCCTTGGCGTCGGCGATCAACTCAAGCACGCGGTTATATTGCTGCTTGTTCTGGATTGGCCCAATCGCCGTGCCTTGTTCGGCACCGTCGCCGACCTTTACTGCGCGAGCATAAGCCGCAATCGCGGCCGACAGTTCGTCGTAGATATCTTCATGGATGTAGATGCGTTTCGCCGCGATGCACACCTGGCCGGCATTGTAGAAGCTCGCCCAGAACAACTTCTCCGCAACCTTGGCTACGTCGGCATCAGGCAAAACAATCGCCGCGTCATTTCCGCCCAATTCAAGCGTAATACGCTTTAGATCCTTCGACGCCGATTCCATCACGCGTTTGCCGGTGGCGGTCGAGCCGGTGAAGGTGATCTTGTCGATATCGGGGTGCGAAGTCAGCATCGGCCCCAACGCGTCGCCACCAGTGATGACATTCAATACGCCCGGCGGGAATACACCAGCAATCAGTTCAGCCATGCGCAAAGTTGCGAGCGGTGTGAAGGGCGATGGCTTGAGCACCATCGTACAGCCCGACAGCAATGCCGGCACGATCTTCTGCACTGCCATCAAAACCGGGAAGTTCCACGGCACAATGCCGCCGACCACGCCAACGGGAACGCGGCGGGTGCGGCTGAGGCGCTTGTCGCTGTCTTCGCTAATCTTCTCTTCGAGGTTCAGCGTGGGGAGCGCCCGGGTCATGCCGACGCAGCCGGCGATCTCGCTGCCTGCCTGCAAATGCGGTTTGCCCTGTTCGGCCGTCAGCAGCCGCATCAGTTCGTCGCTGTTATCCTTTATCGCGCTTGCCATTTTGGCAAAGCACGCGCGGCGATCTTCGACACTGGTCTTCTTCCATTTCGGGAATGCAGCACGCGCGGCGGCAACCGCCTTGTCGAGTTCGGCCTGACCGCAATCGGGCACTTGGCCGATAACCTGCTCTGTCGCCGGATTGACGACGTCGATCCATTTGTCGCCCGCGACCAATTCGCCGTTGATCAGATTTTTGTACTGAGTCGTCATCCAAATTCTCCTTGTGAGTCTTGCAAGCGTTATAGCCTAAGCTTTGTCCTTCGCCCAATATTCATCGCGAAGCAGGCGTTTGTAGAGCTTGCCGGTATCATGGCGCGGCAATTCGTCGCGGAAGTCGATACGGCGCGGGATTTTGATGCCTGACAGCTTTTCGCGCGCGTAAGCGGTGAGTTCGTCGCGCAGCGCTTCGCCCGCATCGGCCATATCGAGAGGCTGTACAACCGCGATCACCTCTTCGCCCATCTCGTCATGTGGGCCGCCAATTACCGCAACGTCGCGGACCTTTGGGTGTGTCACAAGATGGTTCTCGATTTCCTGCGGATAGATGTTCACGCCGCCAGAAATGATCATGAAGCTTTTGCGATCGGTGAGGTAGAGATAGCCTTCTTCGTCGAGCCGACCGACATCTCCAAGTGTGGTCCAGCCATGTTTGTTGGTCGCGCTTTTGGTTTTTTCAGGGTCGTTATGATAGCTGAACGATGCGGCGCTTTCGAAGAACACCGTGCCCTCCTGACCCACCGGTACATCGTCGCCATTTTCATCGCAAATGTGCATGACGGCGTTGAGTGGCCGCCCGACCGATCCTTTATGCGTCAGCCATTCCTCGCTCGATATGAAGGTAATGCCCTGCCCTTCTGTCCCTGCATAATATTCGCGCAGCACGGGTCCCCACCATTCAATCATCGCCTCCTTGATCGGTATCGGACAAGGCGCGGCGGCATGAACCGCCGTTTCGAGGGTCGAAACATCATATTTGTTTCGGACGTCCTTAGGCAGTTTTAGCATGCGCGCGAAATGCGTTGGCACCCACTGGCTTGCATTGATTTTGTATTTTTCGATCGCGGCCAACGCCAGTTCGGGATCGAATTTTTCCATCACAACTACGGTGCCGCCCAAGCGGTGAACGGCGATGCACCAGCGCAAGGGCGCGGCATGATAGAGCGGCGCTGGCGACAGATAGATGCTATCGCCGGAGAATTTGAAGGCCATCATTGCGAGGCCCGACAGCGCATTTACAGCTGCGATGTCTGGATCCTCAGGCAGCGGAAAGCGTACGCCTTTGGGCTGGCCGGTGGTGCCCGAACTGTAGAGCATATCTGTGCCTGCGCGCTGGTCGGCGATGGGCATAGTAGGCATTTGCGCAACCGCTGCTTCGCAAGATTCCCAGCCTGCATGTGCGCCGCCCAGGATGTACCGCTTCACCGGACTTTGCAGCTGGTCGAGCGTGGAGCCCAGATAGCCGCTCGCGAACAATGCCTTCGATCCGCTGTCGTTCAGGATGTAATCCATCTCGCTCGCCGTCAGGCGGCAGCTGATCGCGACGTAAATCAGACCCGCCCGCTGCGCGCCCCAGACAAGGTCGAAAAACTC
>JANMQN010000100.1:0-21234 GCA_031370535.1 Sphingomonadales bacterium | reverse complement strand
AACCTGGCCAATAAGGACACGCTCGTATTCGATATCACCGATCCATCGACTTTTGATTTCGACAACGACATATTGGTCCAAACCGCTGACTGGGATGGTGATGGTGACGCACTTGATGTGCTCGTTATCACCGCTGCAGGTTCGGTACTGCTGGAAGATTTCTGGCAAGGCGCTTCGGCTCCGATCGAGGCGCTTGCAGCAGCCGGTGCTTACGACTCGGTCGCCGCGATCAATGCCTACAGCATCGGCAATGCCGGCTATGCGATGATAACGTTCGTCTGAGGTTACGCTTCGTACGGGGAAGCCTTTCCTCGACGGACCTCTGCAACTTGGGGAGCAGGCCGCGGCCTGCTCCCCTTTTTCATCTATAGGCAACTATCTAAATTGAAACTGTTTCAGAATTATCAAATTGCGATGTCCCCAACAGGGAATGTTCGGAAGTGCCGATTCGGGGCACCCCCAAATTTAGGCTGGCAAGAAATGATCAGCCACTAGTCTTACTGGACAACAGCAGAGAGTTGGAGGCTATGCAGGACAAATTTTCTATCGGTCCCGTTAATATTGTCCAGCTCGTTGGCCTCACAGCCAAGCCCCGCATTGCGTCAGCGCAAGCTGACGGAGCCGCGCGCGCCGCCGACCCTATCCCCCCGTCTGCGGCCGCCGGCTTGGGCGATGACCTCTCAAAACCAATAGCCGAGATTGTGTCATCCTATCTCAACGTGAAAGCGGCGCCGGTCCTGAATCTCTCGTCTGATTCGATGGGCAGTCATATCGCTTTAGAAGCGGGAGTTGACCGACCGATTGTCGATGCGAATGCTCCCGCATCGGCAGTCGATCCGTCAATCTCCGATGATTTTTTGCCAAGGAACAACCCGGTCGATCCTTCAGCTCCAGTGCGCGGTGAAGTTACCTCCCCCGACGGTGCTGCCGCAATTGTCCCAAATGTCGCAGAAAAAGGTGAAACCGATGCTCCTGTGAGTTCAGTAGCCGACAGTACGGTGTTGGGATATGTATTCGACGGCGTCGATAGTTTTGGTGACGATAAAATCCTCGATTTCTCTGCCAATTCGGCCGATATACCTCCGTTGCTGGAAAGCCCGTCAGAGCCATTCATGGTTAGCACCGAATTTGATGCGGTGTTGCTGGTCAAGATTACCGATGACCTGAGCGGTTTCGCTTTAAGCGACCCTTCCGCAGATACGACGTTTGATCACCCCTTGACGAAAAGCGACCTCACAGTAATCGATCCACTACCATCAGCGGCAGACGCCATTCCGGTAATCTAGCTACAATGCTTCAATCTGCTGCAAGACAACCAATTAATATGACAAGCATCGGCTTGAAACATGGCCTTGCCTTTTTCGCTATCGCACTAGCTGCATCATGCTTTGCTTTGGCGGCGACCTCGCCATCTACCGCGCAACGCGCGCCGCTGCTGATGACGCTTCCAGTCAAATGCGAAGTCGGCAAAACCTGCCTGATCCAAAAGTTGGTCGACCATGACGCGACATTCGAGCGACGCGACTATCGGTGTGGCACGCTAACTACCGACGGCCATGATGGAACCGATATCCGGTTGCGCACGATGGAAGACATGCGGTCTGGCTTTGCTGTTGTCGCTGCCGCGCCAGGAACAGTCCTGCGTATCCGGGATGGCGAGCCAGATGTAAGTTCGCGAGAGCGTATTGATTTGAAAGGCAAGGATGCAGGCAACGGGATCGTGATTGATCACGGAAAAGGCTGGGAAACGCAATATAGCCATTTGCGACAAGGTAGTATCGGGGTTAAACCAGGACAGCAAATAATTGCAAGTCAGAAGCTGGGACTGGTAGGCATGTCCGGCAATGCAGAATTTCCGCATTTGCATTTTACCGTCCGTCATGATGGCAAAATCATCGACCCGTTTACCGGCGATACCCAAGGAAGCGCTTGCGACGCAGCGGCACCGGCGACTGGTATTTGGACAGCAGAAACGGCACGCGGGCTCCGATATCTGCCCACCGCAGTTATCTCAATCGGGCTTGCCTCCACTGTGCCGTCAAAATCCGTCGCCGACCGCATTAACGTGCCAAGCCTTGCCAGTCGGCAAGCACCTGTGATCCTGTGGGCGGATGTCATCGGTGCAAAGTTAGGCGATACCCAGAAATTCGACATTATCGGGCCCGATGGCCGGTCGGTTCATAGGCAGCAGGCACAGATAGCCGACGGCGGCCTTAGTTGGTTTGCCTATAGTGGCAAACGCGCTCCCGCGGCGGGTTGGCCGGCGGGCCAATATACCGGCATCTATATGATTCAACGGAATGGGGTCGCTATTGCAAAATCTGAAATACAGCAAATATTAGATTGAATAGATTTTTATAGAAAAGAGTTGTGATTATTTAATAAATAATACTTTATAAATTGTTAAATATACAGGCTTTGTATTGAGAAGTTTGGATTATAGATTATTATAATTACATCTCGGGGCGTTATGATGACTATTTATTCAAAAATAGTGCTTTAGGCATTCTATCTACCCATAAGGATAGGTGCATCTACCTTGAATTTCCATTGCCGAATCGGCTGGATAGCGGTTGAATTGCGCCCAAGGGTGATGAAGCTCGGGCAATGGTCGCCAATGAGCACTAAGCACAAATCACACGATCCATAATGCAGGTTCCGGGCGCAGCCGCGGATACGGAACCGGTCAACTGCTTGCGCATAGCGAAGGGGGGCTCCCGTTGCAGCCGATGCCCGACGCTTGCGTGAGGAGTTATTGCAGGGGTGAGTAGGCGATGGAGCTTAGGTTCAATCAGACGCGTGGCGTCCACGATGAAGTCGCAGAAAATGCGGGCAATTCATACGGCATAGCGAAGTCAAAAGCCGTTTCCGGGTTTGATGGTTCGCCTGGAGTAATTCCTGCAGGCGCAACAATATTGACGCCGGTGGACGGTATTGTCAGGCTACCCGCCGGAACGCGGCTTGACGCCATCCGCGTGTCAGGACCAAATCTAATCATAACGCTGCCCGATGGACAGATTTTGGTCATTGTCGACGGCGCGCTCCACCCGCCGCAGATAGCTCTTGGCCCGATCAACATATCGGCAACCAATATTGCCGCGCTGATTGCCGGTCAGGAGCCTGAGCCTGCCGCTGGCGCTCCGCAAAGTTCTGGGGGCAATTTTGTCGAAACGCCGGGCGATATTGGCGATCCGTTCGGGCTTGGCGATCTGCTTCCGCCGACCGACTTCGTGTTCGCTACGCCAGCTGATGAAGATTTTATTCCGGCAGCGATCGACAATGATCCGGAGATATCGATTATAACACCCGACCAGCCAGCGGGTAGCACCTCGGCAACAGCAACGGTATCCGAAGCAGCGCTTGCTGCACGTGGAAGCGAGCCTGCAGGCTCCGATCCTTCATCTACTGCCGAAACCGTGTCGGGCACGATTCAGATCAATTCGCCCGATCAACCGAATGTCGTAGCGGTCAACGGCACAGCAATCACCGCTATAGGTCAAACGATCAGCACACCGCTAGGCGTAATTACGATTACCAGCATCGCGCCCAATGCAATCGGCTACAGCTACACCCTTGTCGATAACAGCACCATTCCTGACGCGACCGATATTGTTACAATCACGGTGACCGACGGCGACGGTGACGTGGCAACCGCGACGCTTACGCTTGCAGTAACTGATGACGTGCCGATAGCGCGAGCCGATGTCGAAAACATCGCACCCAACCTCTACACCGCGCAAGTCGGCAATGTCGTGACCGGCATCGGAACGGCAAGCGGAGTCGTGGGAGCCGATACGCTCGGTGCGGACAGCGCAACTGTTACTGGCATCCGTGCATCATCGGCTTCTGATTTTTCTGCTTCGGGCACGGTCATTAAAGGTCTGTACGGCACCTTGCTGATGTTGCCAAACGGCAATTACAGCTATGTCCGGACCGCAGGCACACCCGGCGGCGTCGCGGATATATTTACCTATCAGCTCACCGACGGCGATGGAGATGTTTCGACAGCGACGCTGACAGTTAACATCGGCGACAGTGCGGTTGGCTTGGTCGTTCCGTCGGCAGGTGACGAGGGCACGGTTGTCGATGAGGCCGGCTTGTCCGAGCGCGAGGGTGAGCCGGCAGGATCGCGAGACGGTGATGGATCAAGCCTGACCTTTGGAGTGATTTCCTTCGATGCGCTTGACGGCCCTGCTACGATTAAAATCAACGGTATCACTGTAACTGGCGTAGACCAGGAAATCGAACTGCCTACTGGCATCTTTGTCATCATCGCAATCAACAAGGATTCCGTCGAATATGCCTTTGTCCTGAATGACAATGTGGTCGGGGCGACACCAACCCAGCCGATAGATGTTATCGTCACCGATCAGGACGGCGACAGCGCGTCGGCCAGCTTTGTAATCGACATTCTGGATGATGCGCCGAAAGCGGTCGCCGATACTGATCGTCTGGCCGCAGGTAATGTCGGTCCGGCAACAGGAAACGTAATCACTGATACCGAAGGTGATGGAGGTCAGGATGTCCTAGGGGCTGATGGCGCGATGGTTTCGGCCGTGACCGGAGCGAGCGGATCGGTATCTCCAGGCACTGCAGTTGCAGGCCTTTATGGAGTCCTGACGCTGAATAGCGACGGTAGCTACAGTTATGTTCGCAATGCCGGCGCCGCTGGCGGCGTCGCTGACATATTCACTTATACACTTACCGATGGCGACGGTGACACGTCCATTGCGACGCTCAAGATATTGATCTCCGATGGCGGCGTCAGCATTGTCGTGCCAAGCGGCGATGATGACGGCCAAGCAGTTTCTGAGGCTGGCCTGCCAGCTGGCTCAGACCCCGGAAGTGGGGCGGCGTCAACCAGCGGCAGCTTTACAATTTCTGTGGTCGACGGTCCCGGCAAAATATTCATCGACGGCGTCGCGCTCGCGGCGGTCGGCCAGACATTCACCGGGAGCTACGGAACGCTGACGGTTACCAGCATCAGCCCGACGACGATTACCTACAGCTATACGCTAACGACGTCCGGAATCGGCGACGATGTCAAAGACGATTTCAGCATCAAGGTTGTCGATGCAGATGGCGATGAGGCAACGGGACGTCTGGCAATTGCTATAGCCGACGATGTGCCGGTTGCGTTCGAAGATACAGACTTGGTGCAAGCTGGTAGCGATCAGATTGCTGACGGCAATGTACTAACCGGCGCTGGCGGGTCTGATGCCAATACGAGCGACGGTAACGCCGACACGCAAGGTGCCGATGGTGCAGCTGTGACGGCTTTGTCGTTCGATGGCATCAGCGGCTTTGTCGATGGCGAGACGGCGGGTGCTTACGGCACTCTCATCCTCAACGGCGACGGCAGCTACAGCTATGCGGTCGACAATAACAATCCCGATGTGGCCGGCCTCGATGGAAACGAAAGCCTGACCGAGGTTTTCGAATACACGATCACCGATGCCGATGGCGATGAATCGGTTGCGACGCTGACCGTCACGATCCGGGGCAAGGACGATGTTGTTGTCATTACCGGGCTCAACCCCGACGGTACCGAGGCGACTGTATCCGAAGCGAACCTGGCCGATGGTTCGGCCCCCGACAGCGATGCGCTTGTCCGCACCGGCAGCTTCGACTTCAGCGCGACCGACGGGCTGGCCAGCCTGACGATCGGCGGCGAGGCGCTGTTTGATGGCGACATCGTCGCAGGTCTAACGATTACGACCGATCACGGCATTTTGACGGTTACCGACTTTGTGCCGCTCTATGACGCGAACGGCGACATTATCGGTGGCACCATCATCTATAGCTATGAATTGACCGACAATCTGCTGTTGCACAGCGGTGCCAATGGCGGTTCTCTGACCGAGAGCTTTGCTGTGGCGATCACCGATAGCGACGGCACGGTCGCTGCATCTACCCTCGACGTCGCAATTATCGACGATGCCCCGCTTGCGGTTGCCGACGAAGGTATCTCTGGCGAAGGCGAGACGCTAATCGCCGATGCATCCGCTGGGTTGCTCGCCAACGATGTCGGCGGTGCCGACGAGGCAATTATCCTTGGTGTCAGAGCACAGGGCGGCGATTCCGCAAGTGCAGCCAGTGGCGGAATCGGCTTGGCTATCGCCGGGTCATACGGCAAGGTGACCGTAGCCGCCGACGGCAGTTATGTTTATGTCTCCAACCCGAATATAGTCCCGCCTGCAGGTGCGCAGGACGTGTTCGTGTATACGCTGCGCGACGGCGACGGTGATGTGTCGACCACGACATTGACGATCACGCTGTCCGACTCAGGCCTGACGACAGCATCACTCGGCTTGCAGGTCGACGAAGCAGCGCTTGCGACCGGTAGCAACCCCGACAGCGAAGATGAAAGCGTCTCTGGCGACCTGAACGACAATGTGGCAGGTGGGACCGGTCCGCTGGTATTTACGTTGGTGGGTTCTGGGGTCAGTGCCTACGGCACGTTCGAACTCAACGCCGACGGCTCTTATACCTACATGCTCACCAGCCCGGTAAAGGGCGCCAAAGCGAATAACGGCACCAACAACGTACCGCAGGTCGAAACCTTTACCTACTCCGTCACGGACGCATTCGGAAACACTTCGCAGAATACCATCACAATCGATGTCACCGACGATGTGCCGATTGCGCGGGCGACACCGGCGATTATGGTTGCCGAAGATGCGCCCGCCATTTCGGGCAACCTGCTTGGCAACGACACCCAAGGCGCGGACGGCGCAACGGTAACGTCGGTCAACATCGGCGGCGTGATAGTTGCCGTGCTGCAGACCGGAACGACCATCTACAACAATGTGCACGGGACATATACATTCCAGGCTGGTGGGGCATGGACCTTCGATCCTGTTTCCGCTTCAAGCGCTGCTCCGCTGGTGGCGGACTTTGCCTATACGATCACCGACGGGGACGGCGATACCTCGACTGCTCAGCAGCAAATCCGCATTGTCGATGGCACCAATCCAAAGGCAAGTGCGCCGGTTACGCTGATACTCGACGACCAATATCTCGAAACCGGGTCGACACCGTCGCTGGATCAGCCTGTGATGGTGGAAGGCCAGATCCAGTTTACGCCGGGTTCAGACCCTATCGTCTCGATCGTGTTCGGCGATGTTTCCGGGTTGGGCGGTGGTCTGACATGGACGCGGGAATCAGATACACAAATCATCGGTTGGGATGTCGACAAACCCGTTGTTATTCTCGATTTGACGGTAGTTGGTACAACCGCGATGGTCGTTGCAACGCTCGAATCCAATTACGCATTTCACCCCGATACCGACGCAGACGACCTTGCCGCGTTGGGCTCGGTGAATATCGTAGCAACTGACAGCGATGGCGATCAGGTCGCTGGAACGGTGGATATTTCAATATCGGACGACATACCCTCGATCAACGCGATTGCACCGGCAGCCGGGTTGCTGACGGTTGATGAGAGCAACCTAACGATTAATGTGACCGCAAATTTTGCTGGTTTGTTCAACATCGTTATCGGTGCCGATCAACCGGGGAATGTCTCCTATACCTTTCAGGTCAACAACGGGTCCGGTCTGTTCGATGTCGCGACGGGTTCGCCTATCAGCCTGCATGTTCTAGGTAATGTGCTTGAGGGCCGGGTTGCGGGTTCGCCTGGCGTTGTGGCATTCCGGTTGACGGTCGCGCCCGATGGAGTCGCTACGCTGGATCAGATTCGCGCCATCCGTCACACCGATTCGTCTAATCCCGATGACGCGGCAACCATCCCTTCGCAGCTTATCCAGCTAGTCGCAACTGTGACAGATTCCGATGGTGATCAGGCAACCGCTTCGGTGAACATCGGAAATGCGCTTGTGTTCAAGGACGATGGACCGTCGCTCGACGTGACAGCGGCGGATACCAATAGCATCCTCCTCACTACGCAGGACGGTGATACCAGAGGCGCCTCGTTCGACGTCGCGACGGCAAATCTGTCATCGGCATTTTCGGTCGCGACGGCCAATTATGGTGCCGACGGATCGAACGGGGCTTCAATTCACTGGACTTACGCTCTGGCACTCGGGACCGGTGCTGGCACGACCGGCCTCACCAGCAATGGCGTGGCAATTACATTGGCCTTGGTTGCTGGTGAAATTGTCGGCAGCGCCGGTGGATCCCCCATGTTCGCCATCTCGGTTAACGCAACCACCGGTGTCGTAACGCTGACGCAATTTGCCGAGCTCGACCATCCATTGCCCGGATCTGCCAGCAATTATGTCAGCCAGATATTGGAATTACCGGCAAATCTGGTCGAGCTGCGCGGAACCGCAACGATCGTCGACCGCGATGGCGACAGCATATCGGATATGATTGCGGTCGATCTGGGCGGCAACATTCGCTTTGCCGATGATGGACCGTCGATATCTGCAGGCGCGGCCGCTCCAGTGTTAATCCTCGATGAAAGCTTTCTCGCGGTCGACGCGGTGGCCGATCTGTCGGGGCTGTTTGCGTCGACACTCGATTACGGAGCCGATGGCGCTGGCAGCATTGCTTATCAACTTGGCGTGAAAGCAGGCCCTAGTGGCCTGACAGATTCGCTCACCGGCGAAGCAGTCACCTTGTCGATCGTTAGCGGTGTCATTTACGGTCGCACTTCGACGCAAGAAGTATTCCGCATTTCGGTAGCTGCTAACGGCATCGTCACTTTCGATCAATCGCGCGCAATCATTCATAGCCCCGACAGCGGGCCCGACCAGACCAGATTTCTGAGTGGGACCAATCTGATCACGCTGACCGCTATGGTCACAGATGGCGACGGCGATACCGCGCAATCGACTGCAGATATCACCGGTAATTTTGCTATCAAAGACGATGCACCGGTAGCAGTCAACGACACCGACAGCGTCGCGCGCGACGGACAGAATTTTGCGGATGGCAATGTGCTGACGGCACTTGGCGGCGTTGATGACAACAGCACGGACGGTTCGGCTGATAACGCTGGCGCCGATGGAAAATTGCTTGTTTCGGCTATCGCGTTCGGAGCGACCGCTGGCACTCTGGGGACAGCACTCGCCGGGGACTATGGCGCGCTGACACTGGCTGCAAACGGGACGTATAAATATGATCTCGATATTCTCGATCCTGCCGTTATTGCGCTGAGCGCCAATGAATCGCTGACTGATACGTTCATCTACACGGTGATAGACGCCGATGGCGACACCTCGACGGCTACGATTACAATTTCGATCACAGGAGCGAACGACTTTCCAGTCGGGCGCGCCGACACCAACTGGGTTCTCGATGGCACCACCGGCTCCGATCCAAACGCGGTCGGGAACGTGCTGCAAGACATTGCCCATCCCGGCGCGCCCTCGGGGAGTTTCGCAGATGTCGCCGACACCGATCCCGACCTTGAACCGATTACCGTCACCTCGGCCGGGACATATGTGGGGCTTTACGGTACACTCGTGATAGCCGCTAGCGGTGCTTACACGTACACGCTTAACGAGGACAATCCGGCCGTTAACGCGCTCGATGCGGGCCAGTCGCTGCTCGACAGATTTGCCTACACGATCAGCGACGGCCTGTTATCGGTTAATTCATCGCTGACGATAACAGTTTTCGGCAGCAACGACGCGCCGACAATTGGCACATCAACGGCTCGTATCTCGGAAGAAGGCCTGCCCGGCGGAATTGCAGATACCGCACCGAACGCGACGCTCGATACAACTAACAACACGACCTTTAGTGCTGTTCTGGCAATCGGCGATGCGGACGCTGGCGAGATCTTGACCGCAACTTTGGGAAATCCAGGCGCGGTGCTGACCGCAGGCGGAGTTCCGGTGATATGGACCGGCGTTGGTACCGGAACCTTGATTGGATCGGTCGGAAGTGCCGAGGTCATTCGTGTGACGCTTGCTTCTAACGGCAGCTACACCGTTTCATTGTCGCGCGCAGTCGATCATCCGACCATATCGCTCGAAGATCTGAAGGAGTTTACTGTTCCGGTGTCGGTTTCCGATGGCTCCGTGATTACCACCAACGCTTCCGCCATTCGTATCATCATCGAAGACGATGCGCCGACAGCAACGGGAGAATCTGGCTCGTCAGCGCAGGTTCAGCAGGACGTGAACACCCTGTTCATTCTCGATTTCAGCGACAGCATCGACAATAGCGAACTCGATGTGATGCTGGATGCGGTGAAAACGGCTCTCACCCGGCTCGATTCATCTGCGTTGAACGCGCTATCGATCAAGTTTGTGATATTCTCGTCGGGGTCCTTCGCTTCGCCGTCATTTACGACAGCGGCGGCCGCGAACGCCTATCTGGATTTGCTCAATCCGTCGCAGGGCGGCACTCGGCCCGATACCATCGGCCAAAATACGAACTATACCTCGGCAATCCAGACGGCATTGGCGAACTTCTCTGCCGTATCCGGTGCAAGCAATCAGGTGTTTTTCCTAAGCGACGGCAACCCAAATCAGGGTGTTCAGTTCAGCCCACCGAACCCCCCTAATATTCCCACAGTCATCAATTCCTTGGCTAACGCAACTGCCACAGCCTGGAATAACTTTGTCGATAACAACAATGTAAATGTAACCGCGATCGGAATCGATAATAACCTGTTGCAGCCGCTAAACATTCAACGATTGCGCGACGTCGACCTAAATGCGGCACCAAACAATGAGCCAATTCTGATCGACGATTTCGAAGATCTCGTGGCAACTTTGCTGTCTGTTGTTGTCCCGGCGGCGGTATCGGGAGACCTCGATGTCAACGATGCCTATGGTGCGGACGGTGGCCGGTTGTTCGCCATCACCGTAGGCGCCACCACATATACTTGGGATGGCGCGTCGACGATCGCCGTTTCAAGTGGCGGAACAATTTCAGGAACAATCCTCACTGTGGTGACCCCAATGGGTGCTGCGCTGCAACTCAATTTTGCAACGGGACAGTATAATTACCAGCCACCCGCACCAATTACGGTGACGGCGACCGAAGTGTTTTCCTACACTGTCGTCGACAAGGATGGCGACAGCGCGACAGCTACCTTGTCTGTTACGATCACCGCGCTCGCGGCGCCCGTCGTACTCGATCTCGACGGCGACGGCGTCGAATTTGTGTCGAGCTCTGCTGGGGTCGGCTTCGATTATGATGGTGATGGTAAAGCGGAATCGACCAGTTGGGTTGGCAGCGACGACGGATTGCTCGTGCTCGACAAAAATGGTGACGGTAAGGTCAACAACGGGTCGGAAATAGTCTTTGCGCAAGGTACCCTGACCGATCTGCAAGGTCTTGCAGTCAATTATGACAGCAACCACGATGGCAAACTCGACGCGGGCGACGCAGCATTTGCCAAGTTCGCGATATGGCGGGACGCGAACGGCAATGGCGTTACCGACCCGGGCGAATTGCTTTCGCTGTCGGCCGCCGGAATTGCAAGTATTTCGCTGCTATCGGACGATCGCAGCTATACCGCCGCCAATGGCGAGGTCATCGTTCGTGGCGAAGCAGAGTTTACCCGGACCGACGGTAGTACGGGCAAGCTTGCGGACGCCGCGTTCGCCACGAATTTCCTCAATGATCCGCTGCGTGCCAAT
The DNA here is from genome assembly GCA_031370535.1 of Sphingomonadales bacterium. Taxonomy (GTDB): domain Bacteria; phylum Pseudomonadota; class Alphaproteobacteria; order Sphingomonadales; family Sphingomonadaceae; genus Sphingorhabdus_B. The sequence goes on along the minus strand of JANMQN010000100.1, from coordinate 9,670 downwards.
TCGGCGGTATCGAATGGACTGTCAACGGCGCTGGTCGCTGCAGGTCTCGTGGCAGCCTTACCTTTGGCGGCACAGGAAAGCGGTGGACCCGAAACGGACAATCTGCTGATTGGCGACGATACTGACAGTCCAGTCGGAACCATGGTGGAACCAACGACCTTGGAGGCCACATCGGAGCCTGTATTTTCGTTCAATCAAACCGAGGACGAAAATTCTACTGGCAAGCAGCCCACGCCTCCATCGCATCTGGATATCGACAATCATGCCTTTGTCGCTGGACCCGAAATGGCAAGGCTCGATGATCCGGCTCCAAAAGAAGTTACTGTAGCTAGCGAGTCGAAGGTCAATGCTGCGCCCGATGAACCGCATAGTGGACCGTTCATGGCTACAGGGGACCAAGTTCTTTTGCCATCGGTAGCACAGCAGAACAGCGCGGCCCTGACAGTCGATGAGATCAAGACAATTGTCGGCGACGCAATTGAAGGCCACACGGTTGACCTGGACGCGTTACTCGCCGCCTATGTCGGACCCGAGCAAGCCATTCAGCCAAATTTGATCCAGGACGGGCAGACATTTCTTGCCGACGCCGGAATGTCGGCGGGCAACATATTCATGCCTGATATCGCCGAACTGCAAGCGATCGCCCAGATGGATCACGCCGCAGCGACGGGGCATGCATAGCCATTATTGTAAATCAGCAACAACGAGAGAGAAATCAGGCGCAGAAATAAGGTAGAAAGTACAATAACTTAAATATCCTCACCATTCGACTCAGGTTGACGGACAAAACAGGGGAATGACCATGCAGAGAAGTCAGATAGTAAAAGCCCTATGCGTTGCGACTGCAATCGTCGCCATACCCAGCGGACTGCGGTCCGAACGTATCGAATTGAAAACCGCAGTCGAAACGGCGATGCAGACTCATCCCGAAATCAACCAGGCAGCTGAAAACCGGACGGCGATCGAATTTGAGCGAGAACAGGCGCAGGGCCTGTTTATGCCTCGCATTTCGGTTGAAGGGTCGATGGGTATTCGCCGTCTTGAAAATGCGACGCGCCGTTCCCTCGGCATTGCTAATAAGGAGCTCTATCCGCTTGAAGCCGGACTGCGGCTTGAGCAGGTGCTGTTCGATGGCGGTAGCCGCAGCAGCGAGGTCAAGCGTCAGGCCGCGCGTACCGACGGGGCGGCTTTCCGTGTCGAAGAGCGAGCGCAGTTCGTAGCGCTGCAGGTCTCGCGGCAATATCTTGATTATATGCTGCAACAGCGGATCGTTGCCACGTCAGAAGACAATATAGGCTTTCATGACCGGCTGGTGGGTGATCTTCGGGAAGGCGTTACAAAAGGTTCGATCAGTATAGCTGACCAGCAGCAAGCCGAAGAACGTCAATCCGCAGCGCGCGCGCGTTTGACCGAAGCCAATCAGGACATGGTAAACACCGCCGCTTCTTTCCGGACGCTTACCGGACTGGATCTGGTCGACGGTGCGATGCTTCCGCCTTCATTGGGTGAAAGCATTCCGGCAAGTCTGGAAGAGTCAATTGCGCGGGCGCGTAATCAAAATCCGCGAGTGCGTGAAGCGCAGGCCGATCTCGATGCCGCCCACGCGTTGGTGCGCAAGGCGAAGGCCGACACTGTGCCCACCTTATCCCTCGAAGGGAATGCGCGGATCGGTGACGACATTGACGGCTTTCGCGGCGAAACCAACGACTTGCAAGGCGGACTGGTTTTGCGGTGGGACCTCTTCAATGGCGGTATCAAGCGCGCCAAAATTCAAGAAATGTACCGCCGCGAAAGGGAAACGCAATTCCGCCTCGATCAGATGGTCCGAGAGGCGGAAGAGGATGTTCGCGTCGCGTGGAACGCTTGGGATAGTCAGGGCAAGCTGGTTAAGGAACTCGATGGGCAAAGCAAGGTGTCCGACGAATTGCTGCGCTCCTATCGTGCACAGTTCAATGTCGGACGGCGTTCGCTGCTCGACGTGCTCGATGCGCAAAATACCCGTTACAATGTCCAGGTAAGGGCTGAAACCGCCCGGTTCGCGCAATTCTTTGCCGAGTTTAAACTGCTTGCTGCACAATCTGCATTGCTTCAGGCTATGCAGATTGCGCTACCCAAGGCAGCAGAAGCAACTGCGCGCACTCGGTTTAAGGTCGAGCCGACGCAGCCTCTGGACACCGAAGCACTGCGTGATCCGCGATGACCGATATTGGCGAACAACTTAATGTCCGCCGGTGGGAAACCCCCGACCGGTCGATCGATTTTGAAGCGTGGAATATGCGGCCGCCTGCAGGTGATGAGTTGCTCGATTCGGTTGCAACAGTCGCAGAGATATTCGAACGACCATTTGCCGATGCCCGAATAAAGGGCGGCCTTGCACTCGGCGACGACGGCAATTTGCCGCTGGATCAGCTCGATCATGCAATCCATCGCGTTGGCCTCCGCTGCGCGCTGCTCAACCAGCCGCTTGTTGCCTGGAACGAGCACGATGTTCCAGCTATCCTCTTTCTGAAAAGCGGACGACCAGTTGTCCTCAAGAAAATCGATGCTGGCATGTGCCTCCTGCGACTTCCGGGAACGTGCGCCGATATCCAAATCGACAGCGAGTCGCTGGCGGCGCTCTATTCGGGGCAGGGAGTAATAATCCGACATGATCCAGCGAAAGAAACCGCGCGCGAACGGCCGTGGGATCAGGCGAGAAAAGCGCACTGGTTCTGGAGCGAAGTCTGGAAAGAACGCGACCAATATTATTACGTGATGCTGGCATCGCTTTTTATCAATCTGCTCGCCTTTGCGCTGCCACTTTTCACTATGAACGTGTACGACCGGATTATCCCGAATAAGGCGGCAACGAGCCTTTGGGTGCTTGCGCTCGGCGCTATTTTTGCCATCGCCCTCGAATACAGCCTCAGGCTGGCGCGCGCCGGGCTGGTCGATGAGGTCGGCCGAAGTATTGACGCCCGGCTTTCGCAACGTCTGCTCGACAAGGTCCTAAACCTGCCGCTTGTAACGCAGCGCGGAAGTACGGGTGCCTTGGCACGCCGCGTCACTGAATACGAACAAGTGCGAGACTTTTTCGCATCAACGACAGTCGTTCTGATCACCGACATCCTCTTCCTTTTCGTATTTGTAGCATTGATTGCGGTGCTCGGCGGCTGGCTTGCGGTCATTCCATTTGTTGCGATGACCATCATGCTGGGTATCGGATGGGTTTTGCAGCGGCGGATGAGCGCGGCGGTCATTGACGCGCAAGCAGATGCCAGCCTGTTGCAGACGACGTTGTTCGAGTCGATTGGTAGCCTGGAAACGGTGAAGGCATGCCGCGCCGAGGGGCGCATGCTGGGCAAGTGGCGGCGCTATTCCAACTCGAATGCCTATACCCAGGAAACAATGCGCAAATTGACCGCGACTGCCGTCAACCTGGCCACATTGTGTCAGCAAGGCACCAATATCGCGCTGGTAATTGGCGGTTTCTATTTATTCAGCGCGGGGACGGTTTCGATGGGCGCGATTATCGCTATCGTCATGCTTGCCGGTCGATCGCTGGCGCCGGTCGGCCAGTTGGCTTTTCTGATGACGCGCGGGAGGCAGGCGTTTGTGACGCTCAGCAGCCTTCAACTGCTTATGGATCAAGCGGACGAGCGTGACAAGGGGAGCCGGTCGATCACCCCTCAAATCCGTGATGCACGTTTGCAATTCGACCATGTGGGCTTCAGTTATCCCGAAGTAGGGCGTGAAACTCTGGCCGATATCAGCCTGACAATCGAGCCGGGCGAGAGGGTCGGTTTGATTGGCCGCGTGGCTTCGGGCAAATCAACGTTGGGTCGCGTACTCTGCGGTCTTTATGATCCGACGGCAGGCAGCTACAGCATCGACGGGCTCGATAGCCGCCAGCATCACCCGCACGAGATGCGTTCGAACCTGCGTTTTGTTGGTCAGGATGCCGAGCTGTTTAGCGGAACAATTCGCGAGAATTTGCTAATCGGTTCAACCGAAGCAGGCGACGTCGAGATCATGGATGCCGTGATGAAGTCAGGGGCGGATAGCTTCCTCGGGCGCGATGCAACGGGATTTGATTTCAATATTGGCGAACGTGGCAATCGCTTGTCGGGCGGGCAACGGAGCTTCCTTGTGCTTGCGCGCGCGTTGATGAATCCTTCGAAAGTCCTGTTCCTTGATGAGCCGACCGGCGCGATGGATACGCATACCGAGAAACTTTTTGTCGAACGTTTGAGAACAGCGATTTTGCCGATGCAAACGCTGATTGTCGCTACACACCGGCTTAATGTTCTCAGCGTTGTGGACCGGCTGATCGTCATGGACGGGGGACGTATCGTCGCTGACGGCCCGCGCGATGAAATACTAGCCGTAGCCGGCTTTGCATGAGCGCGACGGCAACTTTTGGCCCTTACGCACATTTACCGGAGCGCAATAGACGCACCGTAGCCTGGCTTGGCGGCATCGCGCTGTTGGTATCGTTACTCACTTCGGAAACATTGTGGGCCAATTGGCTCGAAGCTCTCGGCTCGCAAGACAATGCATATGCCGAAGACGATCCACTGCAACCTGTTACCGCCCAGCAAAAGCAATTGCTCATTAAAGTGATCGAAAACCCGGCGCACGAAGATAATCTAACGCCAGTTGAAGCTACTGAGCGCAACGAGGCGATTCCCTTTACGGTAACGGGCGTTGCCAGTGCTCGTCCGTTTCAACTGTTCAGCCAGAAGCTCGAAACCGGAATGACCGCGTTGCGTTGCCTCACACAGGCGGTTTATTATGAGGCTGCGTACGAACCTTTGCAGGGGCGACGCGCGGTCGCACAAGTAGTGCTCAACCGCATGCGCCACCCGGCATTTCCCAATTCGGTTTGCGGCGTTGTCTATCAGGGCGTGAACAAGCCGGTGTGTCAGTTCAGCTTCACGTGCGATGGCTCGCTGAGCCGTCGACCCGATCCCGCCAAATGGGTCGAAGCAGAAATGGTGGCGCGCGATGCGCTGAATGGCTACGTTGAGGAGCGTGTCGGCTACTCGACTCATTACCACGCTAATTATGTCTCGCCGTACTGGGCGCCCAAGCTTGTAAAGATTGCCAAGATCGGCGCGCACATCTTTTACCGCTGGCCGGGTGGATGGGGGCTGCCACGCTCGTTTTCCGATCACTACGCGGGCGCAGAAGCCATACCGGCGATTTTACCACGTTCGCTTGTTCGCAAAAAGGGCGGCGATTTCGAGGCGCAATCACGTGCATTTGCCGAAGCGCGCGTATCTGCCAATCTGGCCCCGGACAACCGTGCCGACAGCGATGTCGGCGGACGACTGGACATATCGAAGGGATGGACGGCCAGCATTCCTGAGCCTGAGGAAACGATACGGTCTTCGAGCATCATCGCGCGGCAGCAGGCTGGTGAATATGAAATAACAGCAAAGGGGGACGGTTCATGATCAGGTCGAGGGCATTTACTGGCGCACGACGCATCATCCTAACGTCGGGAATGGGGATTTTTGTGTTCTTTAGCTGGGCAAGCTTTGCCCGCGTCGATGAAGTCACGCGCGGCCAAGGGCGGGTAATTCCATCGAGCAAGGCGCAGATTGTGCAGTCTTCTGAACCCGCTTCGATCCAGAACATTGTCGTGCGTCCGGGTCAGGCGGTGCGCAAAGGGCAGTTGCTCGTTCGGCTCGACGATACCGAATCTTCGTCGCAGCTTGGACAGATTACTGCTGAAAATCGCTCGCTTGCGGCGCGGTCCGACCGTCTGTTGCGTGAAGGAGTAGGCGGCAGGAGTCCCGAATGCACAGATGCGAGCGGCGCGGCGCAAACCGAATGCAGTCAAGAGGCGGCTTTGCAATCCGTCCGTGCCGCTACATTGCGCAGCCGAAAATCTGCATTGAATGCGGCGGTCGAACAGCGCAGGCGGGATTATGGCGAGGCGCAGGCGACTATTACCTCGCTTCAGTCTAGTTTGAAGCTGGCACAGGGTCAGGTAGACATCTTAGCGCCGCTTGCGGCCAAATCGATCGTGCCGCAAACCGAACTGATGGATGCACAGCGCGAGGCGAGTGAAATTCAGGGTAAGCTTGCAGCGGCCCAACAGGCTGCTTCGCGTGCGCAAGCCGCGATCAGCGAGGCATTGGCGCAGTCGTCAGAGGCCAGCCTTCAGTTTCGTCAAGAAGCCCTTAACGAGCGCAGCCAACTCGCTGCAAAAATGGCGGTGAATTCGGAGTCTCTCCGCGGGGCAGCAGGGCGCGTCCAGCGCAGTGAACTTCGTTCACCAGTGGACGGCATTGTCAATGATATCCAAGTGACCACCGTTGGTGGCTTCGTTCAGGCCGGCCAAAAGATCATGCAAGTTGTACCAGTCGGCGATAAGCTTTTGGTCGAAGCACGCGTGAGCCCGAAGGATATCGCGTTCATCAAGGTAAACGATCGTGCAAACGTGAAGGTGACGGCTTATGATTTTGCGGTTTACGGTGGTCTAAACGGTAAGGTAGTGCAAATTTCTGCAGATAGCATTTACGACGAGGCGGCTAAGGAAGCCTATTTTAGCGTTGTCGTCGAAACCGACCGGGCTTTCCTTCAAAGCGGCAAACGCCGTTTGCCGATCAGCCCGGGTATGATCTGTGATGTCGAAATTGTCACCGGCAAGAAAAGCATATTGAGCTATTTGTTAAAGCCGCTGGTGAGAGCGCGGTCGGAAGCACTAAGTGAAAGATAGGCAAAAGCGGGCGATTTTATCGACCTTTCTGGAAACGCATTAATTCTAGCTTAGGCCGCTTGGCCCATTCCTGTTGCCAATTTAACAAACGACGTGCTTGGCCCCATGTCGGTCAAAGCAAGTTGCACCGGACTGCCGACACCGTGCTTCACAGCCCATGTTGCGGCCTGAGTGCGGTTCTCGACGCCCAGTTTGCGCAATATCGCCTTCACATGAACCTTTACCGTCGCTTCACAAATATCGAATTGCCGAGCAATGACCTTATTAGCCATACCCTTCATGATGCTTTCCAATATTTCAATCTCGCGCGCAGAAAGGCCTATGGCAACGGCACTTGACCTCCAGTCACTGCTCGTTTGCGTAGGGGCGCAGTTAGTAATGTTATTTGCCAATTGTGACGGAAATACCTTTTCCCCCATTGCTACCAAACAGATCGATTCGACCAGTGGCCCGCAGGAAATTTCCTTAATGATCACTGCGTCCACGCCAAGCTGGAACGCTAGCGCGACATTTTCAAAAACATAATGGTCCGCCAGCAAAACTAGGCGCGCGTTCGACTTTACCGCCGCGATAGCGCGACACGTTTCAAGGCCTCCATCCTCAAAGCTATTGTCAACAATTATGACATGAGCGTCGCCGGCAATAACCGGAGCCTTGAGAGACGCAATAATCTTGGTTGCATCGGCGACCGATTCCTTGATGTGAAATTTCTCACTCGAAAGAATTTGTCGAAGCCCTTCGCGGGCAATCTCGTTTTTCCCTAGCAGGGAAATTTGCACTTTGATTTGCATTTCGCCATCCTCCGAAAAAATCAGTGACTGGCGACCCTTTATTCAAGACAGGCTCTTCATTTTGATTTCTGTTGATGCCCCAAAAACTTAAATTCAACGTCTTGTACACAAAGTTATACACATAACGATATTCATCTTTCATCAAAATGGCCGCAGTGGCAACAGGAAGCGGTGCTAGACCTTGCTACTATACAAAATAGCTAGCATAACCCAAAAGGGGTAGTCCGGTAGCGTTGCAAACCATTTGTCAGCTGCCTAATTTGTAAAATATTGTATTAATCCAATGAGTTTAATGTTAGCTATCAGGATAGTCCGTGACTGGGTTTGGTCAGCTAAAAGTGACCAAAATGCGCATTTCTACCTCCCTCGCGTTGCTGACTGTTAATCATAAATGTTAACGTTTCGCGACTCAAAATCGGTACAACTTGCGAATCACCTACCCCAAATTTGCTCAGTGTCTGCATCAGCTACCGACAAAGATCGAACTAGCCGAACCGCAGGGGCCGATTGACACTTTACTTGTTCGACCGCTTCCGGAATGCCCCGGCAGCATCGCTTTTGCCAATGATTGGCTATGTAAAAAATTCCGCTTATGAGTGTCGGTCTATTGCGTGCTGTCCGGGAGGGTCGTTCAAGGTTTCGCCGATAGCATTGATGACGAGGTAAAGCAGCAGGCCTATTTCAAGGTTATCGTGGAAAACGATCGCGCCTTTTTGCTGAATTCGGGCAAATACCGGCCTATTAAATCATGCATGATCTGTAATGTCGAAATACTGACTGGCCATTTTAACGTGCTCAGCTATTTGCTCAAACCCGCGATAAAAGTGCGGTTGGAAGCACTAACGGAACGCTTAGCATTGCTATCGAAGGCGCCGGCATTTCGGATTCGACAGTGACAGTAAGCATATCTGCACGCTGGCGCGCGACTGGTGTCAGGATTGGACTCGGCGATGCCATCGTAACTGAATGTGTCGGCTGCACTGCATAGACATGCACCCATTTAGCGTTCTGGCTGAACGACATGATCAGGCGGTAATTATCTGCTAGCCGCGCGTCGAGCGGTCGGTCGGTCTGGGGTTTTGCCATTCTTCCAAGAATGCTCGGATTGTGATCGAAGCTGATATAAAAACTTTTTATAATACCAAATACCCAGTGGATTGGCGCTGAGTTCGCCGGTAAGTTCTCACCCATGTCAACCATTGGTAACCGAGTCGACGAAACAGGCACGCTCATCCGAGCTGGCGGCGGCTTTGCGTTGCGCCGCGATAGTGGTGGTCGTTGGAAGCTCGATTTGCACCGTGTGCCTGTTGATCATGTCGAGAAGCGTGTTCGTATTTCTGGCGTAATTGTTGCCGTCGGACTCATCGATGTCGATGCCCTCGGACCAGACCATCTAACCCAATAATCTGCCGCAGACGGACTCGAGCAAGAGTATAATGGCCTCGATGCCCAACATGATGCCTGTGTCGCTCCGCAGCGTTCAGTAGACAGATTGTCGATATAAAATAGGAGAGTGATTTGGTCGTATGTTTTTGTTTGGCAGCATGGGGGAGGTAGAAGACAGTCACCTAAGCAGACAACAAATCCAGTTTGAAAGATACCCAGCACAGAAGACAACGGATGTTAAGCAACCCTATACCGTAAACCGGTCCTTCATCGAGCGTTAGGTCATCGTTATCTATGGCAGAAGGCATGCAGCAACGAGGCTTATATGATCGAGACCAGACGCCAAGTTCCGATACCACCTTCTGGGGCCGTTTCAGAGGCAGGTGGAGCCGCGATTGCGGCCGCGCCGAAGATGCCAGAAATGAACAGCGGTAGGGCAACAGTCAGAATAAGCCTCATTTGAGTTCGAGCTCCACCAATTCGATTGTTGCCTTCCCGACGTTGTGCAGCGCGCGTGTCTCGCCTGCTTCTTGATACGCAAAATCGCCATTCTCAATCGCGAGGGTCTGGTCGGGGACGCCGGACCGCTGCGTCCGGAGCAGACCGCCGCGCACAACTACGCGGACCCCGTTCGCCCGCTGGGTCAGCGCCGCAACGTTTTGTCCGGGTGCCAGCACGACACGCCAAGCGCGCAAGCGGGGGTTGTCGAGGATCTGGACATAGGCATCACCCCGATCCGTCAGTGCGCTGCCTGCTGGAGTGGGGCGGCGAATTTCGACTGCGA
>JANMQN010000174.1:0-3630 GCA_031370535.1 Sphingomonadales bacterium | reverse complement strand
CGAACGGCCCTCGAATTCCGTTGTTTGTCGGAGGAGAAGAAGCGTTCTGTGAACGCGTGGCAATGATCGGTAATCCACCGCCAATCATGGGAACTCTTGACCGTATGGCCCTTGCAAGAGCAGGGTTCGATGTCATAATCCGGACCGATGCTGCGGTTGTTGCAGGCCAGGCATTCACCAGCGGCCTTATACCGCTCGACAGTTTCGAACGGGCCGCCATTCCCACTCGGATGCGACCTGGCGTTGGCTGTGACCGCGCAGGCCTTGATGCGGCCAAGCGGGCGGCAACAGAATTGGCTGATGACGCCGAGCATGAATTGGCCACTTGCTATGCAGTCAAAGGTCTCGGCTTGGTCGTGGTAGCGTCATGCAGTCATCGCGGTGTCATCAACTCTGTCCGGCGAGCGCAGGCTATTTCAGGCATTGAAAAGGTCCACGCAGTGCTAGGAGGATTTCACTTGGTTCGACCACGCACTGAAGAAGAAGCCAGGCGGACTGTCGCCGAATTCGCTGCGATCAATCCGACTTACATTGTACCGATGCATTGCACCGGCGAGGTTTTCATCGCGGAAGCGCTGCGCGTTATGCCGGAGAAGGTAGTGCGCTCGTATGTTGGCTCAAAATTCGTTTTCGCTAAAAGCTCTTGAACTAAACGACGCGATGCAGAACGGTCGTCCGGCAATTGACGCCGGATAGACTGCATGTGCTTGGATAAACTCCGGCTGCTTGGTTTTTACATCAAAGCAGCGGGGCCACTACCGCTATCCACGCAATCGGCTGGTCGGTTTCAGCATGAACGTACGACAGCTAACGGACAGGCTCTTAGGCCGGATGTCCTCCGCAATGTTAACACATTCTGACTGTCACCTCGGTTGGACAATCCAGGCGGTCTTCTTTCGCCGATGGGTTGCGGTAAGCAGTGATTCGATTATCATCCCGCGGAACGGCTAACGGGGACAATCCGAGACTATACAGACAACGCACAGCGCAGCCCGCCGTTGCCGCCTTCGGCTTTGCGGTGGTCGAGCGTCAGATTGTCCAGATGGGCGATGAAAGACTCGAAAGGGACAGAATGCAAAAATGCTTACGGTTTTCTGACGAGTTTCCAAAATCTCTGCAACCGTTTGTCGCACCGTCGGCTCGCCACATCCGTACTCGCCCTATCCTGAGCGCACCCGTTCATCAGCCAGCAAGGTCGATTTGACCACGCAGAACTCGCATAACGTTCAGGTGCGGCTTTACGGCTGCGTGTCAAATAAACGAGATGAAGGGGGCTTCCGACAGCTGGGCACGCCATCAAAGGGGGATGGTCTGATCAGACCCGCGAACACGCGGTGGCCGGCTGTGATTTTTGAAGGAGCAAGCGAATGAGTGTGATTTCCAGAAGACCAAAAACCCTTGCCCTGCTTGCAGTACTGACCGTTCCCGCTTGGGCAGGTGTGGCTGCGCAGGAGCAACAAGAATTACCCGCCCAGCCCGAACCAGGAACTGTCGTGACAGGCATGCCACCGGCAGACCTGACAGGGCTCACTGCCGGGCCTGATATCAAGGGTATGATTTCAGCGCGCAAAGACGACAAGGTGCAGATTACCACCGCAGACGGTACCAAAACTGTACTTTTCATTAGTGACGCGACTCAAGTCAGGTCGAGCTCAGGGTTGTTCGGTCTTGGCCGAAGCAAGCTTGCCGCAGACCAGTTGTTGAACGGCTTGCCGGTTACCGCCAAAACCGTGCAATGGGGCGGCGGCTTGGTAGCAAGTCAGATCAAATTGCAGAACAAGGATCTCAAGACTGCCAGCATGATCCGCACGGGTACCGAGCAGGGCTTTTCGGAACAAACGGCCGCTACCGAGGCGCTGCGCAGCCGCGTTGCCGATATTGACCAGTATAACGTCAAGGGAACGACCAACGTCTATTTCGACACCGGAAAATGGAACCTTTCGCAAGCAGCGCAGGCCGATCTTTGTGCCGCAGCTTCACAGGCAGGGGCAACCGAGAACGCGCTTATGCTCGTCGTTGGCTACACCGATTCGGTTGGTGACTATGACTACAACCAGACGCTCAGCGAAAAGCGCGCGTCAAAGGTCGTCAACCATTTGCAGCAGGCCTGTGGCTGGAAACCCTATCGTATGCTGACCCCGACCGGAATGGCCGAGGCCGATCCGACCGCGGATAACAGCACCGAGGAAGGCAAGGCACAAAATCGCCGCGTTGCTGTGAATATCCTCGTCAGCAAGAGTGTCGACGGACTATAAGAGTAGCGGGGTGGGTTGTGGCCCACCCCGATTACTTGCGAGGAGGCGCTGACTGATTGTCGTTCGCCGAAAATAACCTTATTCCTATCGAAGCCGCGCTCTAGGGCTTGCCCCCGCCCGCTAGGCATGACAGCGTATAAATCGCGTCACGATAGGGGAGCTTTCCGATGAAATTGCTGATCAAAACCGTGCTTTTAGCCGGTGTTTCTTGTATTTCTGCATCTGCCTGGGCGCAAGACAAGCCGGACGCTGAAAAACCAAAATGGGATGTCGCTGCGCCTCCAGGCCTGACGGTACGCCAAATCGAGATCAACACCGATGAAGGCTCGTGGATGAACCTCGACGTAAGCCCGGATGGCGCGACGGTGGCCTTTGATTTGCTCGGGGATATTTACACGATACCCGTAAGTGGCGGCACGCCGACGCGGATTGCCGAAGGTCTGCCCTTCGAAACGCAACCGCGCTTTTCACCTGATGGCAGGCGGATCGCCTTCACGTCAGACCGCGGCGGCGGCGACAATATTTGGATAATGAACGCTGATGGCTCCGACAAGCGCCAGCTCACCAAAGAGGATTTCCGCCTCTTGAATCAGCCCAGCTGGAGCCCCGACGGACGCTTCATCGCGGCAAAGAAGCACTTCACCACTGGCCGCTCGCTCGGCACCGGCGAGGTATGGCTGTACCATGTTTCGGGCGGCGCGGGCGTCCAGGTCGTCAAAAAGCCCAACGAGCAGCATCAGAAAGAACTGGGCGAACCAATCTACGCGCCTGACGGCAAGCATATCTACTACACCCGCAACATCACTCCCGGCCCCATCTTCCAATATGCGCAAGATTCGAACGGGCAGATTTTCGATATTGAGCGTTATGAGATCGAGACCGGCAAAACTGAAACTGCGGTTGCAGGAACAGGCGGTTCGGTTCGCGCCACGCCTTCCCCTGACGGCAAGAAAATCGCCTTCGTGCGCCGCGAACGTGCCAAGTCCAAACTTTATGTGAAAGACCTATCGACCGGCGAAGAGCGCAAGATTTATGATGCGCTCGATCAGGACGTTCAAGAAACCTGGGCAGTGACGGGCGTATATCCGAATATGGATTGGTCGCCGGATAGTAAGTCCATCTATTTTTGGGCAGGTGGCAAGATCCGGAAAGTTGACTGGCCCAGTGGTGCGGCAATCGAAATTCCGTTCCGCATTTCGGACACGCGCGGGGTAATCGATCCGCCGCGCCCGCCGGTTGAAGTCGCACCTGCCGAGTTCAACACCACAATGCCGCGCAGTGTGGTGACTTCGCCGGATGGCCGGACGGTTTTGTTCGAAACAATGGGCAAATTGTGGACAAAATCCGCCACCGGTGGCGCGGCCAAAAGGCTGAC
>JANMQN010000136.1:0-5488 GCA_031370535.1 Sphingomonadales bacterium | reverse complement strand
GGTTCGAGCTGATCCAATATGCGCCGACCACCGACAAGGTCTATGCAATCCCGCAACTGACCATTCCGCCGCAGATCAATAAGATGTACATCAACGATCTGTCGCCCGAAAAATCCGTCATTAAATGGCAGACCGATCACGGCATTCAGCCCTTCATGATCTCGTGGCGCAACCCGACCGACGAGATGGGCGTGTGGGGCATGGCCGACTATATCGAAAGCTGCATCAAGGCGCTCGACGTGGTGTGCGACATCACGGGTAGCGACAAGGTGAATGTTTCGGGCGGCTGTTCGGGGGGGCAGACGATGTCGGTGCTGCTGTCGAAACTCGCGTCGATGGGCGATGATCGGGCGAATGCGATCACGATGATGGTGTGCGTGCTGGAGCCGAAACCCGGCGATACCGAGGCCTCTTCGCTGGTCAGCCACAATGGCATTGCGCTGGCGCGGCAACGCGCGGCGAAGAAGGGAGTGATCGAGGGGTCCAGCCTCGCGCGCGGTTTTGCTTGGCTGCGGCCCAATGATCTTATCTGGAATTATGTCATCAACAATTACCTGCTCGGCGATGACCCACCCGCGTTCGATATTCTCTTCTGGAATGCCGATGCGACCAACCTGTCGTCGGCGTTGATGGGCGATTTCCTCGAACTGTTCGAAGCCAACGCCTACGCTGCGCCGGGGACATTCGAGATTGCCGACCACACGCTCGACCTGACCAATGTGACAGGCGACATGTTCATATTGGGCGGTACCACAGATCACATCACCCCATGGCGCGCCTGCTATCGCTCGACCCAGTTGTTTGGCGCGAAGAATGTCGAGTTTATCCTGAGCCAAGCCGGCCATATGCAGGCGATCCTCAACCCTCCGGGCAACCCCAAGGCGAAATATTGGAAGCACAGCAAGAACAAGACGCCCGCCGATGTGGGCGAATGGATGAAGGGCACCGAGGAAGTCGCCGGAAGTTGGTGGCCCTACTGGATGGAATGGCTCCACGCGCGGTCGGGCAAGGAAGTCGAGGCACCGGCAGTGCTCGGGAGCAAGGCGTATCCGGCGATGGAAGCCGCGCCGGGGTTGTATGTTTTGGAGTGAGCGAACCCTTACAATCCCAGCCTGAAGGTCGGCGCGCCAGTTTAGGCTGCGGAGACGGGGCGCGTTAGAAACCCCCTTGCACCATCTAACCGTTCGGTTAAACCAATCCTCGCGACCCAGAAACAGGGTAGAGGGAATGAGTATGACCAAGGGCCGCGAGCCAATTTTCAGCATGGAAACTGTCTATGGCCGCGTTTTGCGGGTTGCGGTTTGGCGGTCCAGCAAGGCAACCCAGAAGGTCCCGATCCTTTTCTTCAACGGCATTGGCGCGAATATCGAGGCGATGGCGCCGATGGCGGAGTTGCTTGATGATCGCGACTTTATCACCTTTGACATGCCGGGCATTGGCGGCTCGCCCGATCCGGTAGTGCCGTACAACGCAATATTGATGTCGCGAATTGCTGCATTGTTGCTCGACCGTTTCGAGATGCCAACGGTCGATGTCATGGGCGTTAGCTGGGGCGGGGCGATGGCGCAGCAATTTGCGCTGCAAAACGGCGGGCGCACCAACAAGCTGATCCTCGTTGCGACCAGCGCTGGCATGTTGATGGTGCCGGGCAATCCAGCTGCGCTTATCAAAATGGCCGACCCGCGCCGCTATATCGACCCCGAATTCATGGCGAAGCATTTCAAGACGCTCTACGGCGGTATGGTCGGCAACAAAGCCGAGCATATCAACCGCCTGAAACCACCATCGAAAACAGGCTATTTCTATCAGCTGATGGCGATGATGGGCTGGACCAGCGCGCCGTTCCTGCCGTTCATGAAAACCGAAACGCTGATCATGATGGGCGGCGACGACCAGATTGTTCCGCTGGCCAATGGCAAGTTTCTCGACTTCCTTATTCCGAATAGCGAGTTGTTCGTGATCGCGGATGGCGGGCATCTGTTCCTGTTGAGCCATGTCGAGGAAAGCATTGCGGCGATCCTCGAATTTCTGGATCGGCCTGTGGTCGAGGCGCGAAGGGCCGCGTGACAGGAGATCTAAGCTAAATGCCAAACATTCGCGCCAACGGCATCGATATATTCTATGAGGAGAGCGGAAGGCTTGACGCTCCTGTAATCCTGCTCGTTATGGGCCTTGGTACACAGATGATTGCATGGCCTGACGAGTTGATTCAAGGTCTGTTGGCAAAGGGCTATAGGGTCATCCATTATGACAACCGCGATGTCGGGCTTTCTCAGCGGATGGATGGCGCACCCGCCGGTAGTCTGGTCTGGGCTATGTTGGCCTCGCGCTTTGGGCTGCCGGTGACGTCCGCTTACTCGCTTACCGATATGGCCGAGGACGGCGTTGCATTGCTGGATGCCTTGGGCATCGAAAAAGCGCATATTGTCGGCGCTTCGATGGGCGGGATGATCGTGCAATTGATGGCGGCGCACCATCCCGAAAAAGTGTTGAGTATGACCTCGATCATGTCATCGAGTGGCAGACCCGGCCTTCCCGGGCCACGCGCCGATATACGCAAGCGGATGCTGAAACCGCGTCCCGCCAATCCTACCAAGGAAGAAGCAGTCAAGCTGGGGGCTGAAGCTTTGGAGGCGATTTCCTTTGCCGACCCGACACGTACGCCGACTGCTTTCGTCGACATGGCAGCGCGCGCCTTCGATCGTGGTTATTATCCCATTGGTATGAAGCGACAATTGCTGGCGATTGTCGCGGACGGTAGTCGTGTCGAGCGGCTGAAAAAAATTACCACTCCGACTTTGGTTGTGCACGGCGGTGCCGACCCGCTCGTTCCGAAAGCGGGCAGCGAGGATATCGCCCGCCACATCCCGGGTGCGCGGCTCGAAGTCATCGAGGAAATGGCGCACGATCTCCCGCCGTCGCAGGTGGGCCGCATGGTCGACCTGATCGCCAACCATGCGGCCTCAGCCGCATCCTAGCGATTATCGAGTTGCGACCGCACAGCGCGTAACCCTTCGCGGGTAATGCGGTAAGGAGCACCGCCAATACTGCCGATCAGCCGTCGCCGTCGCAGCTTCTGGAAAACCGCCAGTGTACAATCGTCGAGCCGCCAGCCGTCTCGATTCATGCAATCGACCTGGATTATCCGTCCTTTTCCATCGAAACGGTGGATTATCGACCCGCCCTGCGCCAGCGCGTGCAGCACGCGCTGTTCGTATTTTGAAATGTTCATTGAAACCAACCTGTAGATATTGATCAGGGGCCAGTAGGCGCGCATTTGCGTCTCTGGAGCCAACAACAGCAGGCCCGCGCGAAGCGCGTCGTGCTGGATCAAAGGATGGCAATCTCTTTCATATTTCCCTCAAATGGAGTGAACAAAATAACTCTGACCCCAAATATTGCAAGACAGAGCTAAATTTGTGCTGCGCCGCACAATTTTTGGGGTTGCGTGTCCAAGCGGCTGCGATAACTTGGCAGCATGTCGACTAACCCGATCCTGCTCGAAGCCATCGCACTCAGAAAATGTGTCACCACTGTGTATAACGGTGTCGCAATGAAGCTCGCGCCACATGTCTTGTATTCGAAAAACAACGCGCTTTTTATCGACGCTATTACGCTGGAAAAACATGGAGAGCCGCCGCGTGAGAAAAAGCTTGGGGCGTTTCATCTGCAGGGTCTTAACGAACTAAGCCTTATTGATGAGCAATTCGAACCGGATGAGATGTTCGAGCCCGACGCCGAGAAATATGAAGGCGTGGCGCTGTTTAAGGTTAGCGCCGACTAAATGCACGTTACGACTTCTGCCATCATCTGTGCAGTTCGCAACCATGGCGAGACCGGCGCGATTGTGCGTGCTTTTGCCGCAGATCACGGCATGCTGGCGGGCTTTGTGCAAGGCGCGCGTGGGCGGCATTTGCGGCCGGTATTGATCCCTGGCAATATCATCAAGGGGGATTGGCGTGTACGGGTGTCTGGCCAACTGGCGTCGTTGGCGGCGGAACCGCTGCAGAGCCGTGCGCACTTGTTGTCCGAGCCGCTGGCAATTGCCGCGATCGACTGGACGACCGCGCTGACCGCTGCGACCTTGCCCGAGGGTCATCCCTATCCGCGCCTACATAGCGCGCTTGATGGTCTGCTTTCGGCTATAGAATTGGCCCCGGCCGCGCGCATTTGGGCTGGCGCGGTTGCGCAGTATGAGACGCTGTTGCTGGCCGAATTGGGCTATGCCGAAGAGGTTGAAGCAGGTGGCGCTCCGGTTGCGATGATGGCGCAAAATCGCGGGCGATTGGTGGCGCATGTGTTGGGTGATCGCCGGGCCGACGTCATGGCGGCGCGGGAGCGGCTTGTAGACAGGCTGAAAAGGGCGGTTGCATAAGCGCACGGCGCGCGGCATGGCGGCCCCGCAAAGGAGAATGCCGTGCTTATCGCCCTGTTACCCGGAGATGGAATTGGTCCCGAAGTCATCACCGAGGCGCGGCGTGTGCTGGATATTCTGGCGATTGATGGGCTGACGTTTGAGGAAGCGCTAGTAGGCGGTGCGGCGTATAAGTCGACTGGCCATCCGCTTCCGATTGCCACGCTCGACCTCACGAAACGCGCAGATGCTATTTTGTTTGGTGCGGTAGGAGATCCAGATTGCGATAATCTCGAGCGCCATCTGCGGCCCGAGCAGGCGATCTTAGGTTTACGCAAAGAACTGGCGCTATTCGCCAATCTTCGTCCCGCGATACTTTTCCCCGCACTCGCCGACGCCAGTGCGCTGCGCCCCGAAGTCGCGTCGCAAATCGATATGGTCATTGTTCGTGAACTCAACGGTGACGTCTATTTCGGCGAAAAGGGCATGCGCAAAACTGCTGACGGACGGCGTGAAGGCTATGACATCATGTCCTATAATGAGGACGAAGTCCGCCGCATCGCGCGGGTCGGATTTGAAACCGCGATGGCACGCAACAAAAAATTGTGCTCGGTCGATAAGGCGAATGTGCTCGAAACTTCGCAGCTATGGCGCGACGTTGTGATCGAAACCCATGCCGAATATCCGGCAGTCGAACTCAGCCATATGTATGTCGACAATTGCGCGATGCAGTTGGTGCGCAACCCGGGGCAGTTTGACGTAATCGTCACAGGCAATCTGTTCGGTGACATATTGTCCGACCAAGCGAGCATGTGCGCCGGTTCCATCGGAATGCTGCCCAGCGCCTCACTCGATAGCGCTGGTAAAGGCCTTTACGAACCGATCCATGGCAGTGCTCCCGACATTGCAGGGCAGGGCAAGGCCAACCCGCTGGCGACGATATTGTCCGCCGCCATGATGCTGCGATATTCGCTTGCACAGCCGGAAGCTGCTGATCGAATTGAAACTGCAGTTGCTAAGTCGCTTGCGGGCGGTGCACGTTCGGCTGACCTCGGCGGTAACATGTCCACCAGCGAAGTGGGCGATGCCGTACTTGCTGCCTTGACCTGACCTTCACACTCCCCGAAAAGCACT
>JANMQN010000126.1:0-7952 GCA_031370535.1 Sphingomonadales bacterium | reverse complement strand
CGTGGTGCGGGCGAAGGGACTCGAACCCCCACACCTTGCGATGCCAGAACCTAAATCTGGTGCGTCTACCAATTCCGCCACGCCCGCTTACGAAAAGCTGCCGTTTCACAAACGACGGGAGCCTCTAACGGGAAAGCCGCGGCGGGGCAAGGGGGAAGCGGCGACAGATTAGCCAAGCGCCTTCTTTAGCAAATCGTTGATAACCTGCGGATTGGCCTTGCCCTGCATTGCCTTCATCGTTTGACCGACAAAGAAGCCAAACAGCTTATCTTTGCCGCCGCGGTATTCGGCGACCTTGTCTTCGTTGGCGGCCATGATCTTGGCGATTTCGGCTTCGATCGCACCGGTGTCGCTGGTTTGCGTGAGGCCTTTTTCCTCAACGATGACAGCGGCGCCCTGCCCGGTTTCGAGCATGATTTCGAAGACCTGCTTTGCGATGCTGCCACTGATGGTGCCGTCGGCGACCAAGCCCAGAAGTTCAGCGGCTTGCTTCGGGTTCACCGGGCTTTCGTCAAGCGTCTTGCCGAGCTTGTTCAGCGCACCGAACAGTTCGGACATCAACCAGTTGGAGCCTTGCTTTGCGTCCACGCCTTCGGCCAGCAAATCCTCAAACCAGAATGCGGTTTCGGCTTCGGCGGTCAGGACGGCAGCGTTGTAGGCTGTGAGGCCCATCGCTTCGTACCGCGCGCGCTTGGCATCGGGGAGTTCGGGCAAGCTTGCCCTGCATTCCTCGATGAAAGCGTCGTCAAGTTCCACCGGCAGCAAATCGGGGTCGGGGAAATAGCGATAATCATGCGCATCCTCTTTCGAGCGCATCGACCGTGTTTCCATCTTGTTGGGGTCGAACAGCCGCGTTTCTTGAACAACCGCGCCTCCGCCTTCGATGAGGTCAACCTGACGTTGCGCCTCATATTCAATCGCCTGCATCATGAAACGGATCGAGTTTACATTCTTGGTTTCGGTGCGCGTGCCAAGTTCACCGCCCGGTTTGCGGACCGACACGTTGACGTCGGCGCGCATCGAGCCTTGCTCCATATTGCCGTCGCACGAACCGACATAGCGCAGGATCGAGCGTAGTTTCTTGACATAGGCCCCCGCCTCTTGCGGGCTGCGCATATCGGGGCGCGAGACGATTTCCATCAGCGCGACGCCCGAGCGGTTGAGGTCGACAAAGGACATCGTCGGATGCTGGTCGTGCATCAGCTTGCCCGCGTCTTGCTCGACATGGATTCGCTCGATGCCGATTGTCTTGACCGCGCTGTCGGGGTCTTTTTCGTTGAGCGTGACTTCTATTTCGCCCTCGCCGACAATCGGGTGGTACAACTGCGAAATCTGGTAGCCCTGTGGCAAATCGGCGTAGAAATAATTCTTCCGATCAAACCGCGACCAGCGATTGATCTGCGCGTTGATAGCCATGCCGGTGCGGACAGCCTGCCGCAGGCACTCGCGGTTTGGCACGGGCAGCATCCCAGGCATTGCCGCGTCGACGAGGCTGACGTGGCTGTTCGGCTCGGCACCAAAGCCGGTGGAGGAACCGGAAAACAGCTTGGACTCACTGGTAACCTGCGCATGGACCTCAAGGCCAATTACGACCTCCCACTCGCCGGTGTTTCCCTGGATGCGGTATTCGCTCATATTACCACCACTCTCCGGCTTCCGCCGTAAATCCTGAACGCTGTTCGATGGCTAGTCCCGCATTGAGCACGGCCTGTTCGTCGAGCGCCTTACCGATGATCTGCAGGCCCAACGGTAAGCCATCTTTGCTAAGGCCTCCGGGGACCGACATGGCGGGCAAACCGGCCAACGAGGCAGGCACCGCAAACACGTCATTGAGATACATCGACAACGGGTCACTGGTTTTTTCGCCGAGGCCGAATGCCGCGCTCGGAGCGGTTGGGGCGAGGATGAGGTCGCATTGGCCCCAAGCCTTTTCGAAATCGCGTGCGATGAGAGCCCGGACCTTTTGCGCCTGCGTGTAATAAGCGTCGTAAAAACCGGCGCTCAGCACATAGGTGCCGATCATGATGCGGCGGCGGACTTCTTCGCCGAAACCGGCGGCGCGGGTCGCGGCGTACATATCCTGCAGACCAGCGCCTTCGGGCAAGTCACGCAAACCGAAACGCACGCCATCATATCGCGCGAGGTTCGACGACGCTTCAGCCGGCGCGATGATGTAATATGCAGGCAACGCATATTTGGTGTGCGGCAGGCTGATGTCGACGATCTCTGCACCTGCATCCTTCAGCCATGCAATGCCATTGTCCCACATGGCGGCGATGTCGTCATCGATGCCGTCGAGGCGGTATTCCTTGGGAATGCCGATGCGCTTGCCCTTGAGATCACTGTTCAGGCCAGCCTCCCATTCGGGGACGGGTAGATCGAGCGAGGTCGAATCTTTCGGGTCAAATCCCGCCATCGACTCCAGCATGATCGCACAGTCGCGTACATAGCGCGCCATCGGTCCAGCCTGATCGAGCGACGACGCAAAAGCCACCACGCCCCAGCGCGAGCAGCGGCCGTAAGTCGGTTTGATACCGCTGATGCCGACGAACGCGGCAGGTTGACGGATCGAGCCGCCCGTATCGGTGCCAGTCGCAGCAGGACAAAGCCGCGCCGCAATCGCTGACGACGAACCGCCCGACGAACCGCCAGGTGCCAAGGCAACATTTCCTCCATCATTGCGCCGCCAAGGTGAAATCACATTACCGAAATAGCTCGTCTCGTTCGACGAACCCATCGCGAACTGGTCCATATTGAGCTTGCCGAGCATCCCTGCGCCGGCCCTCCAAAGGTTCGCTGACACTGTGGATTCATAGGTAGGCACGAAGCCTTCAAGGATATGGCTCGCGGCTGTGGTCTGCACGCCTTCGGTGCAAAACAAGTCCTTCATGCCAATCGGCACCCCTGCCATCTTGCCAAGCGGCTTACCCGCCGCCCGGTCGGCGTCGACTGCTCGAGCGGCCTCAAGAGCCTTCTCTGGCGTTTCGACGATGAAGGCGTTGAGCGCCTTCGCCCCAGCAACGCGCGTGTTCAGCGCTTCGGCAACTTCCACCGCCTTGAATTCGCCGTTGGCCACCCCGTTACGGATGGCGGCTACGCCCATTCTGGAAAAGTCGGTCATTATTCAATCACCTTTGGCACGCCAAAGAAGCTGCCTTCGCGCGCTGGAGCGTTGGCCAGCACCTTGTCGCGGACGTCGCCATCGGTGACGACATCGTCACGCAAGCGGAGCTTGTTGGGAATGACGGCGGTCATGGGCTCGACGCCGGCGCAATCGACCTCGCCCAATTGCTCGACCCAGGCCAGAATGCCATTGAGTTCGCCGACCATCTTGTCGGCCTCTGCATCGCTGATCGCAATGCGCGAAAGCCGTGCGATTTTGTTTACGGTATCTTTATCTACAGACATAACGCCGCCGCTAGCATCCGCTCCGCCACGCTTCAACGGGAAAAGCCCAGTTTGTCAGGCCACATTCAATTTTGCGGTGCAATTTTTACCAAATCCGCTAATGGCGCACAAAATTAGAGGTTCATAACTTGGTTCGCAAATTTCTCTATTTATTCGCAAGCCTGATCGTTCTGGTCATCGCGGGTGGCTTTGTCTTCAGTATCTATCAGGACGAACTGACCGACTTCGCCATCGGGCAGTTGGAACCGACGGTGAAGTTCGAAAAGCAGACCGCACTTGCAACCAACGTCTACGATGACCCGAAAATGTGGTTCTCGCGCGGTGGTCAGAAGGAAGATAACCCGACTTTATGGGAGCCGATTGGCGCACCTAAAACCGAAGTGCCGGGTTCGGCCGCGATTTTCTTCATTCACCCGACATCTTTCATGGCGCGATCCAGCTGGAACGCACCGCTTGACGATCAGGAATCGCAGGACCGCGCGCGATTGTTTCTGCGCGGATTGGCAACACCCTTTGCGGCATCGGGAGACATATGGGCGCCGCGTTACCGGCAGGCCGGGATTGGCGCGTTCCTGACCACCAAGCCGGAAGGCGCGTCGGCGCTCAACGATGCCTATCAGGACGTTCTCCTCGCCTTCGATCATTTCGTGAAAAATGTTCAGAAAGACAGGCCGATCATCCTCGCGGGCCACAGCCAGGGCGCATTGCATCTTTCGCATCTGTTGAAGGATCGCGTCGCGGGCAAACCGATCGCAAAACGCATCGTTGCAGCTTACATCGTCGGTTGGCCAGTATCGACGACAACTGACTTGCCCGAAATGGGCCTTCCCGCATGCAGCTCGCCCGACCAGACCGGCTGCGTCATGAGTTGGGAAAGTTACGCCGAACCTGCACGATACGGCAAAATTCTCGAGTTATATGGTGCGACAATCGGCTTCAACGGCGAACCTCGGAAGGGTACCCAAATACTCTGCACCAATCCGCTCAATGGTGGCGCTGAGGCTAAAGCGCCAGCTAAGGCCAATCTCGGCACGCTCAAGCCATCAGGTGACATGAGCACCGGCGAGCTTATACCCGAAACCGTCCCTGCACGGTGCGATGACAACGGCTTCCTTCTGATCGGCGAGCCAGTGGATATGGGGCCGTACACATTGCCGGGAAACAACTACCATGTGTACGACTACCCGCTGTTCTGGGCGAATGTCCGGGCGGATGCGCTTTGGCGAACACAAAGATTCCTTGCCAAATGATCTTTGAAGCGGTCGCCGATTTTCGTGATATTTTGCCGGACGGCGGCGTACTGATCGGGCTAGACGTCGGCAGTAAAACCATCGGCACTGCATTTTGTGACGCGGGCTGGACCTATGCCTCGCCTGCTGATCTTATCAAACGCAGCAAGTTCACTAAAGACAAGGCTGCATTGATCGCCGCGATTGCCACCCGACCAACCAAGGGCATCGTCGTCGGCCTGCCGCTTAACATGGACGGCAGCGAAAGTCCGCGCAGCCAATCTAGCCGCGCTTTCGCCCGTAACATCTCAGATCTTGGCCTGCCGATACTCCTCCGGGACGAACGCTGGTCAACACAGGCGATAGAGCGCGAAATGATCGCCGCCGACATGAGTCGCGCCAAACGCGCCGAGAAAATCGACAGCGGCGCGGCGGCGTTTATATTGCAGGGCGCGATTGATGCGTTGACGAGCGTCTAGTCCAAGGCACTTGAGTTGTTAAGCCTTTCACTCTAAGGGCATCGCTTTAATGACATGGACACAGCCTTTCGCAGATGACAGCTTTCCAAGCGGGTCGGACGCCTTTCCGCACAAGCATCTGCTTGGTGTCGCCGGTCTCCAGAAATGGGAAATTCTCTACATATTGAAAGAAGCCCAGCAATGGGTGGCGCTCAACCGGTCAGGTGCGGCAAAACACGACGACCGGCTGTCTGGCCTCACCATCATCAACGCTTTTTTTGAAAATTCGACACGCACTTTGTTGTCGTTCGAGATCGCAGGAAAAAGGCTCGGCGCGGACGTTGTCAATATGCACGCCGCGCAATCAAGCGTCAAAAAGGGCGAAACACTGATCGACACCGCGATGACGCTGAACGCGATGCGCGCCGATGCGATTGTAATCCGACACGCAAGTTCTGGGGCAGTGCAGTTGATTTCCAGCAAGGTCGATTGTCCGGTTCTGAACGCGGGCGACGGCAGCCATGAACATCCCACGCAGGCACTGCTGGATGCGCTTACGATTTTCCGACGTCGGGGAAGTATTGAAGGGCAGGTTGTGGTCATTTGCGGCGATGTACTGCACAGCCGAGTGGCACGCTCCAACCTGTTCTGCCTGAAATCACTGGGGGCGGAGGTCCGCGTCGTGGCACCCCCTGCCCTTATGCCCAGCGGCATCCAGGCGTTCGGCGCAAAGCCATATAGCAATTTCGACACAGCGCTGGATGGCGCCGATGTTGTGATGATGCTCCGTCTACAAAGCGAGCGTATGCAGGGCGATTTCATCCCGTCCCCGCGCGAATATTTCTATCTCTACGGCCTCGACGACAGGCGGCTGGCCTTGGCCAAACCCGATGCTTTGGTCATGCATCCCGGCCCGATGAACCGCGGTGTAGAGATCGCCAGCAACATCGCCGATCATGTCGAACGCTCGGCAATTACCGAGCAGGTGGAAATGGGCGTCGCGGTCCGAATGGCCTGCCTTGACATTTTGACCAGACGCGCGCGCCGCGTAGAGGGTTGGGCATGAGCGGCATCAGCATATTAAACGGCCATGCGATTTTACCCGGCGATGACCAGGCCGAAGCGCTGCATCTGCATATCGAGGACGGCAAAATTGCCTCGGTCGGCAAAGCCGCGCCAATTGCCGACCAACTCGATGCAAGCGGGTTAATCGTTGCGCCAGGCATAATCGACCTCGGCGTGTTCAAGATCGACAAGCCAGCCTTCCGCTTCGGCGGCATAACCCGTGCCGCATTGATGCCCGACCAGTTACCCGTGCATGATGACCCTGCGACAGTCCGCTACGCGGCATTGAAGGGCAAACCCGATCTGTGGGTGCATCCGCTGGCGGCCGCAACCCGAGGGCTAGATGGGCTGCAGATGGCCGAAATCGCGCTGATGAGGGAAGCAGGCGCGTTAGGCGTTGCAACCGGCCGCAAATGGATCGCCGACAGCGGAATCATGTTGCGGATTATGCGTTATTGTGCGGCGCTCGATCTGCCAGTGTTTGTGCACAGCGAAGATGCGGGGCTGGCCGGAAATGCAGTCGCAACCGAAGGCGAAACTGCCACATTGCTTGGGCTTTCAAGCGCGTCGCCAATGACGGAGACGCTGGCCATTGCCCGTGACCTGCTACTCGCGGAAGAAAGTGGCGCGCATGTTCATTTCCGACAGGTTTCAACTGCACGCGGCTTGGACCTCATCCGGAACGCCAAAGCCATAGGCCTACGTATCAGTTGCGGGATTACCCCGGGACATCTTTTCCTGTCGGATAACGCGATGTCCGATTTCCGTACCTTTGCCAGACTGTCTCCGCCGCTACGCAGCGAAGCGGACAGATTGGCGTGCATCGCCGCGATCGCAGACGGCACCATAGACGTTATCGCTTCGGGCCACGACCCGCGCGGACCAGAGGATAAGCGTCTGCCCTTCTCGGAAGCTGCATCGGGAATGGCTGGCGCAGAAACGTTGCTCGCACTTTCGCTAAACCTCGTCCGTGATGGCACGATTTCCACGGGACGGCTTTTTGAATTGCTCGCTGCAAATCCGGCAAAAATATTAGGTCTAAATGCTGGATGTATCGCCGAGGGGTTCGAGGCCGACCTGATATTGATCGACCCAGACGCGCCTTGGCAGGTCGACGGCGACCGGATGGCCGCGCTTGCCGGCAATACGCCGTTCGACAAGCTACCTGTTCAAGGCCGCGTCCGTCATATGTTGAAGGGCGGCAAGGTCATTTAAGACCCGCCGCCCCTTTTTGCAATTTCTGTTATGTCTGATTAGCGAGCGGCGATACGGCGGCCCTGGGTGCTCGCCATGCGGACCGGCCGGTCGCCGCTGATATTGCGTACCAGACAAACGCCTCCGCGAGCCTTGATCTGCCTGCATGCGGAGTTGGCCGAAGATGCGTTACCAAAACCCATCGCGGCAACACGGATCAGGGTCCTACCATTGACAGTCACAGTCGAGCTTGCCGAATTGTAGCCGTTCAATACGCCATAGCGCTTGCTATATTTGCTCCATGCTGCCTGAGCATTCGCGACGTTCGAGAATGCCCCCAACTGCACAACATGTGTTCCAGAAACTGCGCTAACGCTGGATGCAGGAATTTCGGCCAGCGCAAGTTTGACTGGCGCATTCGAGGTCGCGGCTTTTGCAGGGCCTTCGGGCGCCTTAATCAACGGTGCTTCGGCTTGGGCTGCGACAGCGATTGCAACTGGCGATGCTACCTGCACATCCGTTTCAACCGCTGCAAACCCAGCGCTTTCTGTAACTGGCGCAGGCCCCACGGCTGCCAGTTCGACGGCAGGCGGCTGTG
>JANMQN010000087.1:0-19223 GCA_031370535.1 Sphingomonadales bacterium | reverse complement strand
ATGTCCGCGCCGCTGTCGCGCATCAGGTCGAGCGGGTTGATAGTATTGCCCAGCGACTTGGACATTTTCATGCCCTTCTGGTCCATCGTGAAACCGTGGGTCAGCACTGCGTTGTAAGGCGCCCGACCGCGTGTGCCGCAGCTTTGCAGCAAGCTCGACTGGAACCAGCCGCGATGCTGGTCGCTGCCTTCGAGGTACAGGTCGGCGGGCCATGAAAGGTCGGGCCAGCGTCCCGATTCCAGCGTGAACACATGCGTGCAGCCCGAATCGAACCAGACGTCGAGAATGTCGGCGACTCGTTCATAATCCGCGAGCGCATAGTCGCTCCCAAGATATTCCTGTGCGCGTTCGTCGGACCACCCATCGACGCCATTTTTCTTTACGCCCGCGATGATGCGTGCGTTGACGCTGGCGTCGTTGAGATACTGGTTCGTTCCCTTCTTCACGAACAAGGTGATCGGCACACCCCATGCGCGCTGGCGGCTGAGCACCCAGTCAGGGCGGCCTTCGACCATCGACGACAGGCGGTTTCGGCCCTTTTCAGGAATGAATCGGGTGTCCGAAATCGCGGTCATTGCCTTTTCACGCAGCGTGCCGCCCGGCAATTCCTTGTCCATGCTCACAAACCACTGCGGCGTGCAACGATAGATTACCTTCGCCTTCGACCGCCAGCTATGCGGATAGCTGTGCTTGTAGTCCGCCGACGCTGCGAGCAACCCGCCTGCCTCGCGCAGCGCGGTGCAGATCGGGCCGTCGGGCGCGTTGAATTTCGGGTTGATGACACTTCCTTCGCCGCCCAGCCAGCTCCAGTCAGCGCGATATTTGCCGTCGCCTTCGACTGCAAAGACCGGATCGATACGGTTTGCCTTGCACAGGTCGAAATCATCTTCGCCATGGTCGGGCGACATATGGACTAGCCCGGTGCCGCTGTCGGTGGTGACAAAGTCACCAGCGAGCATCGGACGCGGTTTGGCGAAGAAGCCGCCGAGATGGTGCATCGGGTGGCGGGATATCGTGCCGGCCAGGTCGGACCCCTTAAATGACACTAATTCCTGCAAAACCACGCTGGTATCGGTTCCGCCCAGCCGCTCTTTGAATTGTGGTAACAGCGCTTTTGCCACGACAAATTTGATTGCCTTGTCGCGTATCAATTTTTCCGTGTGCGCTAGCGGATCTGTCTTCTGTTCGACCGCCCAATTCCAACCCGTCAGTTCAACCAAAACATACTCAACATCAGGGCCATAAGCCAAAGCCTGATTGACCGGAATCGTCCAAGGCGTCGTCGTCCAGATCACCGCATGTGCGCCGACCAGTTCGGCGATGGCGCTCTCAATTATCTCGAACGCCACATCGATCTGCGTCGAGACAATATCCTCATATTCGATCTCGGCCTCTGCCAGCGCGGTCTTTTCGACCGGCGACCACATCACCGGTTTGGCGCCGCGATAAAGCTGCCCGCTCTCAGCAAATTTTAGCAGCTCCGAAACAATCGTCGCCTCGGCCTGGAAATCCATCGTGAGGTAAGGATTATCCCAATCGCCGTTAATACCCAGCCGCTTTAGCTGCTCGCGCTGGGTATCGACCCAGCCTTGCGCATAAGCACGGCACTCGGCGCGGAACTCGACGGCGGGCACTTCGTCCTTGTTGAGCTTTTTTTTGCGATATTGCTCCTCGACCTTCCACTCGATGGGTAGGCCGTGGCAATCCCAGCCGGGCACATAAGGCGCGTCCTTGCCAAGCAGCGTCTGCGTGCGCACAACCATGTCCTTGAGAATATGGTTGAGCGCATGGCCGATGTGCATGTCGCCATTGGCATAAGGCGGGCCGTCATGCAGAATGAACTTCTCACGCCCTCGGCGGCGGTTGCGGAGCTCTGCATACAAATCCATCTCCTGCCAGCGCCCCAAGATACCCGGCTCCTTCTGCGGGAGCCCGGCCTTCATGGGGAAATCTGTTTTCGGCAGGAAAACGGTGTCGCGATAGTCAACGGGTTCGGTCATGTTGCGAAGGCGCTTAGAGGATAAAGCGCGAGGGATAAAGGCCTTCTGCACCTCCGGCGCGGGGGGACGGAGCTACCCCTTCAACGCCGGACCAATACTCCAGATATCCTCGACCCAGATATATCCATTGAAGCTACCCGGTATCCGGCCCAAATCATGCACATCGGTCAGCCCTTCGTTGGACTTGCCGCTTTCATACGGCCCCATCACGATGACCTTGGCGCCAACGCTATCCATTCGCGCGATCAGGCGGTTGGGCCAGCCCCACATCGGCCATTGGTAATTGACCGGAATGACGAGCACGCCGCCCTCGCAGCTTTTCGGGATAATCCCGGTCCAGCCATAAAGGACATAGTCCTTAGTGCAGACTTTCGCCTCGTCCTTCAAGTTGAACGCCCAGTTTTGGGGCGCGAGCTGCCGGATGCGCTCCACCGGCCCCTGCGCGCCGTAAAAGGCGTCGCCGAGCTTCTCATAATCGCGGCCCGATGCCTTCAATATGGCGAACAA
Source organism: Sphingomonadales bacterium (assembly GCA_031370535.1). GTDB lineage: Bacteria > Pseudomonadota > Alphaproteobacteria > Sphingomonadales > Sphingomonadaceae > Sphingorhabdus_B. The sequence goes on along the minus strand of JANMQN010000087.1, from coordinate 16,716 downwards.
CTGGTCGGCCTCTGCAGGGTTCTTCGATTTGAAATTGAACAATAATGCACGCGAAGGCAAAGCCGCCAACGCCTCCTCGACCGTCGGCATTTGTCCTACCCCTTTACCTCGCAAGGGGAATGTCTTGCCGCCGTCGGCGGTGTAGCCATAGCCGATATCAAGCGTTTTCAGCTCGGCCAGCGTCAGGTCGTGAGTATCGCCCTTGCCATTGGTCCGGCAATCGACAGTCCAGTCGTGGAACAGTACCATCTTTCCATCCTTGGTCGGCGCGACATCGATCTCTGTCAGCGCGCCACCCAACCCAGCTGCCATCCGGATCGAGGCGGTGGTGTTTTCAAACACCTCATGCTCGGGCGGGCGAATGAAGCGCGCGGTGCAGGTGTCACGGCCAAAGGCGGCGCGCTTGTCGTAGAGATGATAGACGCCGCGATGCGCAATCAGCTTGGGCTTGCCCTCGGGCTTTGGCGCAAGCCAACTGGCGTTCAATAATGAGAGCGCAACGAGGATGACGGCAAGGGCCACCATTGCCCTAGTCTTTCCCTTGGTCAACTTCATGTGGCTTCCAGAATTTGCCGCGCCTTATCGCAATCCGTGGCCATCTGCGCCATCAGCGCATCCATGCTGTCGAACTTCGCCTCCGCCCGAATGAAGGCGTGGAATTCGATTTCAATATTTTGGCCATACAGGTCTTCGGCAAAATCGAAAAAATAGGGTTCGAGCAATTCCTTGGGCGGATCGAAGCTGGGCCGGATGCCGAGATTGGCGGCGCCATTGAGCACCCGGCCATCCGCCAGCCGCCCCTTCACCGCATAAATGCCGTAACGCGGGCGCAGATAATGGCCCATGTCGATATTGGCGGTGGGAAAGCCCAAGAGCCGTCCGTTCTTGTCGCCATGCTGGACGACACCCTCTACGGCAAATGGCCGGGTCAGCAAACGCGTCGCGGTGGCGCAATCGCCAGCTTGAAGAGCCTCGCGGATACGGCTGGACGAAATGACGCCGCCTTCATCGACCACTGGCCCCATCGCAGTAGAGGCAAGACGATGCACGGCACCAAGGTCACGCAAAACATCAATATTGCCGCCGCGGCGATTGCCAAACGTGAAATCCTCACCGGTTACCACCGCTGAAATCCCAAGTCGTTCGACCAGCAACTTGACGATGAAATCTTCCGCCGTTGTCGCGGCCAGGCCGGCATCAAAATCGAACACAAGCATGGAATCCGCGCCTGCCGCTTCGAACAAGCGCTGCCGTTGATCGAGCGTGGTCAGGCGGAACCACGGCGCTTGTGGCGCAAAAAAGCGCACCGGATGCGGATCAAAGGTTGCAATGATCGCCGGTTTTCCTGCGGTCTTGGCTTGAGCGATAGCTTCACCCGCCACCGCCTGATGGCCCAGATGGAAGCCGTCAAAGTTACCCAGCGCCACCACGGCGCCGCGCAAATTATCGGGCATCCGTTCGGTTGCGTGGAGGCGGGGTATGGTCATTTCGCGGCGGGAGTCGCTGCCATCGGCACCAACCCCGCACGAATAACGCGCAGTGCATTTTCGCCCATTACGGCGCGGATTTCTGCTTCGGAAAAACCTTCATCCATCAGTGCCTGCGTCACCTGAACCAGTTGCGAGGTATCGAACCGCACGGTGGTCGCGCCATCATAATCCGAGCCGAGCGCGACATGGGCAATGCCCACCAGATCGCGGACATGCTTGATCGCCTTGGCAGCAGCGCGCGGACTTGTATCGCATACCGCGCCTTCCCAATAACCAACGCCGATGATGCCGCCGGTATTGGCAACCCCTTTGATTTCATCATCGGTCAAATTGCGGTTGACCTTGCAGGTCGCCTGCACCCCGCCGTGGCTGGAAACGACAGGCCGCCGCGCCATAGCCAGTATTTCGGCCACACCGGCATGCGATAGATGCGCGATGTCGACGATCATCCCCTTCGCCTCCATCCGCCGCACGATGTCGCGGCCGAACGGTGTGAGACCGCCTTTCTTCAATCCGTGCATCGACCCGCCAAGCTCGTTATCGAAGAAGTGGGTCAGCCCCGCCATGCGGAAACCGGCGTTGTAGAGGCGGTCGAGGTTGGATGCCTTGCCCTCGAGGTTATGCAGGCCTTCGATGGTCAGCATTGCACCGACCGAATCGCCGCCGTTCGCGCGCTCTTTAATCAGGCGATCCAAGGTCGGAAGCTCGCTAACTCTGTAAAACGTGTTCCGCGATTCGCTCACCGCTCGATCCAGCTTTTGCGCATGGTACAAGGACCGATCGACAAGCGAGCTCCAAGTCTTCACGGGCTGCAGCTGCGCAACGATCAGCAAGGTGATATTGTCGGTATCCGCGCCATTGCCATCATAATTCTGTCCCTTCGGCGTCTTTGTCACCGAAGAAAACAGTTGAAGAGCGACATTGCCATCCTGAAGGCGCGGCAAATCCATATGCCCCCGGGTCGCCCGGTCAAGGACATCGCGGTCCCACATCAACGTATCCGAATGCAAATCTACAATCGTCAGTGTCTTATGCAGCGCATTGGCCTTGTCGCTTACTTCGATAAGTGGCTTGCCGTCGATGACATTCATCGACCCTTCGACATAGCCTGGCGCTACCCCAAAAAAACCAACCGCCGCGACGCCAATCAGCGCGAGCGGAATCCAGATTCTTTTGCGCATTTCCCCTCCCCTTTTGATTCTAGGTGCGGCGTACAAGCGTCACAAAATCATACGCGGGGATATTTCCATCCGCTGCATGGCTTTCGCGCGCGACTTCCTGCCACTCTACCTTGTCGAAAGCAGGCATTGACGTGTCGCCTTCCGGCTTGCTCGCGATTTCGGTCAACTCGATACGGTCGGCAATCGGTAAGAAAAGTTTGAAGATTTCCGTTCCGCCGATAACGCAAACATGCGGGCCATTGGCGAGCTTCAAGGCTTCTTCCGCCGAGCGTGCGACCTCAGCGCCCTCTTCTTCCCAACTAGTATCGCGGGTCAACACGATATGCCGCCGCCCGTCGAGCAAGCCCGGCAGACTGTCGAAGGTCTTGCGTCCCATGATCATCGGGCGGCCTTTGGTGATCTGCTTGAAATGGCGCAGGTCAGCGGGGATATGCCAGGGCATCCCGCCATCCCTCCCGATTATTCCATTGGCGGCACGGGCGAGGACAAGGATAATTTCGGGATGATTCATGTCCCCCGCTTTGCCTTGTAAATATTACCGATACAAGCGGGTAACATGCCCTATTTTGCGACCAGCGCGCGCTTCTGCCTTGCCGTATAGATGTACATTGGCCGCCGGGTCGCTGAGCAATTGCAGGTAACGCTCGCCATCCTTGCCGATCAGGTTCTGCATTTCCACGCGTTCGGCGACAGTGGCGGTGCTTCCTAAAGGAAGCCCGCAAATCGCCCGGATGTGATTTTCGAACTGGCTGGTTTCCGCGCCTTCGATAGTCCAGTGGCCGCTATTGTGCACACGCGGCGCGATTTCGTTGAACAGCGGCCCTTCGGCGCTTGCGAAGAATTCCGCCGTGAACACCCCAACATAATCGAGTGCGCCTGCAACCGCCGCCGCCATCTTGCGCGCCGCGACCTGCTGGCTTTCAATCAGCGGTCCGGCGGGCAGCGATGAGGTAGCGAGAATGCCGTCCTCATGCGCGTTTCGGGTGCTGTCCCAGTAACGGATTTCACCGTCGGTCCCGCGGACGAGGATAACCGAAAATTCTGCGTCGAACCGAACCATCTGTTCGGCAATCAGCGGCTGCGCGCCAGCCCGCCGCCATGCGCTGGCCAATTCGCTTTTGCTGGTAACGCGAATCTGTCCCTTGCCATCATAGCCCATGCGGATAGTTTTGAGGATCGCGGGGGTACCAACCGCCGCCACTGCATCCTGTACCTCAATCTCGCTACGCGCCACCGCGAAATTTGCGGTCTTACCGCCCAAGCGACGAACAAATTCCTTCTCTTCAACCCGATCCTGCCCGATCTCCAGCGCCTTGACCGGTGGGTGGATTGGTACCTCACGGGCTATAGTTTTCAGTGGCAACACCGGCACATTTTCGAACTCAAAGGTTATGACATCGCACGCCTTAGCAAAGGCCTTTAACGCATCGAGGTCATCATAAGCGGCGATGGTGCTTTGCGCCGCAACGTCACACGCAACATTGTCTCCGGCGGGTGCATAGATATGGCAGCGATAGCCCAATTGCGCGGCCGCCATCGCGAGCATCCGGCCCAACTGACCTCCGCCCATTATGCCAACCGTCGAACCCGGCGCCAAAACACTCATAAAAAACGCGCTGTCATTCTGGTGTCTCGGCCACCGATGCTGTCTGCTCGGCACGCCATGCGTCCAGCCGCGCGGCAAGCTCGGCGTCGTAGTTCGCCAGCATTGCCGCCGCGAGCAGTGCCGCATTGATTGCGCCGGCCTTGCCGATGGCGAGGGTACCGACCGGAATCCCTGCTGGCATCTGTACGATGGACAATAGGCTATCCATACCGTCGAGCGCCTTGGATTGCACCGGAACGCCCAGCACCGGCAAACGCGTCATCGACGCCGCCATGCCGGGTAAATGCGCTGCGCCGCCGGCGCCGGCGATTATGCACTTAAGCCCGCGATCCGCTGCGCTTTTCGCATATTCATATAGTCGCTCGGGCGTGCGGTGAGCCGACACCACCTTGCATTCATGGGGGATATGAAGCGCCGCCAGCGTGGCCGACGCCTCACGCATCGTTTCCCAATCCGAACGGCTACCCATGATTATACCGATTACCGGTGGTGCTTCGCTCACCTGTCGTCCCCCGACCTTTAGAAGCAACTGCCCTTAACGAGGCAGCCGCAAAGGTGCAATCATGCAAAGAAATGCCGGCTCCTCCAACAAACGTTAGCATTACTGTAAACTCTTGCTTTTTGTATAGAATTCTGATTGAGGGCGGAAATAACAAAAGATACCCTGGGTCGCGTGAAATATCGGGGATTTATTAAGTTGGACCAGAAGACGGACAATTTGTCCGCACTCGGTGGGGTAAAGTCGATGCCCGCGCTGGAGCGTGAGAACAGGCAGCTGAAGGCAAGGGTAGCCGAGCTTGAGCGTCTGGTCGTGTGCGACACGTTGACGCCGTTATTCAACCGCCGCCATTTCATGGAAGAACTCGACCGCTGGTGCTGGCGTACGCACCGATATGGCGGCGAATATGGCTTGCTGTTCATCGACGTCGACAATCTGAAGGCAGTTAATGACAGCAGCGGCCATCTGGCCGGCGATGTTCTGCTAACCAGCATTGCCAAAGCGTTGCTGGGCGCCGTGCGGCGGTCGGACATCGTTGCGCGAGTCGGCGGAGACGAGTTTGCGGTATTGCTCGACAATATTCCCGAAAGCGAGCTGGTCGGGAAAGCAGCCCATGTCACGAAGGTCGTCAGCAAACTGAAAATCGAACATCAAGGAAAAGTGTTGGTGCCAAGTGTTTCGGCGGGTTACACGGCTATAGAGCCCGGCGTGAAGCCATCCGAATTGTTGCTGCGCGCCGACCGTTCGATGTATGCGGCAAAGCAGGCCAAGGGCATCGGCCCGCTGGTCTAGCGTTCCGAAAGATAATAGCGTTCGCCCTTCAGCGCGTCGTCCAATTCGTAAACAATCGGCTGCCCAGTCGGAATTTCCAGGCCAGTGATATCTTCGTCCGATATTCCTGACAAATGCTTGACCAATGCGCGCAGCGAATTGCCATGCGCAGAAATCAGAACCGTTTTGCCCGCCTTCAATTCAGGGACAATCGCGCTTTCCCAATACGGAAGCACGCGAGCGATGGTGTCTTTCAGGCTTTCGGTATTCGGAATGGCAATCCCGGCATAACGTGGGTCGGACGACAGGTCATAGGCGGAACCCGCCTCCAAAGGTGGCGGCGGGATGTCGAAGCTGCGGCGCCAGATCTTGACCTGTTCGGCACCGTGCTTTGCCGCAGTCTCTGCCTTATCGAGCCCGGTCAGCCCACCATAATGGCGCTCGTTTAGCTGCCAGTTCTTGGTCACCGGAACCCACAACCGCCCCATCGCCTCTAACGCCAGATTGAGCGTCTTGATCGCTCGGGTCTGCACGCTGGTAAAGGCAATATCGGGCGCGATGCGCTTGGCCTTCATCAACTCGCCTGCAGCCCAAGCCTCCGCCGCGCCCTTCTCGGTGACATCTACATCCCACCAGCCGGTGAAGCGATTTTCCAGATTCCATTGCGACTGGCCGTGGCGGATGAGGATGAGTTTGGGCATGAGTATTCCTTCGCTGATTGTGCGGCGCCCTAACGCAAGTTGGTCAAATCGCCAAGGTCATGAAACGGCTGAAAGGGTCTTCGACATAGTCGGCAAAGGGCGGACAAAATTGGAACCCATGCGCCTCATATAGCGCCAGCGCCGGAATGAACGCTTCGGTCGATCCTGTCTCCAAACTCAGCCGTCGATACCCGCGCTCACGCGCTTCGGATATGATATGCGTAAGCATCATCGCGCCGACGCCCTTGCGCAGATGGTCGGCATGCGTCCGCATCGACTTGATCTCGCCATGCTCGGCATCAAGTTCCTTGAGCGCGCCGCATCCAGCGAGGCTGTCTTTATCCCAAATCGACCAGAAGGTTACATCGGGCGAATTCAGCCCATCAAAGTCGAGAAAGTGACAGCTGCCCTCTGGCGAATTTGCCAGCATCCCGGCAAAGTGCGTTTCGAGCAGCGCGCGGATTTCAATTCCGCTGAGATCATCCTCGGCGATCCGCATCGACATCGCTCAAACCATCTCCGCCAACGTCGCTAGGCACTCCCGCGCAAGCAACATGCATCGTTCTGGCGACCAGCCCTGGTCGGGGTCGTTGCCGTGGATAGTATCCTTATAAGGCATTTCCAGCGTCATCGATACGCAGCCATGCGATGGGCCAAAGCGTTCGGCGAGCTGGTTGGTGGACATTGTGAGATTCGCCTTTCCCGCTCCGGCTTTCGCGTAGCCAAGCTTGGTCTGGAAATCGGGGGTTCGGTCAGCAAGGCGGGTTATAAAGGCTGTGTAGCGGTCGCCCTGATCGTCGGTCCACGATGGAATGCCTTCGAAACCTGCCATAAACGCGGCCGGGATCGCTTCATCGCCGTGGACATCCATTGCCCAGTGGACGCCGCTTTCGTCCATTGCATTGCGGATGGAGAGGACTTCTGGGCTTTTCTCCACGCTTGGTTCGGCCCACTCACGGTTCAGATTCACACCGAGGAAATTGGTCCGCAGATGCCCGCGCCGCGACCCGTCGGGGTTGCAGTTCGGCACGATATGCAGGCGGCATTTTTCCAGCAGCTTTCGTGTGTGCGGATTGCTCATATCGGTGAGCATATCGAGCGCACCTTCCATCCAGTATTCGGCCTGTGTCTCGCCGGGATGCTGGCGCGCGTAGAGCCAGATATGCACATCGCCATCACCCATTTCGAGGCAATCGATAGGCTGGCGTTCAAGGCTGTGACCAAGGCAGCGATAACTCACGCCTTCGCATTCGGCTGTATCGGCGACAAGATCGTGATGACGCTCCATGCTGTAAGGCGCGAAATAGGCGAACCAGACGATATCGCTGGCAGGCGTATAACGAATCGTCAGCGTTCCTCCGTTTTCAGCTTTATCGTAACTGGTATCCGCCCGGCCCCAATAATCGCGGTCTTCGGACACGCAGGCGCGGTAATCGGGCCAACCACCGGGGTACGCGCTGCTTTCCAGCCCCGTTATCCGCAGCGTGATTTCCTCGCCGCCAGTGCAGGCGACGCGGAAATGGAACCATTGTGCGAATTCGGAATCCTTGTCCTTGCGGATGGCGAGGTTGGCGGTTGCGCCGTCGATGGCGTTGACGATGATATTGCCGCTGTCGAATGCAGCGCTGATGTCAGTAATAGGCATGCGTGTTCCTTATTTTCAAGGAACGCGGATAGTCTCACCTGACACGCCGGGGAAGTCCTTAAACATCGCTGCGGCCAATTTTGATGCGGCGATGCCGGGTTGCGCAGCTGGCGACCCAGCGTTCGCGGCCTGCACTGCCTTGCCTTCCCAGATCACCCGATTGTCGCCGCGCCGCACGATGCGGACCGTGAGTGTGGTTTCGACCTGAGCCTTCGGACCGCCGCTCAGATTTATGCCCAAGCCAAGTCCAACACCCGAACCAAAGCTTCCGGTTGAGCCGCCTACGCCGACGGAGACTGGCGAGCGGCGTTCAGCCTCGGATCGTGCTGTGCTCACACGCACTTCGGCGGTGACATCCGATCCGCCCCCGACCTTTTCGATATAGCCAACCCGCTGCATCTCGCGAGCGACGGCCGCAAGATAGGGGGACGCAGCCAGACCCTGCCCGGTAGCCGAATCGCCTGCTCCTCGACTGAATAACTGCCTGTACCGTAAACCACGCCCTCGGCAGCCCGATTGAAGCGCGTGACCTCGACAGGTCCGGTCGGGACCACGCAGGCAGATAGCGATGCCAGCATCAATAATGGCAAAAGTCTGTACATCTTGTTCATGCCCATATCCTTACGCCGCCGTAATATGTTGGCAAGTGATGTATTGCGGCTGAATCGTTAAAACGCAGGCTTCGCGCTTGACTTTGACCGCCTGCACCCATAGGAGCGCGCCTTCAATTCAAGCATTAGCCATCAAAAAGACGGGTAAATCCGATGAAAGTCGTTAATTCTCTCAAGTCCCTCAAGGGCCGCCATCGCGATAACCGCGTGATTCGCCGCCGTGGCCGGACCTATGTAATCAACAAGACCCAGCCGCGCTTCAAGGCACGTCAGGGCTGATTGTCCCTGCCTGCTTCACGCGGGCAGATGGTTCCAGCAAAACGCCGCCCCGAATCTGATTCGCGGGCGGCTTTTTTGTGCCTGCAATGAAAGCGTGTCGAATGAGCAAGATAACTACAGTTGTGTTCGATGTCGGCAAGGTTTTGTTCCAATGGGATTTGCGACATTTGTTTGCCAAGCTCATCAACGATCAAACCGAGCTCGACTGGTTTCTAGCCAATGTTGTCACGCCTGAATGGCATTTCCAGCACGACGCCGGTCGTCCGCTTGCCGAGATGACGGAGGAACGCGTAGCCGAATTTCCGCAGTACGCAGCGCTAATCGATGCTTACGCAACGCGGTTTAACGAGACGATCCCCGGACCGGTCGAGGATTCGCTCGCAATTGTCAGCGAATTGGCTGACCGCCGGGTGCCGTTATTTGCGATCACCAATTTCGGAGCAGAGTTCTGGGATACGTTCCGTCCCACTCAGCCGATATTCGACCATTTCAGTGACATAATCGTGTCGGGTGTCGAGAAATTAGTTAAACCCGACCCAGCAATTTACGCGCTGGCGCTGGCGCGCTTCGGATTGAAGGATGGTGAGGCGATATTCGTCGATGACAATATCGACAATGTGATATCCGCCCGCGCCAATGGCTTTGGCGCGCATCATTTCACAAAGGCCTCTAAGTTGCGCGCTGAATTGGCAGAATATGGGCTAGTCAGCCCGCAATAAAAACTTGGCGCCAAGCCTTCCATTAATGCACCGTCTGTGCTTTAGCGCGTCCAACTCTGCCATCCGGAAGGACGTATTTCTCCCATGAACATCCACGAATATCAGGCCAAGGAATTGCTCGCGAAATTCGGCGTTGCAACCCCCAAGGGTATCGCAGCGCTTAGTGTTGAAGAAGCGGTTGCCGCCGCCAAGCAACTCCCCGGCCCGCTTTATGTGGTGAAATCGCAAATCCACGCAGGCGGCCGCGGTAAGGGCAAGTTCAAGGAACTAGGTCCGGATGCCAAGGGCGGCGTTCGCCTGGCTTTCAATCTCGATGAGGTCGAGGCACACGCCAAGGAAATGCTCGGCAACACGCTCGTCACCATCCAGACCGGAGACGCTGGCAAGCAGGTCAACAGGTTGTACATCACAGATGGCGCCGACATTAAACAGGAATTCTACCTCGCATTGCTCGTCGACCGCGCAACCAGCCGCATCGCGGTTGTGGCCTCGACCGAAGGCGGCATGGACATCGAAACCGTTGCGCATGACACGCCGGAAAAAATCCACACCATCACCATCGATCCCGCAACCGGAATCATGCCCCACCATGGCCGTAGCGTTGCCAAGGCACTCGGCCTGACCGGCGATCTGGCGAAGCAGGCGCAGACTGTGCTCGCGGGCCTTTACGCCGCGTTCATCGGCACCGATGCCGAGCAGATTGAAATCAACCCGCTGGCCGTATGCAAAGGCGCGAATGGCGATGAGCTTCTGGTGCTCGACGCCAAGGTCGCCTTCGACGGCAACGCGATGTTCCGCCACAAGGACCTGGCCGAGCTTCGCGACCTGACCGAAGAAGATCCCGCCGAAGTCGAGGCGAGCGAATATGACCTCGCTTACATCAAGTTAGACGGCAATATCGGCTGCATGGTCAATGGCGCCGGTCTTGCGATGGCCACGATGGACCTCATCAAGCTCAACGGCGAGTTCCCCGCCAACTTCCTCGACGTCGGCGGCGGCGCATCGAAGGAAAAGGTGACCGCAGCATTCAAGATCATCCTGAAAGACCCCGCCGTAAAAGGTATCCTCGTGAACATCTTCGGCGGCATCATGAAGTGCGATATTATCGCCGACGGTATTGTGGCAGCGGCGAAGGAAGTGAACCTGTCGGTACCGCTGGTTGTTCGACTTGAGGGTACTAATGTGCAGCAGGGCAAGGATATCCTCGCCAATTCGGGCCTGCCGATCGTGTCGGCCAACGACCTTGGCGATGCAGCGGAGAAGATTGTTGCTGAGGTGCGCAAGGCTGCTTGAGCAAAACCAAATGCGCTTGACGTTCACGTAAACGTCAAGCATAGGCGCAATGGATTTGGCGGGCATTCACCTGCCCTGAGTCGGTAGAAGAGGACTGAAGTATGAAAATCATCGTCCCTGTGAAGCGGGTCATCGATTATAACGTGAAGCCGCGGGTAAAGCCCGACGGCACCGGCGTTGATCTGGCTAACGTAAAAATGAGCATGAACCCGTTCGATGAAATCGCGGTCGAGGAAGCGCTTCGCTTGCGCGAAAAGGGCGTTGCGACTGAAGTCATCGCGGTTTCCGTCGGTCCTGAAAAGGCGCAGGAAACTTTGCGCACCGCACTCGCGATGGGTGCCGACCGCGCGATCCTCGTGGTCTCCGAAGACGTCGAGCCCTTGGGCGTTGCCAAAATCTTGGCCAAGATTATGGACGAAGAACAGCCAGGCCTTGTCATTTTGGGCAAGCAGGCGATTGACGATGACAGCAACCAGACCGGGCAGATGCTCGCGGCGCTGACCGGACGTCCGCAAGGCACCTTCGCCAGCGCGGTCGAAGTGTCGGGCGACAGCGTATCGGTCACTCGTGAAGTCGATGGCGGCAGCGAAACCGTGTCACTCAAGACTCCGGCCATCGTCACCACCGACCTTCGCCTGAACGAACCACGCTATGCTTCTCTGCCGAATATCATGAAGGCGAAGAGCAAGCCGATGGCAACCAAGACACCGGCGGATTACGACGTCGACGTCACCCCGCGGCTCAAGACATTGAAGGTGACCGAGCCGCCCGTGCGTAGTGCCGGTATCAAGGTCGCCGACGTCGATGCGCTGGTCGCAAAACTCAAAGAATTGGGAGTGGCAGCATGAGCGTCCTCGTTTTTGTAGAGCATGACAACGCGTCGGTGAAGGACGCAACCTTGGCTGCGGTGACCGCTGCAGGCAAATTGGGCGAAGTCCATGCACTGGTTGCAGGATCGGGCTGCGGCGCGGCTGCCGAAGCGGCTGCAAAGATCGCTGGCGTAACCAAGGTCCATGTCGCTGACGACGCAGCTTATGCAAACCAACTCGCGGAAAATGTCGCGCCGCTGATTGCTGGCATGGCAAACCATCATGACGCGTTTATCTTCCCTGCGACCAGCCACGGCAAGAACATCGCTCCGCGTGTTGCAGCCTTGCTCGACGTCATGCAGATTTCGGACATCCTGAGCGTCGAGAGCGCTGATACCTTCACCCGGCCGATCTACGCCGGCAACGCGATTGCTACCGTGCAGTCGTCGGACGCCAAGAAGGTTATCACCGTGCGCGGTACCGCCTTTGCCAAGGCCGAACCCACTGGCGGGTCGGCCACGATCGAAGCGGTCTCGGGCAGCGGCGATGCTGGTATCTCAAGCTTCGTCGGTAGCGAGATCGCCAAGCAGGAACGTCCTGAGCTGACCAGCGCCAAGATCATCGTTTCGGGCGGCCGTGCACTGAAGGACGCCGATACCTTCGCCGCGACCATATTGCCGCTCGCCGACAAGCTCGGCGCAGGCGTCGGCGCTTCGCGTGCCGCTGTCGATGCTGGCTATGTACCCAACGACTATCAGGTCGGCCAGACCGGGACGAGCGTAGCCCCCGAAGTTTACATCGCGGTCGGCATCTCGGGCGCGATCCAGCATCTGGCAGGCATGAAGGATTCGAAAATCATCGTTGCGATCAACAAGGACGAAGATGCGCCAATCTTCCAGGTTGCAGACATCGGGTTGGTCGGAGATCTTTTCACGGTGGTACCCGAGTTGGTAAGCAAGCTCTAAACACTCTCATCTTCAAAAATCAAAAGGGGCGGTCCGTGATGGCCGCCCCTTTTGCATCCGCTTTCATTCTTGCTGTGCCGACCAACGACTCCCCTTGCGCGACGCCGGCAAATGCCCGAAGGGCCGCGCATGAACTCATCCCCCACCACCGTCGATATTACTGCCACCCTGAACTACCACCTGCCGCAGGCTGCCGACGTGCTGCTCGCGGTGGAGGCCATTCCGATGGATGACCAAAAACTGCTTACTGACCTGTTGAAGGTCAAGGGCGATTGCTCTCCGCTGACAACGATTGAGGGCATGGACGGGCTCGGGCGGCGCACGTGGTTGCATGCGACGGGACGAATCGACATTACCTATACCGCGACCGCAGCGATCGACCGAGCGCCGACGAATATCGCAGGATTAGGCGTCGTGCCGCACGCCGATCTGCCGCCTGCCTATATCCAGTATCTGATGCCCAGCCGTTATTGTCCGTCGGACAAGCACGAAAACTTCGTTACCACGCGCTTTGATGGCGCAACCAAAGGCGACCAGATTTTGCAGATGGCCGAGTGGATTTACCATAATATCGAATATGCCCCGGGGTTTTCAGGTACCGGATCCACCGCCACAGACACCTTTATTTCGCACCGCGGCGTGTGCCGTGATTTCGCGCATCTCCTGATCGCATTCGCCCGAGCCGCCGACGTTCCTGCGCGTATGGTCTCTGCCTACGGTCTCGGTATCGACCCGCCAGATTTTCATGCGGTGGTGGAGGTCTATCTCGATGGCTGCTGGCATCTAGTCGACGCAACGCGGCTTGCGCCCGAAGAGAATCTGGTGCGAATAGCAGTTGGTCGTGATGCGACGGATATCAGCTTCATGACCATTTTTGGTACGGCAAATATGATATCGCAATCCGTGATGGTGAAGGGGCTTAGAGCGATAAATCCTTAGGCAAAGTCGGCTCGCTCAATATCTTCTCCATCCGTGTCCAACGTGTTGCAACATCAGGATTACCCCGTTCGACATAATCGCGGACCAAGTCCTTGCCCCAGCCATAATTGATGACATAGCTGCGATAATGGTCGGTGAACGCCACCGACTGCTCGGCGCGGGCGGGCGACAGCAGCAAATATTTCTGCGTCAGTTCGAGCGCTCGTGCACGGGTCACCTCGCCATCAAGATACATTTTCGCAATCGTGAGCCGACACCCGAAAGCGCATCGGTCATCTGCTGCATTTTCCAATAAGCCTCGGCGGTGTTCGGGTCGAGGCCTGCCAGAGGATACAGTACATCGCGCTCGAACGTTAACCGCTGGGGCCCGGGAAAGGCCAGATCAATGCCGTAATTGGCGCTGCCTTCGGACAATACACTCGTCGGGCTGTAGAGCGGGTTGATTTCATATTCGTTCCAGCCTTTGCCTCGCGCCAGCCGCTCCTCGACCATCAAGTTGAGAACATGATGCCCGGGATAGCCCTCATGGCACCCCAAATCGACCGCGCGGCTTATCCGGATCGGCAAGTCGGTATTGATCTGGATCAGGCTTTTATAGCCGCCTTTGTAGTAATTATAGCCCGACCAAGTTTTGCCGGTGACAAACTCCATGGTGAAGTTCTCGCCAGCGGGTAGCGCGATATGTTTGGCGGTGCGTTTCTTACACTCGGCAATTGCAGCATCGAACACGCTTTGGAGGCGGTCCTTTGGAATAACGAAACGCTCGTTGAATGCATCGACCCGCATCGCCAGCGCGCCTTCGCCCGGGATCAGCTTTTCCAGACTGGCAAGAATCGGATCATAATGCGTCAACGGTTTCAGATCTGGAACGGTGGCAAACTGGCCCTTGGCCTCATCGTTGAAGTTGAACTTCCTGCCCTGGAGCATTTGCAGCCTTGTGTCGGCAGCGACCAGCATGCCACGCAGCGCCGACGCGCGACGATGATCTACTTCGTTCGAAATTTGCGGTAACGCTGCATCGACAGCAGCCGTCAGCGCGCGGGTGTCGGCAATCAGCTCAGCAAGCGAGCGTGGATTCTCTTTCGCCGCATCCTGCAGCCTGGCCGGACCATAATAAGCATCGACATATTCCGCCTCATGCGTGCCAGCTTCCAACGTCAGCTTGATATAGGCATCGGCAATGTCGCCGATCGCCATAACCGGAGCAGCGGTTACCGCTGCTGGGTCAGTGCGGATGGTCGTTGCACATCCGGATGTCAGCATCGCGGCTGCGACAACCATATGGCGATATTTCATTAATGTTCTCCAGTTTTGGCCTTTTTTGGCGCCACTATTCGCAACACCAGATACCCGGCGACTGCCGAAAGCAGCGAACCCATCAGCACGCCGATCTTCACTGAATCGCCTTGTGCCGCATCGGTAAATGCGAGACCTCCGATGAAAAGGCTCATTGTAAATCCAATGCCGCATAACAATGAAACGCCATACACCTGAGTCCAGCTGGCGTCCTTTGGACGGACTGCAACGCCGAGTTTTACCGCTGTCCATACGCTGCCGAAAATGCCGAGTTGCTTGCCGACAAACAGACCCAACGCGATACCAAGCGGCAATGGCGCTGCCAGCGACGACAGGCCGAACCCCTCCAGTGAAACGCCGGCATTGGCAAAACCGAATAGCGGAACGACAAAAAAGGCAACAGGTTTGGCGAGCGCATGCTCCAACCGGTGCAGCGCCGAATCTTCGGCGTCAGGCGCACCTACTGTCCGGCGAAACGGAATGGCAAAGGCAGCCATTACCCCTGCGATGGTAGCGTGCACCCCGGACAATAAGGTCGCGTACCAGAGCAGGGCAGCCAGAAACAGATAGGGAAGCAGGGCATTCACCTTGAAGCGGTTCAATGCCATCATCGCTAACCAAATCACTGCCGCTGCGACCAGCGCCATAATCTTGAGTTCGGCTGTATAAAATAATGCGATGATTGCCACCGCACCCATGTCATCGACAATCGCAACGGTGGTGAGGAACAGTTTGAGCGAAGCGGGCGCGCGGCTGCCCGATATCGCCAATACACCTATGGCGAAGGCAATGTCGGTCGCGGCTGGTATCGCCCATCCGCGAACTAGGGTGGAATCTCCTCCTGCAACCATCAGATAAATCGCCGCGGGTACAATCATCCCCGCCGCCGCTGCAATCACCGGCAACCGCCGGTCAGCCCATGTCGACAAATGCCCGTCGACAAATTCGCGTTTGATCTCCAGTCCGACCAGCAGGAAAAAAATCGCCATCAGTCCATCGTTGATCCACAGATGCACCGTCATGGGACCAAGCTTCGGCGTCAGTTCGGGTCCGGAAACCGCATGCACGAAGTGAAAATAATCATCTGCGAAGACGGAATTGGCAACAATCATTGCCAGCGCCGCTGCAGCCATTAACAATATTCCGCCCGCCGCTTCGCTGGCAAGAAACTCGCGCAGTGCGGAACGACCGCCTGCCTGTTTACCGGGCTCCTTCATCATGCCGGTCTATGCCCCGCGCTATATCGCTTGGCAAGCAGCGCCGGAATCGGGTGAAGCAATTTCCTTGCCTTGCCCCAATTGCATGGGGGTAACAATTGTAAGGCGGTATCGGTGCTTGGGCCGGCGGGCAGCACGACGTGATGCGCGTGGACATCGGTCCCACCATTTGCGCCGGCGTGGTGGTCGGGCAAGCGCAAGTGCGTTTCTCCGCAGACTGGAGATTCGGCGTTGCCGGTAATGCAGCACCCGGCAACAGGCCCACGCTGACCTTGTCCACCAGTTTCTGAGGCACAGCCTTTATCACGCCTTGAAATGCCGTTAGGGTCCGTTTCGTCGAAAATGGATATCTATCTTCCCATAGCCAATTTGTCGGTCAACGCGCTCGTCATCATCCTTCTGGGTGGCGGTGTAGGCGTGCTGTCCGGGATGTTTGGCGTCGGCGGAGGGTTCCTGACAACGCCGTTGCTGATTTTCTACGGGATCCCGCCCGCAGTTGCAGCGGCCTCCGCCTCTACCCAAGTTACCGGTGCCAGCGTGTCGGGCGTGTTCGCGCACATGAAACGTGGCGGCGTCGATTTCCAGATGGGCGCGGTACTGGTTGTCGGTGGGATATTCGGAACGCTCGCAGGCGCGGTCATATTCGAGATCCTCGAACAACTCGGCCAGATCGATACCGTCATCAACATGCTCTA
>JANMQN010000101.1:0-9475 GCA_031370535.1 Sphingomonadales bacterium | reverse complement strand
GCAGCATGGCGGTCAGGAAATGACTTTGTTCTCTATTATCACCAACCTGATGCATTTCGGCATGACTATAGTCGGCCTCGACTATGGCTTTGCTGGCCAGATGCAGAACGATGAAGTCACCGGCGGCGCACCTTATGGCGCGACGACGATTGCCAATGGCGACGGCAGTCGCCAGCCAAGCGGGATCGAGCTCGACGGTGCGCGCTATCTCGGCAAGCGGGTTGCAGAGACGGCGGCAAAGCTTTCCGCCTAAGTGTGGCAATAAATGGCCGCCTCTGATAAGGGCGCCGCCATGGCCTACGACCTGCCCGAAGACTTGCTGGAAGAAACCTTCCTGGCCTCCACCGGCCCGGGCGGGCAGAATGTCAACAAGGTCGCGACCGCGTGCCAATTGCGCGTCGATGTCTATGCGCTGGGGCTGGAGCCTTATGCTTTCCGACAACTCAAGCTGTTGGCGGGCAGCAAGATGACGATGGGTGGTGAACTGATCGTCACAGCGCGCAACCACCGCACGCGTGAGGCCAACCGTCAGGAGGCCCGCGAGCGCGTCATCGAACTCATCGACCGCGCGCACATCCGGCAGCCGCGGCGCGTGGCAACCAAGCCGAGCAAGGCAGCCAAAGCGCGCCGCGTCGATGCTAAAAAGGGCCGGGCGACGGTAAAGAAAAACCGTGGCAAGGTCAGCTTCGACTGATAGAGGCCACATCATGTATGAATTCACCATCGATACTGCTGCCCCCAAACACGAACTCTACCGTGAGCTCGTCCGCTCAGCTGACGCGCTGACCGCGGGCGAGCCAGATGCTGTCGCCAATATGGCTAATGTCGCGGCGTTATTGTGGGAATATGTGCCCGATGTGAACTGGACTGGTTTTTACCGCGTCGTCGACGGCGAACTCGTGCTCGGGCCGTTTCAGGGCAAAGCCGCCTGCATCCGTATCGCGCTTGGCGAGGGTGTGTGCGGCACGGCTGCGGCAAGCGGTGAAACGCAACTGGTCAAGGACGTGCATGCCTTTCCCGGCCATATCGCCTGCGATGCCAACAGTGCATCGGAATTGGTTGTCCCGGTGAAACATCACGGCAAAGTCATCGCGGTTATCGACCTCGATAGCCCCTCTCTCATGCGATTTGACGCCGATGATGCAGCGGGAATAGAGCAACTGGCGCGAATATTAGCCGGTCGTATCTAGCCCTTGATATGTAACACACAAATCAGCGTGAAGAGACGGCGGGCGGTCGGAAAATCAACCTCGATTTTACCCTCCAGCCTCTCCATCAACAGCTCGGCTGCTTCATTGTGCACGCCGCGCCGGGCCATGTCGATTGTTTCGATTTCGGCTGCGCTCGCTTTGCGAATAGCCTGATAGTAACTGTCACAAATCGCGAAATAGTCTTTCACGATACGGCGAAAACGGCCGAGGCCGAGTATTAGTGTTTCAAAGGGCAAGCCATCTTCGCGGCGAATGTCCAGAATCAGGCGGCCTTCTTCGACGCTAATGTTGAGATGAAAGGGGCCAGCATAACCGTCACCCATATCGCGCAGTGGCTTGAAGAAGTTATCCTCGATCAGATCGAAGATCGCCACGCGCCGCTCCTGCTCGATATCGGCGTTACGCCGGAGTATCGTTGCTTCGTCGAGTTCGACTTTGGTGATGCGCGGGTCGCCCATGTTGCTGTGTTAGCTGGTCAAATTTTTTTGCCAAGCCTTGCGCCGCTTTTTGTCCACAGGCCTGTCCCCGATTCTATTTTTGCGGAGTCTTGCGCGAGGCCCTGTGCTAAAGGATAGGGCGTCATGGCCGAACCAATCAGACTAGCCGCTGCCAATGAAGCGGAACCTCAACGCCTGCCGCGCAACATTGAGGCGGAAGCGGCGTTTCTGGGTGCGATTCTCATCGACAACCGGATTATCGAGGATGTCTCGATCAAGCTGCAACCCGACCATTTTTTTGAGCCGCTGCATGGCCGGGTTTACGAACAGATTCTTCGTCTGATCGACCGCAATATGCTGGTGACGCCGGTGACCTTAAAGCCGTTTTTCGAAGCCGACGAGTCGATGCGAGAGCTTGGCGGGCCAGGTTATCTGATCAAGCTCACCGCCGACGGCGCAGGTCTCATCGGCGCGCGCGATTTTGCCCAGCAGATTTACGATTTGGCGTTGCTGCGCGAACTGGTGACAGTGGGCCGGACGCTCGTCGACAATGCGCTCGATACGAGCGAGAGCGTCGATCCAAAGGGCCAGATAGAAGCCGCCGAGAGTGCGCTATACAAAGTTGCCGAGGGCGAGGGCGAAACTGGCTCAATGAAGAGCTTCCTAATGGCCTCGACCGAAGCGATCAAGAATGTCGAGAAAGCGCTTAATTCAGGCGGTAGCCTGTCCGGTGTCACCACCGGTCTTAGCGGCATCAATGCAAAGTGCGGCGGGCTGCATAATTCTGACCTTGTCATCCTCGCCGGACGGCCAGGGATGGGCAAGACCTCGCTGGCAACAAATATTGCGTTCAATGCTGCAAGACGTTGGATTCAAGAACGTGAAGACGGCATCGAGGAATCAAAGGGTGCGGGCGCAAAAGTGGCTTTTTTCAGTCTCGAAATGTCAGCGGATCAGCTTGCGACGCGCATCTTGGCCGAACAATCGGGGATAAGTTCCGAATTGCTACGCATGGGCAAGATAAGCCGTGATGATTTCCGCGAATTGTCGCGCGCATCACGCGAATTGCAAGAATTGCCGCTCTACATCGATGATACGCCCGCGCTCACCATCGCAGCACTGCGCACTCGCGCACGGCGGTTGCAGCGACGGCATGGCATTGGCTTAATCGTAGTCGACTATCTGCAGCTGCTGCAGGGCTCGAGTCGTGCAAACGACAACCGCGTGAACGAAATTTCGGAGATTAGCCGCGGTCTGAAAACGCTGGCGAAGGAACTTGGACTGCCGGTGATCGCGCTTTCGCAGCTCAGCCGCGCAGTCGAGCAACGCGATGACAAACGCCCGATGCTCTCGGATTTACGTGAATCGGGTTCAATCGAGCAGGATGCCGACATGGTCTGGTTCGTGTATCGTGAGGATTATTACGAAGCGGCCAAGCAACCTGATGCTACCAACGAAGCGGCCCATGAAGCGTGGCGTGCAAAGATGGAGCGAATTTTCGGAGTTGCCGAATTGATCGTAGCCAAGCAGCGCCACGGCTCAACCGGCCGCGTGCGGATGAAGTTCGAAGCGAAGATTACCCGCTTTACCGATTTGGCTGACGATCAATATGCCGATGCGGGGTATGACTAAGCCTTAAACTGCGCGCTCAAGATGTAATTCAGCGCCATATTACCACTCAAATGCAGGCCTTTGAGCGGCGAGAACGCGATCCCCTGCGACTCCACTATCGCAAGCCCTGCATCCGCAAGCAACGCGGTCAATTCCTCGGGCGTCATGAACTGGTCCCAATTATGCGTGCCGCGTGGAACTTGGCCTAACCGTTCCGCCGCCTCCACCAGAAACAGCCGTGATGCCGCTGTGCGGTTGGGTGTGGAGAGCAGGAGCAATCCATGAGGCTTCAGATGGCGTGCCAGTTCCGCAACGAACGTGGCGGGATCGGTCACATGTTCAATGACCTCCATTGAGGTCACAACATCGAATTGGCCCAAGCCCTGCTCGGAAATTTCACCCGCGCGATAGTCAATATCCAATCCCAATTGCGACGCATGCGTCTTTGCTGCCACGATATTCTCCGGCGCGGCATCAACACCAGTTACCGCCGCGCCCATCCGTGCCAACGGCTCGCACAGCAGTCCAGCACCGCACCCAACGTCCAGCGCCGTTTTGCTCGCCAGCGGATGCCGCGCCTTGCCATCGCCACCAAAATGCGCGTCGATTGCCGCGCGGATAAACCCGAGCCGAACCGGATTGAGCTTATGTAGCATTGCGCTTGAACCCTTGGGGTCCCACCAGTCTGCCGCCAGCCCACCGAAATGCGCGGCTTCAGCGGCGTTTATTGTCGTGGCTATGCTTGCGTTTGTCATATCCTGTCCCTATCAGGGCGCGCGATTGTAATATAGCCATAATGTAAGGTTTTCATGGCCCGCATAGTAATGAAATTTGGCGGCACGTCTATGGCCGGGACTGAGCGCATCCGCCGCGTTGCGCAACTAGTTAAGCGTCAGGCCGAACGCGGCGACGAGGTTGCGGTCGTCGTCTCCGCAATGGCGGGCGATACTGATCGCTTGGTGAATTTCTGCCGCGAGGCCAATGCGCTGTATGACCCCGCGGAATATGATGTGGTGGTCGCGGCGGGTGAGCAGATTACCTCGGGGTTGCTAGCGATTACCCTGCAGGCGCTGGGCTGTAGCGCACGCAGCTGGCTCGGCTGGCAAATGCCGATCCACACCGATGGCGCCCATGCCAAGGCGCGCATTGGCTCCATCGACACCGACGAATTGCTGGCTTCGATGAAGGCAGGCAACATTGCAGTCATTCCGGGTTTTCAGGGGCTGACCGACGACAACCGCATCACCACATTGGGTCGCGGCGGTTCGGATACGTCGGCGGTTGCGGTTGCCGCAGCAGTCAGGGCGGACCGCTGCGATATCTACACCGATGTCGACGGCGTCTACACCACCGATCCGCGCATCGTTGCCCGCGCGCGCAAGCTCAAAGCCGTCACTTACGAAGAAATGCTCGAGCTGGCGTCGGTGGGATCGAAGGTATTGCAGACCCGCTCGGTGGGCCTTGCAATGAAGGAAGGTGTGCGCGTTCAAGTACTGTCGTCGTTCATCGACGAAAATGCTCCGGACGCCGACAGCATCCCCGGCACGATGATCGTGACCGACGAAGAATTGGAGAAGTATCAAGTGGAACGCCAACTGATCACCGGTATCGCCGCCGACAAGAATGAAGCGAAAATAACGCTGACCCGCGTGCCTGACCGGCCTGGCGCGGTGGCAAACATCTTCTCGCCGCTCGCTGATGCGAATATCAACGTCGACATGATCATCCAGAATGTCGGCCGCGACAAGGGCGAGACCGACGTGACTTTCACCTGCCCGCAAGCAGATCTTGCTCGATGCACCGACATATTGGAAAACCAGCGCGACACGATCGGCTACAATCGCCTCATTCCGGATACCAAAGTCACGAAGATTTCAGTCGTCGGCGTCGGTATGAAGAGCCATGCTGGTGTCGCCTCGACGATGTTCAGCGCCTTGGCGGACCGCAAGATCAACATTCAGGCAATTTCGACGAGCGAGATCAAGGTGAGTGTGTTGATCGATGAGGACGAGACGGAGCTTGCGGTGCGCGTTTTGCACACCGCTTATGGATTGGATGCGGGGTAAACGGCTTTCATTGCCTACTGGTCGCTTCTAAGAGGACGCGTATGACAAAACTCGCCCACCTTATGCAACGCGGCACCGAATTTTTGGGCTGCGACGTCGCCATCATGTGCGGGGCGATGTCCTGGGTTTCGGAGCGGAACCTCGTCTCGGCCATATCCAATGCGGGAGGGTTCGGGGTAATTGCTTGCGGGGCGATGACGCCCGAATTGTTGAATGCTGAAATTGCCGCGACCAAGGCGCTGACATCCAAACCGTTTGGCGTGAACCTCATCACGATGCACCCCCAGATCATGGATCTGATCGCGGTGTGCGCACGGTATAATGTCAGCCATGTCGTGCTTGCGGGCGGGCTGCCGCCCAAAGGCAGTATAGAGGCGATCAAGGCATTTGGCGCAAAGGTGATTTGCTTTGCGCCTGCGCTGACGCTAGCCAAGAAATTTGCGCGTTCAGGCGTCGATGCGCTGGTTATCGAGGGCAGCGAGGCGGGCGGGCATATCGGGCCGGTGGCGACCAGCGTGCTGGCGCAGGAAATCTTGCCCGAGCTGGGCGAGCTATTGCCAATATTCGTTGCGGGAGGCATTGCGCGCGGCGGGCTGGTGGCCAGCTATCTTGAAATGGGCGCGAGCGGTGTGCAGCTCGGCACGCGCTTTGTGTGCGCGCACGAAAGCATCGCACATCCCAATTTCAAGGCCGCGTTCCTGCGCGCCAATGCCCGCGATGCGGTGGCGAGCGTGCAAATCGACCCGCGGCTGCCCGTCATTCCGGTCCGTGCGCTTAAGAACAAGGGTACAGAGTTGTTTACCGCCAAACAGGTCGAGGTCGCCGCAATGCTTGACCGCGGTGAAATCGACATGGAGGCGGCACAGCTCGAAATCGAAAAATATTGGGCGGGGGCGCTGCGCCGCGCAGTTATTGACGGCGATGTCGAATTTGGTTCGGTAATGGCCGGTCAGTCGGTCGGTATGGTGCATGTGGAGCGGCCAGTGGTGGATATCATCGCCAAGTTAATGGATGAGGCCAACGCCGCTCTGGCGCGTTAAACCGTCTTGCCATCACAACACAGTCTGCGCATACCAACCGCATGACAGAAGAAACAGCGCCAGAACTTATTCCGCTCAATCCTGCTTACATCACGACCACGCGGATAACGTCGGCCTTGGGTCTGTTACCTTTCGTGATTGGGGCAGGAGTCCTGGAATTCGCACAAGTGATGCCAAGTGGAACATTCATCGTTCCGGTGCTCTTTCTTTACGGCTTCATGGCGTTCGTGGTGCCCGCTCGCAAATACCGCCACTGGGGCTATGCGATGGGAAGCGACCGCTTGCGTGTTGTACGCGGCTATATGTTTTATCGCGATACCGTAGTGCCGTTTGGACGCATCCAGCATATCGATGTCGATCAGGGGCCGATTGACCGGCGATATGATCTGGCGACTTTGACAGTGCATACGGCGGGCAATCATAACAGCACCGTCGTTTTGCCCGGATTGCTCCACTCCGACGCGCTTACGATGCGCGAGGCAATACGTGGTGCGATAAGGCAGGATGCAATTTGAGCGACACGGTTACCACAACGGAAGCCATCGCTCCGGAAGGAGAGCGGCTCAACATAGCTGGTCTATTCGTCAGCTTCGTTTCCGGCTTGCCACAACTGGCTTTTCCTGTTCTCGCCGCTATTTTTGGCGTCAGAGAAGCGAACAATCCTGCTCTTATACCGATTGTTATTTTGGGGGTATTATTCTTCAGCCTGTTTTTCCGCTGGCTGGCGTGGATGCGGTTTCGTTATCATATCGGTGAGCACGACATCCGAATCGAAAAGGGCATATTGAGCCGCACCGCGCGTTCGATTCCTTACGAGCGCATCCAGGACGTTAGCATCGAGCAGAAGCCGCTGGCCCGCATGATGGGGCTGGGCGAGGTCAAATTTGAAACCGGCGGTGGCGAAGGAGATGACGCGAAGCTGAGCTTTGTCAGCATGGCTGAGGCAGAGCGGCTGCGCGAAGTGGTAAAGGCCCGCAAAAGCGGTGCAGCCATCGCTGTCGGCGTTGAAGAAGTCACCGAACTGTATGATGTTCCTCCAATTTTTGCGATGGATGGCAAACGTGTTCTTATCTTTGGCCTATATTCCTTCTCGCTCGTCATATTTGCCGTGCTGGGCGGTGTGGCGCAGCAGTTCGACTTCCTGCTGCCATTCGAGATTTGGGATTTCAAACACTGGATCGGTGTCGCCGAAGATCGCGGGGTTTCGGTCGACAACCTCAACGGCATCGGCTGGACCGCGCAGATCATACTGGCGCTGATTGCGCTGGGCGGCCTGATTTTCATAGGCTTGGCCACCGGCGTTATCCGTACCCTATTGCGTGAATATGGCTTTCGGCTTGAGCGCACCGCTAAAGGTTTCCGCCGCCGCCGCGGGCTTTTGACGCTCACCGATGTAGTGATGCCAGCGCACCGCGTGCAGGCAGCGGTTATCCAGACCGGCCCAATCCGCAAACGGCGCGGCTGGCATAGCCTGAAATTTGTCAGCCTAGCACAGGACAGCAAGGACGAGAGCAACTTTGTCGCCGCACCTTTTGCGACATTGGGCGAAATCTGGCCGATTGCGGATGCCGCAATGATCGACGCGTCGGACGCTGCGCTGCGTTTTCGGAAGGGTAGGTTGGCGTGGTGGCTAATACGATTTGCAGGACTTCTGCCGGTTCTGGTCATCGGCATAGCAGCGGTGATGCTCTTCGCCGACGCGCCATTCCAGCGGGCAGGGTTGATGCTGTTAGTGGCGCCTTTGCTTGGCTTTTTGTGGTGGCTCGAATGGCGCAAATATGGTGACCACATCGACATTGCGCAGATTTATGTGCGTGAGGGTTGGTGGCGGCAGAATATCACTATCGCGCCACAAGTGAAGGTGCAGACGGTCGAGATTGCCCAAGGGCCCATTTCGCGTCGGCAGGGTCTGGCATCGCTCAACTTTGGCATCGCTGGCGGTACTCTCGAAATGATTGCCTTGCCGTTGGCAACGGCCCACACGATCCGAGACGCAGTGATAGAGAAGGTAGCCGCAGTTGATTATTCAGCGATCAATCGATCACATTAGCCATCTGCGTCTCAATTACACTGCCGTCGTCCTTACGCAGGCTCATCGTCACCTTTTTCGCCGCCCAGTCGATATCGATCTGCCCGAAATTGGCTATACCCCAAAGGCCGCCCGTGCGGGTTGCATCAGGTTCCTTTTCGCCGCCATCGCCTTTTCCATTCGGCGAATTTAGCGAGCTTGACGTGAATTCCCACAATGGCTTTGACAAAGCTGCGACGGCTCTTTTGTAAAACCCGCCGGAATGCCGATCTCCGGAAAGGATGATGGCGTTGCTGACCCGCTTGTCGGCCAACAAAGCATAAAGCCGCTGGCGCTCTTTCGGGAAATTGGTCCAGCCTTCGAAATTATGGCCGTTGGTGATTACCTGTGTTGAGGAAATAATGAAACGCAGGTCAGCCGGCTTGGCCAGTTCCTGTTCAAGCCATGCCCATTGTGCGTCGCCCAATATAGTCGCCTCTCTATCCATATTGGGAATATACCAACCGCGCGGCGGCTCGGGCTCACGATAGGGCATTGCGGCAAGATCGGACCGGAAGAAACGGGCGTCGAGGATAATGAATTGCACCCGTTTGCCGTCGGGGCCAATCATGCGGCTTTGATAGATACCGGGGCGGGATTTCACTTCATCCGAGGCGTTCCAATATGTCTCATACACCTTCTCCGACCATTCCTTGAACGCAAAGGACCCGCCGCCGTCATTCGCGCCATAATCATGGTCGTCCCATGTGGTCATCATCGGCACCGACCGACGAAATCTGTCGAATTCGGAGCGGCTGTTGAGCTTTTTATATGCGGCCACCAACGTTGGCATATCCGCGCCGCCGGTCGGGCGGGTGTAGCCATAGACATTGTCACCGATCAGCAGGAACGCCTGCGGCTTTTGCGCCGCGATCACGTCCCAGAATTTCATGTCGCGATTTTCGTTCTGGCACGACCCGAACGCAAAGCGAGTTATGACGGTATTGGAGGATAAGGCAGGATTGGCCGACGCCATGGGCAGCTTTGGTGCGAGCGCGGCATAATAAGGCCGAAGGGCCTCCTGCGCGTTTTGCGGTGCTGC
>JANMQN010000097.1:0-13874 GCA_031370535.1 Sphingomonadales bacterium | reverse complement strand
CGCCGCGCGCGCGGACTTCTTGCATGTTGCTGACGGTTTTTTCGAACAATGGTCCTGATGGCGCGAGGACGATCACCGGCACGGCCTCGTCGATCAGCGCGATTGGGCCGTGCTTCATTTCGCCAGACGCATAGCCCTCGGCGTGGATATAGCTGATTTCCTTGAGCTTAAGCGCACCTTCCATCGCCAGCGGATAATCCGGACCACGACCGAGATAGAGCACGTCGCGAGCCGGGGCAATCAGGTGGGCCATCGCGGCGATGTCTTCGTCATGGGCCAGCGCGGCGTTGAGCGCGGCGGGAGCCTCGATCAGGTGACGAACAATTTCGCGCTCTTCCTCCGCTGAAAGCTTGCCTTTCACCAAAGCCAGATGCGCGGCGAGTGCGGCAAGCACGGCCAACTGGCAGGTAAACGCCTTGGTCGAAGCGACGCCGATTTCGGGCCCGGCATGCGTAGGGAGCAGAAGGTCTGCCTCACGCGCCATGCTTGATGTCGGTACGTTGACGACGACGGCGATCGTCTGGCCGTTTTCCTTGCAATGGCGAAGAGCTGCGAGCGTGTCCGCCGTCTCGCCCGACTGCGAGATGAACAGCGCCAGCCCGCCTTCCTCAAGCACCGGATCACGGTAGCGGAATTCCGACGCGACATCGATGTCTACGGGTACGCGCGCGAAGGTTTCGAACCAATATTTGGCGACCATTCCCGCATAATAGGACGTCCCGCAGGCGACGATGGTGATGCGCTTAACCCCCGCGAGGTCAAAATCCATCTGTGGCAAAGCGACGGTTTGCTCCAAGGGACGGATGTAGGAGGAGAGCGTCTGCGCCACCACGGTCGGCTGCTCGAAAATCTCCTTCTGCATATAATGGCGGTAATTGCCCTTTTCGATTTGCGCCGCCGACACGCCAGAGGTGGTGACTTCGCGCTCCACCGGATTGTTGTCCTTATCGAAAATCCGTGCGCCGTCGCGGGCGATGACGACCCAGTCGCCTTCTTCCAGATAGGCAATCTGCTGAGTCAGCGGCGCGAGCGCCAGCGCATCTGAGCCCAGATAGGTTTCACCGTCGCCAAAGCCGAGGACCAAGGGCGAACCTAGCCGTGCGCCGATCAGGAAGTCGGGGAACTGGCGGAAGGCAATGGCGAGCGCAAAGGCGCCGCGCAGGCGGGGGAGCACGGCCTTGACCGCGTCGGTGGGGGAATGTCCTGATTCGACCTGTTCGGAGACTAGATGCGCCACAACTTCGGTATCGGTCTCGCTCTCGAAGGTGCGTCCGCGCGCGGTCAGCTCGTCGCGCAGCTGCTTGAAATTCTCGATAATACCATTGTGGACAAGCGCGACTTCGCCCGTCGCATGGGGATGCGCGTTGCTTGTCGTCGGCGCGCCATGCGTCGCCCAGCGGGTATGCGCGATACCGATATTGCCGGGCGCGTCGTCGGATTTCAGAACCTGCACGAGGTTGGCAAGCTTTCCCTCCGCACGGCGACGGATAAGCTGCCCGTCATGCACGGTGCAAACCCCGGCGGAGTCATACCCGCGATATTCCATCCGCTTCAACCCGTCGACCAGCCGTTCAGAGACAGAGGATTTGCCAACAATTCCAATAATTCCGCACATAAAAATTTGCTTTCGTTAAAATATGTAGGGGACACGGATGCCCGGCATCTCTGCCGGGAAATCCTTGGTATTTCGGGTTACCAGCACGCGGCCACGGGTCTGCGCCGTCGCGAGAATAATTGCGTCCATTGCCTTGAGGCTGCGTCGCTCGCGCCTTAAAGCCGCAGCACGCTTGCCAATTTCAGCATCGACTTCGTCCACCCCGAATCCAGACAACAGAATTTCGGCTCGCTTAAGACTGTCGCCTTCTCCTTTTGACATGACCTCGATCCAGACGACCCGACTTATCCAAGCGCGTGAATCGAAATCGGTCGCGCGGTCAATCTCTGCGCGCGCCTTATCGAAACCGGCGAGCGCATCAATGATAATGATTGAATCGAAAGTTAGTCCGCTCACCGCTTATCGGGACTTTTCGGTTTCGGATATTTGCCTTTACGCATGTCTAGATAAATCTGCCGTTGACGATCGTCTTCTTCATCAAAAAGATCAGGGAATTCGGCTTTCACATCTTCGTAATCGTCATCCCAATATCGGGTCGACGAGGCCCGTTCACGACGCTGCCATTCGACGGAATCGCCTATATCCGTTCGATCCTTCCATGCACCGAAGCCGATATCGAGCCAATCTTTTCTACCGGTTTGAGACTGCGCCTTATACCCTTCCACTGCCTCCCTCAAAACCGCCGCACGCGACTTGCCCTGCTCAGCGGCGCGCTGGTCAAGCCATTTAATATCTTCATCGGGCAGGTCAGCGAGGATTCGAGTCATAATATTTTGATATCATATCATGATATCATGCCAAGCCTAGCTTAAATATTTATCTCGCGCGTTCGGTTCCCAAGCGGTTGATCAATCTATCGCGCCATATGCGATATCCGTCACGGCCTGGATGCAGCCCATCGACAAAAAGTTCTCTTTTCTGAATGCCAGAGGCGTCGACAAAGCTTGGGTAAAGGTCGAGATATGCAACCCACGAGCCATATTCGGGTTTCTTGACCAAATCAGCTAGCCGGGAATTCACTACCGTGACTGTCTGCGAGTTTTTTGCTGGATCATCGGTGGGCAGGATCGACTGCAATATGATTTTCGCGCCGGGCTTTGCCTTGTGCGCGATGTCGATAGCGGCTTTCACACCGTTGAACAGGCTGTCAGCCAAAGGCTCCTCGCCGTCAAATGTGTTGTTGATTCCCAGCATGATGACCAAAAATTCTGGCTGCAAATCGGCTCGGTCCAACAACCCCATCCCGCCTTGTGCGGCGGGGGTAAGCCGATACAAAACATGTTCGATCCGATCGCCCGAAATGCCAAAGTTGAGCGCGCGATTTTGGGACGCGGTTACACCGAAACTTTCGTCCCAAACGGGCTTGCCCATCCATTTCCCCTTGAACCACGGGTTTTCGTCCAAATGCCAAAAATCGGTGATCGAATCCCCTATAAACACCAGTTTCATTGGCGAAAGATCTTTGGTTCCGATGATTTGCGCAACGATTTCAGCTTCACGCTTCTGCCAGTAATCGATGCGAGGCGCCGAAGTTTCAGATCGAAAACGCTTCGGCGACTCTGCGACAGCCGGTTGCGCGACCGCCAAGGCAACTATTACCGCCGCGAAAATGGCCTTCAGACTATTTCGACCTGGAACAGCCATGCCCTTCCCCCCTAAAATTTTTTACTTCTTCTCTGCCTTTTTTTTCCGCATCGCATCATGAAACCGATCTGCCCAGCCGGGTTTTACCAGCTGTTCTGCGCGCACCATGCGGAGTTCGCCATCGGCTACGTCGCGCGACACCGCGCTGCCTGCAGCCACAATCGCGTCACGGCCGATCTTCACTGGCGCGATCAAGGCTGAGTTGCTGCCAATAAACGCCCCCTCGCCTATCACCGTCTGATATTTGAAATAGCCGTCATAATTGCAGGTGATCGTGCCAGCGCCGATGTTCGCGCCTGCGCCCACATCGGCATCGCCGATATAACTTAAGTGATTGGCCTTTGCACCTTTGCCCAATCGCGCTTTCTTGACCTCGACGAAATTCCCGATCTTAGCCTTTTCCTCCAGCACCGTGCCGGGGCGGAGGCGCGCAAAGGGTCCGACTTCGCAGCCGCTGGCGATCTGCGCGCCCTCGATATGGCTATGCCCACGGATTTTCACATTGTCCGCCACGTCCACGCCGGGGCCGAAAACAACATTGGGCTCGATTAAGACATCACGCCCCAGCTTGGTATCCCACGCAAACCAAACTGCCTCCGGCGCAATCAGCGTCACGCCGTCTTCCATAGCCTGCACCCGTCGCCTCGCCTGCCATTCGGCCTCCATCGATGCCAACTCGCCGCGGCTGTTGATGCCGGTCACATCATAAGCATTGGTCTTCACGACATAGCAATGCCGCCCGTCCTGCACCGCTATATTGACGATATCGACTAGATAATATTCGCCCGCCGCATTGTCGTTGCCGACGCGCGCGAGCAGCGGGAACAGGTCACGCGATTTTACCGCCATCAGGCCCGAATTGCACAGCTTCGTGGCGCGCTGCGCCTCGTTGGCGTCCTTATGCTCAACCATCCATTCGATGCGGTCATTTTGCGTGACAATGCGGCCATAGCTTTGTGTGTCTTCGGGCTCAAAGCCGAGCACAATAACTGCTGGGTCATCGTCCTCATGCAAGCGGTCGATCATTAATTGCATTGTCGCGGTCGGCACGAAGGGCACATCGCCATAGAGAATAAGCACATCGCCGTCAAAATCGGCCAGCGCGGCCTCTGCCATTTGCACCGCATGCCCGGTGCCATGCTGCGGTTCTTGCACCGCAAGTTCTGCTGAACCCGCCAGCGCTGTCTCAAGCTGGTCCTTGCCGCTTCCGACAACCACGACCTTCTTTGCCGGATTGAGCGCATCGACTGAGTCCATCAGGTGCATGAGCATCGGGCGGCCTGCGATCGGGTGAAGCACCTTGTGCAGGTTGGACTTCATGCGAGTACCCTTACCCGCGGCAAGGATGATGGCGGCTATTTCTGTCATGCTCCGTTCCATGCCAGCAAATTGTTGCGGTTTCCACCACTTGCCGCCAATTGGAGGAGATATGACAAAATTTCCCTTCGACATCATCGGTTTCGATCTGGACGGCACTTTGGTCGATACATCGGGCGACCTGACCGCTGCGGTCAATTACGTGCTCGGCAGCGTCGACAGGCCCTTGCTTTCCACCGAAACGGTGAAGCTACATATCGGGGGAGGCGCGAAATTGATGCTGCAACAAGGGCTTGAGGCGACTGGCGGCATTCCGGACGGCGACTTTAAGCCGCTCTACAGGGAGATGCTGGCTTACTATGAATCCAACGTTTCGGCCTACAGCCGCCCGTTCGATGGCGCTATGGCTTTGCTGGACCGGCTTGACGCAATGGGCGTGCGTTATGCAGTGGTGACGAACAAATTCGAGAGCCTCGCGGTTAAACTCCTCACCGACCTCAACCTAACGCACCGACTGGGCTGCATCCTCGGCGCGGATACATTGGGTAAAGAAAACGCCAAGCCATCGGGCGCACCGATATGCGAGATGATAAAGCGCTGCGGCGGCGGACGCGCCGCCTATATCGGCGACTCAATCTACGACGTTATGGCGGCGAAAAATGCAGGCGTGCCGAGCGTGGCGGTCAGCTTCGGCTTTTTGCATGGGCCGGTTGAGGAATTGGGGGCCGATGCGGTGATTGATCATTTCGATGAACTTATTCCGATTCTCAGCCAGCTACCCTAACCTTTTCGCCATTTCACCCACAAATGCTGCGCCAGCATCAATGGCGGCATGCGGAGCCAGTGCGAACGCATATAGAAAATCAAACGTATGAACTTACGGGTACCCCTACCCCAATTGTCTCGGGCTGTAAGGCGCAGGACGTACCACTTGTCCTGGCGATGCCAGCTTTGCCATTCTTGTGGAATCTCGGTGCCGTATAACTGGTGTGTCAGCCGGGCCGCTCGGCGAATGGCTGGCCAAAGTTGGTGTTGCCGCGCACGGAATTTAAGCGCCTGCCAGAAATTCGCATCGGCAAATTCGGTCAGCAGGCAGTGAATATCCCATAAATTGCGAAGACCCCCGTCAAGTTCACCATCGGCAAACAGGTGCGCGGCGCTGTGAATGACCATGTCGGTCGGGTTAAACATATGAAGGCCGTTATCCAACTCCACCGCATCCGCCAACATCACCTCCGCATCGGGCCTTGGCCCTGCGGTCAGCGGCAGAATCGTGTGGTGCACGTCAATCATCCGGTCGCGCTCTTTGTGAATCAGCGGCGGTAGTTCGTGCATATGATCGCGGTAATAGGCGTCGTCGTAAGCGTCTTCCTTCACCCATTCCCAACCCGCCGTCAGCAACATAGCCTCGACCTGCGGTAAATCCGCGCACGCGACCATGATATCGAGGTCGCCGATGTGTCGGCCCTCCGAAGCTTTCAGACCAGCCGCCGCGTATGCAGTGCCCTTCATCAGCACGACCCTACCGGGATAATCAGCTAAAGCGCGGCGAGCACAATCTGCCTCCCATAAAGCACAGCGGCGCTGATATTCGGCGTTGATTCGCGCTTCCTCCAATATTCTCCGGACGGCCGCGGGAACAGCCAAGCCGGACAGCTGCCGCGCAAACGTTCCGATCAGTTGCTCGGCGCGCGCCATCGCGAGCAGCGCCGTCCAGCCTTCGGCATCGAGCACTGAAGTGCCAGCCGGATTGCGCAACGCATCCACGAGCAACATAGCATCGCGCTTCACGTCAACTCATCCCAAAGCTGGTTTACCAATGCTTCGGCCTCTTCACCGTTACGGTAATCGATAGCGCGCGCCGGCACTGTCTTGATGAAGCGGGTCAAAGTCGTGAAGCCTGCCTCGCCTAATGCGACATAATTTGTCGATGCTTGCGTTAGCCGAATGAACACCTCGCTCGGCAAGATTTCTCGAACGATGGGATCAAAACCAAAGCTTGGGAATAGCAGCAATGCAGGCTTAGCCGATTGTGCCATTGCCTCAATGGCATCCCGCGCTGGCACCAGATGGCGGATGTCGCCCTTGGGCGTACCAGGCATCAACGGCCCGAAACGGCCATCCAGTGCCGTCACTTGCATCGCGCCGATGGCATCGTTCTTAAGGCTGATAAGCCGCGGAAACGGCACCGTGTCACCGGTCAACAGATCGAGCAGCACAAATTCGTCGCCCATGAAGCGCCAGCCCTTGCACCCAAGCATCGCGGCCACTGTCGATTTGCCCGATCCCGACGCGCCTGTCATCATGAGAGCCTTGCCATCCTTCTCTACGGCGCTCGCGTGCAACAACAAATGCCGCCGCCAGCCCAAAGCCATTTGCAAATTCATTGCCATTTCAGAGGCAAGCAACGCCTGCGCCAACGGCAATGGCGCGGCGTCGGGCAGCATGTAATCGCCGTTGATCCCGACCGAGGGACGGATGAACCGGCGCAGGAGACTGACGGCTTCCAGCCGAACCGAATAATCAGGGATGTCCGGCGTCGGATAGTCACGGTAAAGGTCAGCTACCTGGTCAAGCGGCCTTTTCCAAGTCGACCCTATTCGAAATGCAGCCGGTCCCACTTGAACCCGAAACTCATGCATTGCGGCGTTCCACCAAGCCAAGCGATGCGAGTTCTTCCAGCCGCGCTAAAACAATTGCTGTTGCGTTCGAATCATCGAGGTCAAAGCTGCTCGCCAAACGAGTGGCGACATCTTCAGCGCTGAGGAAATCATTGCCCATCACCGCCAATATTTCCGGTATGGGTTCTGCAACGATGTGCGTAACCCCCGACCGCCGTTGGTAGATGAGCGTCATCTGATCGAGCGGCTCAACCAAAAGCCCGTCGACCTGCCCTGCTTTAAATGTTGGTGTTTGCGACCTCGTCATGTGCATGGCCTAAACCAGCCGCGCCTAATTTCAAGTTTAGCGCGACATTTGCAACGATGCGTAGCAGGTAAACCCGCTCTGCCCGCTTTGCAGGCGACGGATGTAGTTCACATAGGCTTGGCTTTGGTTATAGCTAGTGCCCGGCAGACTACTCCCCCGCATAGCGGCCTTGACCTGCTCGCCGGTGAATTTCTGTCCCGTCGCTGCGAATGATCCAGGCGTGTCGCGCGGAACAAGCTTGCCGTAGCTGTCAATGTTCATCCCGGAGCCATGCGGGCCGGGGACGGGAATCTCGCAATTCATCACCGAAGCGGCAGACTGCGCCAATGCCGGGCGCACCGACACGATGGCCGACGCGGTAACGGCACCGAGCATCAATGCGCGTCGGCGGGTGGCCACGCTGTTCAGCCCTTTTTCTGGTGTATCGCTGCTTTCATTCATATTTTCGCCTACCACATTGCACCTGCTTTTCCACCCGCCATGCTTGCACATAAGGGCAGCGTCTATATGTGGGACAATATGCGTGGCAAAGGCTAACAACGAGTTTCTGGCAGGATAAATATGCAGGGCGGATGTAAAAATTGAACAGCTGGTTGTCGCCTCGGATCCTGATCGCACTGGCGTTGGCGCTCGTGGGGGCATTGATAGCAGGTCAGCTGGCAGGGTCAGCCGAGCGTGTGATGGTGGTGCTGGTATCCATGCTGGTCGCTTTATTCATTGCTGCTGACCCGCACGACCCGGATGGCGATCCGGCAGAGCAGCGATTCCAAACCGATAATATCGACCCATCCTCTATTACCTCCCACCCACAGTTGCAGTCGTTCATCGACGCGTCGACAGATGCCATATTGATAGTGGATAACGCGCGTGTTGCAGCGGCCAATCAAGTCGCCCGACTGCTCTTGGGAAGCAACATTATCGGGCAGAATGTACGAATGGCTTTTCGCCATGCAGGTGCAATTGAGCGGCTGTCAGATCCCGATGCGCAACATACTGGCCATCCGATCCGCCTCACCGGAATAGGACAGAAGAACCAGATGTGGGACATGCGGATTCAGTCGATCGGGCCGGGGCAAAAGATGGTGCACCTTGCCGACCGCAGCGGCGCGCAAGCAGCGGAGAAAATGCGGGTCGATTTCGTGGCCAACGCGAGTCACGAATTGCTCACACCGCTCGCGGCGGTCAAAGGCTTCATCGAAACACTCGACGATCCCGCAGCGGGCGAAGACCGCGAAACACGCGGCCGGTTTCTTGGCATCATGGCCAAGGAAACCGACCGGATGCAGGCGCTGGTGCGCGACCTCATGTCGCTGAGCCGGATTGAGGCCGAAAAATATGATCCACCACAAACGCCCGTCGACTTCGCGCATATCGTTGTCGATACGGTTGACCAGCTGCGCCATAGCCAGAAGGAGCGTGGTAGCGATATTTCGCTGGACATTACCGCTGATTTGCCATCGGTCATCGGCGATGCTGGGCAGTTGCGTCAGCTTGCGAACAATATCGTGAACAATGCGATGAAATACGGTCGCGCGGCAACGCCGGTTGCTGTTTCGTTACTGCCTTCACGCTCTGGCGCTATGCTGAATTTTTCCGTTGTGGATCAAGGCGATGGCATTGCACCTGAACATTTACCGCGATTGACCGAGCGGTTCTACCGTGTGGATTCCGGGCGCAGCCGGTCGGTCGGCGGGACGGGTTTGGGCCTAAGCCTGGTAAAGCACATTGTTGACCGTCATCGCGGTCATCTCGAAATCCGCAGCGTTGTGGGCAAAGGAACCACGGTTTCGGTTCTTCTTCCCGTGGCGCGCCCTGAAGTGGTCACATAACTGTCATACAAGAGTCATTTATCAGCCATCTGCCAAGTTTAATGGCCCCATGAGCGTGGCGCGGGCCGCGACGATTCCAAAGTGGGGAAAAGCCAAGATGATCAAGAATATTTCGCTCGTTGCCATCAGCGCGCTCGCGCTTTCGGCATGTAATGACCAGGCCAGCACCGGCGGCGCTGCTGGCGGTTCGCGTCAGGAAATCCGTATCGTCGGTTCTTCGACCGTGTTTCCTTATGCCAAGGCGGTTGCCGAAGCATTTGCCAAGGGCGATGCCTCGCGCAAGTCCCCGGTACTTGAATCGACCGGAACGGGCGGCGGTATTGAACAATTCTGCAAAGGTGTGGGTGCCGATACGCCGGATATCGCGAACGCCTCACGTCGCATGAAGAAAAGCGAGTTTGATAATTGCGCCAAGAACGGCGTCACCGATATTGTCGAAATCCAGGTTGGTATCGACGGCATTACACTTGCCGAATCGAACAAGGGGCAGAAATTCGCCCTGACTGCAGCCGATGTTTACAAGGCACTCGCTGCCAACCCTTTCGGCAAGCCGCAGACTGCAAAGCTTTGGTCTGATGTAAATCCTTCGCTGCCAAAGCTTCCGATTTCGGTTTATGGTCCGCCTTCAACATCCGGGACGCGCGACGCATTTGCCGAACTGATCCTTGAAGCAGGCTGCAAGACTGATGCCGCAACAAAAGCGCTAAAGGATAGTAACGAAGACAAATACAAAGCCACTTGCCACGATATCCGCACCGATGGGGCATATAAGGAGCAGGGCGAGAACGATAACCTGATCGTCCAGAAACTCGACGCCAATCCCGATATGGTCGGCATTTTCGGCTATAGCTATATGGAAGCTAATCAGGGCAAAGTACATGGCATTAGCCTTGACGGTGTAGCGCCCAGCTATGACACGATTGCTGGCGGTAGCTATCCCGGTGCCCGTGCGCTGTATATCTATGTAAAAAAGGCGCATGTCGACAAGATCCCCGGCATCAAGGAATATATCCTTGAATTCATCAAGGCGGGGGCAAAGGGCAGCTATTTGAGCAAATTGGGCCTGATTTCGTCACCTGACGACGTCCGCTCCAGTGCAGAGGCGTCAGCTAACGGCCTTACCGTTCTTGATGGCAGCATTTTGAAATAAAACTGCAACACACATCGCGTCTATGGGCATGAATCGAATCTGTTTTCGGTCCATGCCCAATTGCTGTGGGCGTTTTATTCTTCAGATTACCGGCCAGCTGGCCGAAGGGGGCTAGGACAAGTTTATGACTGGAACGGCATTGCTATTCCTTGTCCTCGGCCTTGGTCTGGTCGGCTGGATTGTCGGCAGGGCCCGTGCCGCTGCTTTTGTGCGTGCGGCAAAGGGCGGCCCGCGTGGGCAAGTGAACAGCCTGCCTTCCTACCATGGCTGGTTCGTTGCCGTATGCGCCGTCGTGCCAGCTGTCCTTTTCATGTTCATCTGGCAATCGGTTTCGCCTGCACTGGTGACCAATATGGTGCTATCGGCTCCTACCGCATCAAGCTTACCACAAGACGGATTCGCTCGCGCCGCCATATTGTCCGAAGCACGATCGATTGCGATGGGTCTACAGGCTACGGCCTTTCAAGCACAGAGCGAGAAATTGGTTCCGCTTTATAAAGATGCGCTTTCTTATTATCAAATGCTTGGGTTGGCGGGCACGTTGCTGCTATTGTTTACAGGGGGCGCTTTTGCTTTCACACGGCTGAAACCAGACTTTCGCGCTCGCAACAAAGTCGAGCGACTGGTCATGCTCGGGCTCCTCTTGGCATCGCTGATTGCGATCATCACAACCATTGGCATCTTTGCCTCTTTGATCTTTGAATCATGGCGTTTCTTTTCGATGGTATCGCCGTTCGAATTCCTATTCGGTACCAACTGGAACCCGAAAAATGTCGTTACGCCCGGTGCGGACAATGGCTATGGAGCAATCCCTTTATTCTGGGGTACGATTTTCATTGGCGCGATTATCGCGATGCTGGTGGCCATTCCGCTTGGCCTGATGAGCGCGATTTTTCTGACACAATATGCTTCGTCTAATGTACGTAAATGGATGAAGCCCATCCTCGAAATTCTGGCAGGCGTGCCAACGGTGGTTTATGGCTATTTCGCTGCACTGACTGTTGCCCCGGCGATCCGTGATTTTGCAGTCATGCTTGGCGTCAGCAACGCGGCATCGGACAACGCGCTGGCAGCAGGCATCGTGATGGGCGTGATGATCATCCCGCTGGTATCTTCGATGTCAGACGACAGCATAGCAGCGGTTCCCAATGCAATGCGCGACGGCAGTCTCGCAATGGGGGCGACAAAGAGCGAAACGATCAAGCAGGTGCTTTTGCCAGCGGCATTGCCGGGGGTCGTGGGAGGCGTATTGCTGGCCGTTAGCCGCGCGATCGGCGAGACGATGATTGTGGTGATGGCGGCTGGCTACACTGCCAATCTTTCCGCCAACCCGTTCGATACAATCACGACGGTTACGGTGCAAATCGTGGCGCTGC
Source organism: Sphingomonadales bacterium (assembly GCA_031370535.1). Taxonomy (GTDB): domain Bacteria; phylum Pseudomonadota; class Alphaproteobacteria; order Sphingomonadales; family Sphingomonadaceae; genus Sphingorhabdus_B. The sequence continues at coordinate 2,015 of JANMQN010000097.1, read as the reverse complement.
TTACCGGTGATCAGGATTTCGGCAGCCCACATACGCTGGCCGCATTCGCCTTGGGGCTTGCGCTGTTTGTCACAACGTTCTTCCTCAACTATGTCGCGCTGCGCGTGGTAAAACGGTATCGGGAAGCATATGAATAAAGCTGTTCCCGACATAACGCCAACCGACTGGAACGGACAAATCATGCAGAAGCGGATTGCGAGCCGCTATGCAGCAGAACGCCGTTTCAAGGCGATGGGGTTCATGGCAGTCGCATTGTCGACGCTGTTTCTCGCGTTCCTGTTGTTCACGCTGCTGGGTCAGGGCCTGCGCGGGTTCCAGCGCACTGAAATTGCAGTCGATTTTGACTTTCCAGTATTGACCTCGGGCGCAAGCGTTGCATCGATCAGTGGCGCAAATGCCGCTGCGTCATTGAACTCAATGGACATTCCGGGAGTTGTTGAGCTTGCCATCAGTCAGCAATATGGCGATCGGGGTTCTATGCTTTTTACCTCCGCCGCTGCTGCAAATGTGCGGCAAATGCTGGCGGATAACCCCGATCTCATTACCGGCAAGCAACGCCTCTGGCTGCCCGCCGAGTCGCAGATCGATATTGCGTATAAACGAAGTGGCGAGGCTTCTGCGGAGAAAACAGTTTCTGAGCTGGCAGATGAAGAGGTGCTTCGCACTGGCTTCAATTGGACATTTTTGACTGGCGCTGACGCAACAGACCCATCGGCAGTCGGTATCTGGGCAGCGTTCAAAGGCTCGCTGATGACAATGGCCATTACGCTGTTGCTCGCCTTCCCGATTGGCGTCTTTGCCGCATTGTATCTCGAAGAATATGCCTCGAAAAACAAGCTCACCGATATGATCGAGGTATCAATCAACAACCTCGCGGCGGTGCCATCAATTATTTTCGGATTGCTCGGCCTCGCGGTATTCCTGACGCTTTTCGGAATGCCGCGCTCGTCCGCGCTGGTCGGCGGACTGACGCTCGCACTTATGACAATGCCGGTCATTGTTATTGCGGGACGCAACGCAGTCAAATCAGTGCCCCCCTCCATCCGGGAAGCCGCGCTCGGTATTGGCGCATCGCCCGTTCAGGTCGTCTTTCACCACGTCCTGCCGCTCGCACTCCCAGGCATATTGACCGGGACGATTATCGGCATGGCGCGCGCGCTGGGTGAAACCGCGCCGCTGCTGATGATCGGCATGCGTGCGTTCATTCCGTCAGCGCCGCAAGGTTTCACCGACGCTGCTACCGCGCTTCCGGTTCAAATCTACCTGTGGTCGGACGAGGTTAACCAGGGCTTTGTTGAAAAAACCAGTGCGGCCATCATCGTATTGCTGATATTCCTGCTCGGAATGAATGCGCTTGCCATTTACCTTCGCAACCGGTTCGAAACGCGCTGGTAAGTTATGAACGAAAAGGACGATATTGTGGTCACCACCACTGGAAATCCAAAAATCTCCACGCGGCACGTCAATGTTTTTTATGGCGATAAGCAAGCCATCGACGATGTATCGATTGATGTTGACCGGGAGAATGTAACAGCTTTTATCGGTCCGTCAGGTTGCGGAAAATCGACATTTTTACGCTCTCTTAACCGTATGAACGACACTATTGTCGGCGCGCGCGTAGAAGGCAATATTTTCCTCGATGGTCAGGATATCTATGCCTCCGCGATGGATGTTGTTCAGTTGCGCGCGAGGGTCGGCATGGTTTTCCAAAAGCCGAATCCTTTTCCCAAGTCCATCTACGACAATGTCGCCTACGGTCCACGCATTCATGGGCTAGCAACGGGTAAGTCGGAGCTCGATCACATTGTCGAAAGCTCGCTGACCCGCGCCGGTCTTTGGGCTGAGGTAAAGGACCGTCTGAGCGATAGTGGCACTGCATTGTCGGGCGGTCAGCAACAGCGTCTATGCATCGCCCGCGCTATCGCTGTTGACCCAGAAGTCATCTTGATGGATGAACCCTGTTCGGCGCTCGATCCGATCGCCACTGCCCGCATCGAGGAATTGATCCACGATTT
>JANMQN010000086.1:0-3857 GCA_031370535.1 Sphingomonadales bacterium | reverse complement strand
CCGCTGTAGCCAGTTCGCCCATGTCGTCGACCCAGCGATAGCTGGATAGGTCGACGCCACGATCCTTTGTCCGGTCGCGAGCGGTGACCGCTACAATCTCGATTTCACGTCCCGCGCGTCGCGCGATCAATGCGCTGTTTTCCTCGATAAGACGAATGACACCGGTACCGACGGTGCCCAGACCTGCCAGGGCTATGCGTAAAGGGGCGGACATAGAATTTCAGACTTCCTGCCGATGTGTGAGCATTGCGGCGCGCTTAAGCTGGATTGCGACGAAATGCCAGTATTTCGTCGCGCTTTAGCCGACCAGCCGGACTTCTGCCCGCCATGTCGGAATCCAGTCGAGCGAACCGCGACATTCGGTCATCGCTGTTGCTTTGGTCAGACGGAACATTGATCCATCCCAGACGTAAGTTTCGGACGACCCGCAATCGCCTAAACCACGGCCTTTGGAATAGCTGCTGATAGTCTGCGTCTCGGCATTCCAGTCGGCATTGACCAGGACTGGTATGTTGCTGTCCTCCGCCGAAACTGGGGCGGCGTAATCGAACTTTGCGGGCTCGAAGGTCCACTTCGCAGTGTCATTGCGCTGGCCCACATAAACACCCGATGAAAAATTATATGCGCCCGAACCGCAGTTTAGAAATACCAGCGCCTGCGGGCCGTTCGGCCCCATACCCAGACTATAAGCAGTGTCCTCAGTCGATCCGAAACGCTGGGCGGCACAGGGGCTGTTTTCCGAAAGCGCAATCAATGCCGAGGTGTCGGGCAAAACATTTGTCGGCGTTATTTTTTTGGCGGAAATTACGGGCAGTACCGCGCGTTTGGCCATTGGCATTTTCGGTCCGGTTGCAATGACAGCGCCTCTAGACCCTGCGCGCCCTTGCTGCTCATCAAAATAGCGCAAGGCGGCGGCGGCGCCCGATAGTGACACCGCGCCTAGGTCGGCACCACCCCCATCGACCACGCGTAACGCCTTGCCCTTTGCCATGAAGCGCGCGAGCTTTACCGCATCGACACCGACGACTTTTACGGTCGTGCTGCCGACCTTCATTGTCCCTGTTCGGACGATCTTGCCGTCAATGACAACGCGATATCGATCAGCTTGGGCAGTGAAGCCTGACAGATCGATATTAAGGGACGCATTTACCCCGGCTGGCCGGTTCATGACAATCGATAGGGAGTCGTCGGTGCTTTCCTCTGAAATCAATGATGCTGCCTGACAGCCAAGCCCGTTGTCACAACCAACCGCCCAGTCCTTGGAGGTTATGATTGTCCCGGGCGAGACCGCATGCGCCGCTACCGCCAATAAGGCTGCTGCCCCGGATCCCAACGCAATTAATCCCCTATGCATGGGTGAAAGCTAGCGCTTTTGGGCTGGCTTCGCTAGGGGCAATCCATCTCACGGTTAATGGAGCAAGCAATGAAAGCGGTCGGTGTTATTGGAGCAGGACAAATGGGTGCGGGCATCGCGCAGGTCAGTGCGGGCGCAGGCTATCATGTCTACCTTTCCGACCTTGATCTGGACAAGGCCGAAGCCGGTAAAGCGGGCGTTGCCAAGGCGCTCGACAAGCTGGTAGCCAAAGAAAAAATGGGGCGTGAAGAGGCCGATACATTATTGTCGCGCATTGAACCTGTTGCAGCATATGAACCAATGGCGGATGCGGGGCTGATAATCGAAGCCGCAACCGAGCGTGAGGAGATCAAGCGCAAGATTTTTGCCGAAGTCGGCAAGATACTCGGCCATCAGGCAGTTCTGGCGTCTAACACATCGTCGATCCCGATCACGCGGCTGGCCCAAGCTTCGCCGGACGCCAAACGCTTCATCGGCGTACATTTCTTTAACCCCGTGCCGGTGATGGGGCTGATCGAAGTCATTCGCGGCCTTGCAACGAGCGACGCCACATTAGAAGTTGTGCGCCAATATGGCGAAGCGCTGGGAAAACAGCTGGTGTTCGCAAATGACGCCCCCGGCTTCATCGTCAACCGCGTTTTAATGCCAATGATCAACGAAGCATGCTTTGCCTTGGGCGAAGGCGTCGCCACTATTCGCGATATCGACACCGCCTGCCAATTGGGTCTGAACCACCCAATGGGACCGCTGACACTGGCCGACTTTATCGGGCTCGATACATGTCTCGAAATCACCAACGTGTTGTTCACCTCTACCGGTGACCCCAAATTCCGTCCCGCGCCGCTGCTGCAGAAATATGTCGAAGCAGGATGGTATGGACGCAAAGTGAAACGCGGCTTTTACGATTATTCGGGCGACGTTCCGCAACCAACGCGGTAAGTCAGTTGCCGTTGTTCGATATCGCGAATGCCTGTTCGATATCGGCAATAAGATCATAGACATCTTCCAGGCCGATCTGCAGGCGGACGATTGCGCGATTTTTGTCCCAAGGGACTTCGGACCGGCAGGTTTCGGGATGGACCGGCAGCGCCAGGCTTTCAAACCCGCCCCAACTATAGCCGATGCCGAATAGTTCGAGGGCATCGACAAAGGCAGCGGCTTTCGCCTTGTTACCTTTCAGAACGAAGGAAAAAAGCCCTGACGAACCGGTGAAATCGCGTTTCCAGATGTCATGTCCGGGGCAATGAGGCAAAGCGGGGTGAAGAACGGTTTCAACTTCGGACCGGTCGTTGAGCCAAAGTGCAATTTTGAGCGCGGAGGCTTCGTGGGTCTTCATCCGCACCGCTAAAGTGCGCAGGCCGCGGCTGGCGAGATATGCATCGTCTGGCGAGACAACTTGCCCCAGTTGATGCGCAGTCTGGCGGAGCTTGGCCCATAAACCTTTATGCGTCGTAACGCTGCCAAGCATCACATCGCTGTGCCCGACAATATATTTGGTCGCGGCAAGGATTGTCATGTCCACGCCCTTGTCGAGCGCAGTGAAGAAAAACGGCGTCGCCCATGTGTTATCGAGCAAGGTCACAACGCCACGTTTCTTCGCCTCGGAGCAAATGGAGGGGACATCCTGCACCTCAAAAGTCAGACTGCCAGGCGTTTCAAGCAGAATTGCCTTGGTGCGCTCGCAAAACAAACCCGCGATATCATTGGTCATTGGATCGAAATAGCGGGTCTTGACCCCGAAGCGCTTCAGGAAGCCGTCTGCAAAGGCGCGGCTGGGGTCGTAGGCATTGTCCGTCATCAGCAGCACATCGCCGGGATTTAGCACTGAAAGCAACGCGCATGAAATGGCTGCAACCCCTGAAGGATAAAGCATCGTGCCATGCGCGCCTGGCTCCATCGCGGTGAGCGCCTCAGACAACGACCATTGGGTCGGCGAGCCCCGCCGCCCATAAAAAAAGCGTCCGTCTTCGTTACTTTTTTTGCCCGCCTCAAGCGCCGCGACATCATCATAAAGATGCGTGCTGGCGCGCCAAACAGGCGCATTTACGACGGGACCAGTCAGCGCTTTGCTGCGGCCGCCTGTAACGATTTTTGTGGCTGGCTTTTTGGAATCTCCGCTATGGCTCAAGCCGCACCCTGGGCCTTAGGCGTGTCCTTATCCAGGCCCCATTCGGACCAGCTGCCATCATATAGCGCGACGTCTTTTTTGCCGGTCAGCCGCGCGCCGAACAGGACTACGGCGGCTGTCATGCCCGATCCGCAGGTGGTGATCATCGGTTTATCCAGATCGACACCTGCGTCCTTGAATGCAGCCGTCAAATCATCGCCGCGTTTCCAGGTGCCGTCGGCTTTATAAAGATTGCCATAAGGCAGGTTGCGGCTTCCCGGGATGTGACCGGACGCCATTTCAGGGCGTGGCTCAGCTTCTTCCCCGGTAAACCGACCGGCACCGCGGGCATCGACGACTTCGGCGTCCTTGCTGTGAAGGTTGGCGAGCATATCG
>JANMQN010000085.1:0-6624 GCA_031370535.1 Sphingomonadales bacterium | reverse complement strand
CGAGAAGGTTGTTTGCGGTCCGAGCGATTTGCTCCAGGTGCCGTTCACTTCGAACCGTTCGGTCTCTGGCAACAAAGTGCGATACTGCCCAATGTCGCCGCTGTTCAGAACACCAGCATTCGCTGCAAATTGCGCCAGTGTCGGATTTGCAGAAACCGGAACACCTGCCTGGGTAACGGTCCGGCCTGCTGATGCGCTCAAGACTGGCGAAATCTCGCCATTGATACCAAGCCCTGTGATATTACCGCCAAGTGACTGAAAGGTGCCACTTGAGTCAATAATGTCCCGCTCGCGCTCTGTGAGCGATGAGGCCTGTTCATACTCGAAGTCGAGATTGAGCCTGCTGCTCGACCCGATGTAGGTCAGCGTCGCCTCGACCTCGTTGTTTGAAAAACCGCCACTTTGCGGCTGCTGACGTTCCAATTCGGTCACGAACGAGGCAAAATTCTCTTTGAGGATGAAATTGATCACCCGCTGATCGGGCCGAAATCCATATTTGAGTGCCAATTCTTCCGGAAAAATCTGCACCTGACGAATGGCCTCCGGTGGCAAATCGCGCAGTTCTCGAAAGCCCGACACTCGCTGTCCGTTCAGTAGAACCACCGGTTGACCACCACTGCGCCCGCGACCGGACCCGGTCTGCGGTGCTACCGCAGCCAGCAGGTCTGTTACCGATGATGCACCCAATGCCGCAATGTCGGCTTCTTCGAGCTGCTCAACGGGCGGCACGTCGGTGTCGACCGCTCCTCTGATCCGTTCGGCAACAACGACGATGTCGGTTGAAAGCGGTTCGTCTTCATCGGTTGTTACGGGAATTCCGGGATCGGCATCCTGAGCCCAGGCGGGCAAGGCAGTCGACGCCAGTAATATGGATGTGAGTAAGGTGCATTTACGCATGGGGGGAGAACACGCTTCTGTTTTATGTTGTCGTTGGTCGCGGTAATAGCCATTTGGCAGATGGACGGAAGCTGCACTTTGTCGCATTTTGTCGCAATACCGCGATTACGCGGTAGCTCTTCCCTTTTTGCTTCATACCGTTTAAGGGCGCTGCAACATTGGAAATTTGACGATTTAAGGGGCCGAATGGCAAAAGAAGAACTTCTGGAAATGCGCGGAACGGTGCGCGAATTGCTGCCGAACGCGATGTTCCGTGTCGAGCTGGAAAATGGCCATGAGGTATTGGGCCATACCGCTGGCAAAATGCGTAAAAACCGAATCCGCGTTCTGGTCGGTGATGAGGTTTTGTGCGAACTCACTCCTTATGATCTGACCAAGGGCCGGATCACTTACCGCTTCAAATAAGGGCGGCAGACCTTGGGTCTGAACCCCAAACTCACTTTGGCATCGTCAAGTCCGCGCAGACGGGACTTGCTCGCGCGTCTTGGCGTGCTCCCGAACCGTGTCGCGTCTCCCGACATCGATGAAAATCCACGCAAAGGCGAGGTGCCGCGCGTCTACGCATTGCGGATGGCCGAAGAGAAGGCGCGGGCGGTTGCGCGCGGTGAGGGCGAAATTGTCGTTGCCGGAGATACGACGGTGGCGGTTGGTCGCCGGATTTTGCAACAGGCTGCAGACGCGGACATGCAACGCGGTTTCCTGGAGCTGCTGAGCGGACGCCGCCATCATGTATTGAGTGCGGTCGCGGTTATCGATGTCGACGGACGGTTACGCAGCCGGATGAGCGACAGCATTGTCCGGTTCAAGCGGCTCGGGGACGACGAAATCCAAAGCTACATCGACAGCGGCGAGGGTTTGGGCAAAGCGGGCGGTTACGCGATACAGGGCAGGGCGGAGTCATTGATCGACTGGATGGCAGGCAGCCATTCAGGCGTCATCGGTCTGCCATTATATGAAACCCGCATTCTGCTTCGAGCATCGGGTTATAATATTGGCTGAGCTGTGGCTCGACGATGCTCCTGGTGAGCGCCGGGCTGCGCTCGTTAGAGACGGACATATCGTTGAAATTCATATCCAGCGCGACCAGAATTTTGCCGTTGGCGAAGTTGGCAGCGCGCGCGTTGATAGCAAAACCAAGACCGGCGCCTATCTGACGGCTGATGACGGACGGCAGATGCTCGTTCGTCGTGGCACTGGACTGACCGAAGGCAGCAATGCCATCTTTCAGATCACCAGGGAAGCAATTGCCGAGCCAGGCCTTGTTAAGTTGGCCGAAGCGCAGTTAATTGATGCGTTGCCGTCATGTCTGCCAACGGCTCAATCGCTCTGGGAGAAGCGGCTAAACGCTACGGGTCGGCAAATCCGGAGACATGCCGACATTTCGGATGCGTTTGCTTGTGCGCTGTCGGGGTCAACCCAGGCTGGCGATGCGATAATCAGTTTTCAGCGCACCAAAGCAGGGTTGGTCTTTGATATCGATGGCACCGGCGATCCAATGGCAATCAACATTGCCGCCGCGCGCGAAATAGCGCGATTGCTCCGGCTGTATCGGGTGGGGGCGATGGTTATGATTGATTTCATTGCGGTGGAATCGAAACAGGATAGGCAAGTAATAGCCGACGCATTTCGCGACGCAAGTATCGATGATCCACGGCCGTTTGAAAGTACAGCAGTCAACGGCTTTGGCATGATGCAAGTGGTTCGCGCGCGTCCGCGCCCGTCCGTTCTGGATATATTGTTTGGCACGCGGATTGCGGTGCTGTCCGATGAAACACAGGCGTTGTGGCTATTGCGCGAGGCAAGCAGGTCAGATGGCTTTGGTGCTCGCACCATAACTGCGCCGCTGCCGGTTGCGACGTTGTTATCGGCTCCTGAATGGCAAAAGCAGCGCCAATTGTGCGAACGGATGACGGGCGCTCCGCTGGCGATTGTTGCCGACGCGGCGATGTCCGGTTATGGGCATGTCCATGTCAGCCAAGCGTAATCAATGCCCTTTATGCAAAAAGCCCCAGCAGCAGGCTTTTGCGCCGTTTTGTAGCCAGGGTTGCAAGGACCGTGACCTGCTGAAATGGCTGGATGAAGGCTATCGTGTGCCGGGTCCGGCTGCGGATTATGCCGATAGCTTCGACGACGGCGAACGTGACTGATTTTGCGCTTGCCAAGGGGCATATCGCCTCTCTATAGGCTGCGCTCCCACGCGGTTTTCGCCGTGTAGCCCGAGTAGCTCAGGGGTAGAGCAGCGGATTGAAAATCCGCGTGTCGGTGGTTCAAATCCGCCCTCGGGCACCAGTTTTGCGGAAGTTGAAATCGTCTGAGGGATGTTCCTCCGAAAAACCCTCAAGCGCCAGTTTGATTTTTGGGCTTAGAGTAGCACCTCTCAAAATTTAGAAGCGTTAGCAGTATCGCTACTCACGGATTTGCCAGCCGCATGCCGCCCAAAGAAAAAGCCGGAGCAGCAATGCTGCCCCGGCCATCTCCCCCACGAAAGATTTTATACTAGAACTTGAACTTGGCTGATGCACCGTAGAAACGCGGCGGTGGTGGGTAGCCGGACAGGCTGCCCGATTGTGCAACCGAAGCGAAAATCACTGGATTATATTGCGGCTCGGTCAGGTTGCGGCCCCATACGCTGATCTCAAGCCCGTTTTCGAAAGCGAAAGCAACCGACGCGTTGAGCGACTCAATGGCTGCCTTGTAGGGCAGGCCTTGTGCAATCTGATACGCACTGTTCAACTGATAGTCGGTGTGCAGGATCAATGCATTGCCGTTACCGACTTCAATATTGTACGTGCCGCCGACCGATACGCTGTGCTTCGAAATACCAGTTGGCGTTCGCCCCGTCAGATTTGTCGGGACGATGTTGTTTCCGGCGTTGAACGCTGAACCACCCGTGAACTTGTCGAACTTTGGATCAAGGTACGTATAGGAAGCAGTGAAGTTTAGGCCTCTGGTCGGCGTAATCGTCGCATCGATTTCCATACCCTTCGTAGACTGCTTTTCGGCATTGCCGAGAACGAAGCCGGTTCCGGTAAACACGTTGCTCTGGAAACCCTTTAGTACCTGCTTGAACAAGGCAAGGTTGAAACCAAAGCCCGGGAACTGACCCTTGAGGCCGATTTCGTAGACTGTGGCATCTTCCGGCCCGGCATAGCGGGTACCTGCTGTAAGGTTGTTGAGGGCAAGTCCGGCCGAACGGATGGGCGATGCTGCCGGTGCGGGAACTTGCGCAGGCGAACCGGGAATAAAATCGGTCGGGAACGGACGGCTATCGGTCGACAAATTGAACGACGTCGCCTTGAAGCCGGTTGCATAGGTGATGTAGCCGCTCATCCGTTCATCAAATTTGTAGTTCGCTCTTAGGGTGTATGACCAATCGCTATCATTGGTTTTTCCGTCTTCGACCGCGTTAGGAAAGTTAAGGAATCGCGGTAGGAACTGCAGCGGACGAAATGCAAGGAACCCGTTGCAGTTCACGCCATTAATAATGGTGGTCCCGCCGCAAGGTTGCGCACGAGCAGCAGGAAGGAAGCCGGCATTTGCCCCAGCCTGAACCAAATCGATATTGGAAAATACGTCGGTGCTGGTGTTTGCAGTCACCACCTGTTTTTCGTCATGAGTATAGTTGAAACCGGCGGTTAGTGTCAGATTTTCAACGACCTCGAAATCGACTTGTCCAAATATCGAATAGGATTCGTTTTTGTAGTCGTAATTTTCGAAACGGCCCTGACCCTGCGCCCCGAACTGTGTCGTTGGCGTTGCTGCTGGTAGCCCCGAAAGTGCGCGAAGAGTGGGCTCAAGTGCTGCATACTGACCGCCTGTTAGCGCGTTTGCGTAAGCGCGGAAGTTCGCGCCATATGTCAGCTGCGACGCAATATCGATCTTTTCGTTAAAGTAAAAGCCGCCAACCAGAAAATTAAGCGGTCCATCAAAGTCTGAAGCAATGCGCAATTCTTGCGTGTATGTATCAATTGCCGTTTTGGCGCGGTTATCACCGATCAGATCGGCACTAGTGAAATCCGAATCTTGGTTGGTGAATGAGCGAACAGCACGATACGCGCTAATGCTGGTCAGCGCGAGTTGGTCGGTTAGATCCCAATCGATCTGCCCCGAAAAGCCGTAATTCTTAATCTTATTCACCGATTCAAAATTCTGGTAAACATTGTAAGAGTAGGGTTTGTTGGGATCGAGTCCGACGCCGCCGGCTAAGGCGTTCACAACCCCCCCGGTTGGGCCGTTTAATACGTTTGCCACACCGCAGCAGATTTCGTCGATTTTGTCATAATCGGCAATTAACCGCAGTTTGACTGTATCACTGGGTTCCCAAAGGATTTGCCCGCGCACACCCCAGCGATTTCGATCGTTGGAATCTGTGCCACGATTTACGACATTAATGTAACCGTCGCGCTTGTTATAATTGGCTTCAAGGCTAACAGCCAAAGTTTCTGCGATTGGGCCGGTGACATTACCGCGAACGACGAGCGCGTCATAATTGCCATACGATACTTCTACACCGCCGCCGAACTCGAACTGCGGTTCTTTGGTCACGATGCTGATAATGCCGGCCGAGGCGTTCTTGCCGAACAAGGTGGACTGTGGACCACGCAACACTTCGACACGTTGAATATTGGCAAGGTCACCAATCTGTGCTGCCGAACGCGAACGATAAACGCCATCGATGAATACGCCGACCGAAGGCTCGATTCCGGCATTGTTGGCACCGTTACCGAAGCCGCGGATGATGAAATTGGTGTTGGCCGAGCTTTGCAGCTGGCCGACCTTTAGCGAGGGAACCAGCGTCTGGAGATCGATAAGATCACGGACCTGCGCGCGCTCAATGGTTTCCGCACTGGTTACAGATACCGAAATAGGGACATCCTGCAGCGTTTGTTCGCGCTTGGTCGCCGTGACGATTATGACGTTTTCGTCGGCGGCTTCTTCAGCCTGCGGCGCTTCGTCCTGCGCATATGCGGTCGAGGCAAAGCTCATTGACGCAATACTGATAGTGGATAGCATAGCCGTCTTGAAGACGCGGTTTCCCAATTTCATGTTTCTCTCTCCTGTTTGGTCGGTCCCGGTTTTTCCGGGTTTTTCTTGGGGATGAATTTTTTATTGCCCCCCAGCATCCCACTGAGCTACCGAAAAGCATTGCTGTAGCAATATCGCGATAAATGCTGCGCAGCAATCACTTAGTTGTTGCGCTGAAAATATCGTTACGAAGGTGACAAAAATACAACTTTGTAGCGGTTTGCTGAGGATCGGCTATGATGAATTGCGATGCCGAAAATGCGAAAAAAGAGCGACCTTCCCAGCAAGAACTGCCTTCAGTGCCAGCGCCCGTTTACATGGCGAAAAAAATGGGAAAAAGATTGGGATAACGTTCTCTATTGCTCAGACACCTGCCGACGCAAGCGATAGGACATAAGAGGATCTGGCAAACACGTAAATTGCCGCACGTAGTTTCCCGCGCTCTGATATTGCGTTGTCGCAACTCGTTAAATTTCAATCACGCTATCCATTGAGTGTCCTCACCCCGGCGGGCAGACAACATTTGCAGGCCCGCGAACATGGGTCACAGCGGGATAATCATCATGATAAAGAAGAATAATAAATATGAAAAACTTGTGACCGAGTCTGTTCTGGTTATCGGCTTTGGCCTATCAAGCACAGCCATTTCCGCTGACCAATATCAGGGCAACACGGCCAACAACAACACCAGCGCGCCGGTAG
>JANMQN010000018.1:0-18582 GCA_031370535.1 Sphingomonadales bacterium | reverse complement strand
CTAAAGGGAAGCCCATGACCGATACGCTTACGATCCGCCGCCCCGACGACTGGCACCTGCATTTTCGCGACGGCGATATCATGCGCGGGGTCGTGCCCTTCACCGCACGGCAATTTGCCCGCGCTATTGTAATGCCCAATTTGTCACCGCCTGTGACGAGCGTTGAAGCAGCAGCCGCCTATCACGGCCGGATATTGGCTGCCGTGCCGGACGGTATCGACTTCACTCCGCTGATGACCGCCTATCTAATCGATGGCATGGACGGTGAGGAACTCGCCCGAGGGTACGCACAGGGCGTTTTTACTGCCGCCAAGCTTTACCCCGCGCACGCTACCACTGGCAGCGCGCAGGGCGTGACCGATATTACCAGAATCATGCCTGCGCTCGGCCGAATGGCGCAAATCGGCATGCCGCTACTAATCCACGGCGAGGTTACCGACCACGAAGTCGATATCTTTGACCGGGAGGCCGTGTTTATCGAGCGTACACTGTCGGGTCTCGTGCGGGACCTGCCCGAACTCAAAATCGTCTTCGAACATATCACCACCGCCGACGCAGCGGCATTTATCGATGACAGCGGCCCGAATGTCGCAGCAACCATAACGCCGCAGCATCTGCACATTAACCGCAATGCGATGTTTACAGGCGGCATTCGTCCGCATGCCTATTGCTTGCCTGTGGCTAAACGCGAGATGCATCGTCTCGCGCTGCGCAAGGCGGCAACATCGGGCAGCCGCAAATATTTCCTCGGGACAGACAGCGCACCACACGCAAAATCGGCTAAGGAAAGCGCTTGCGGCTGCGCCGGAATTTTCAACGCACCTTACGCACTAGAGAGCTATGCGGCTGTATTCGACGAGGAAGGGGCACTCGACAAGTTTGAGGCATTCGCATCGGAGAACGGCCCGCGTTTTTATGGCCTGCCATTGAACGATGGCACCGTGACACTGGAGCGTGCAACTATAACGGTCCCCGAAACCGTGGATGCTAATGGAACGCCGATTGTACCCTTCCATGCCGGTGAAGATATTGGCTGGCGGTTCGTCGCCTAAGCCACCCGCATCCGCCTAATTCCGTCCCAGCTGAATATCGCCAGTGCCAGCCAAATGAGGCCAAAGCTGATAAGTCGCGCAGTCGATAGCGCTTCACCGTAGAGCAGGACGCCACACAAAAACTGCAGGGTTGGTGCAAGATACTGGATAAAGCCGAGCGCGCTATAGCTCATGCGCCGTGCGGCGGTGGCGAACAACAATAACGGTATCGCCGTAATCGCACCGCCTGCAACCAGCAGCCAGGTCGTTTGCGGGGTGCTGCCCCAACCGGGGTGGGGACTGCCCCAAGCAAACCAGAAGGCCGTCGCCATCGCGATGGGCAATAATAAGGTCGTTTCGACAGCCAGGCCGGGGACGGCACCTACAGGCGCCATTTTCCGTACCAGCCCATAAATACAGAAGCTGGTGGCAAGGCACAAGCTGACCCAAAGGGTATCGAGCGCGCCAGCGCCCATTACCGCAACACCTATAGCGGCGACTGCTACGGCAGCAATTTGCGTGCGGTTCAGCCGTTCGCCGAGGAACGCAGTACCCATCAATATGTTGAGTAGTGGGTTGAGATAATATCCGAAACTCGCCGCCAAAATATGCTCGCTGTTAACCGCCCACACATAAACCAGCCAGTTGACCGAGATCAGCGCGCCGCTTGCCAGCATCCAGCGCAGCAAATTCCAATTTGCCAGCACGCCCAGATATTCGCGCAGCTGCCGCCGGAACGCCATGATGACGAGCAACAAAGGGACCGCCCAGATAATCCGGTGCGCAATAATCTCGACTGCAGGCACAGCCGCCAACTGTTTGAAAAACACCGGCATGAAGCCCCACGCCGTATACGCGCCGATGGCCGCCAGCAGGCCATTGCGGTCGATTGCGGGGGGCTGGCTCTTCGGGTTTTGCGGCCCGGTCAGATGATCCCGCCGCCCATCCACAGTCGCAGCGCGCAGATCGCCATAACCACGAAGCAGAAATTGCGGCCGGAATTCTTGTCCGATGCGAAACCGAAAGCCGCGCCGACGCCCGCAATCAGAATGATAAGCCAGTTGAGCCAACCCAGCAACGGTATGAAGCCGATAACGGCAAGGACTAGGGCGATAAGTCCAAAGAGGAATGCAATGATGTTAGCCATCCAATCGTTGTGAAGCCTTTTCCCGTTTCTGGCAAGCACACAGACAACTGTTTCGACGAACTATATTAATGTCTTTCACTTCGATATTGCGTGCCCCACCGATTGAGACGAAAGCAGTTCATGGAAAGAATCGAGCAGTTTATTGACCGCGGGTGCCAATGCGGTGCACCCGCCGACACATCGCGTATTTGCCAATGGCAAGTTTAAGCAACATGTCATCTAGTCTAACCTCGTCGCAGCTTAGTGAAATCGTTGAAATGGCACTGTCGGACCATATCAGCTTCAATCAGATTTCAGCTCAGCACGGCGTAACGCCGGACCAAATAAAGGCAATCATGCGGACCCAACTCAAGCCCGGCAGCTATCGGGCATGGCGCAAACGCGTGCGCGATTTTGGCGACCGGAGGGAGCATTATAAATGACACCGACAGCAAAAATCTTATTGCTTGGATCGGGCGAATTGGGGCGCGAGTTTGTTATCGCGGCCAAACGGCTCGGGTGCCATGTTGTCGCGTGCGACAGCTATGCCGAGGCACCGGCGATGCAGGTGGCAGACGAAGCTCAGGTATTTTCAATGCTTGACGCAGCGGCACTCGGTGCAGCCATCGAGAAGCATCTTCCAGACTTCATTGTACCTGAAATCGAAGCAATCCGCACCGAGGTTCTCGCTGATTATGAAGCCAGAGGATTCACCGTCGTTCCGTCCGCCCGTGCCGCACAGCTTACGATGAACCGCGATGCGATTCGTGATCTCGCGGCGTCAGAGCTGGGGCTGAATACGTCGCATTATCTGTATGCCGAAAGCCGTGAGGAACTCCGCGCCGCAGTTGCGCAACTTGGCCTGCCTTTAGTCGTCAAACCGGTTATGTCGTCATCGGGCAAGGGCCAGAGTACGATACGAACTGAGGCCGATATCGACGCGTCGTGGGATTATGCGGCAGATGGTATGCGTGGTGACCGGCTGCGCGTTATTGCCGAGCAGTTTATCGATTTCGATTACGAGATTACGCTGCTGACTGTCCGGGCAAAAGACGGGGTGCATTTTTGCCCACCTATCGGCCACCGGCAGGAACGCGGCGATTACCGCGAGAGCTGGCAACCGGCGGCGATGTCCGCGGCGGCACTCGAATCGGCGCAGGATATGGCAGCCAAGGTGGTCGATGCGCTGGGTGGTTACGGGCTGTTCGGGGTCGAGTTTTTCGTAAAGGGCGACGAGGTCATTTTCTCGGAACTCTCACCCCGCCCGCATGACACCGGCATGGTGACTTTGGTGTCGCAAACGCTCACCGAATTCGACCTTCACGCACGTGCCATCCTGGGCCTGCCGATACCAGACATCGCCATGCTCGGCGCATCGGCAAGCGCCGTGGTCCTCGCCGACCGCGAAGCCGAGGATTTCAGCATCACCGGCCTTGCCGAAGCGCTCGCACTCGCAACGGGCGAAACGCATGTCGACGCGCGCATTTTCGGCAAGCCGGTCACCCGCCCCTATCGCCGGATGGGTGTAACATTGGCGCGCGTTCTGGACGGCGATACGGATAAGGCGCGTGCAGTCGCGGTTGCTGCGGCAGAAAAGATCATAATCAACTACGGAAACCCCAAATGACCATTACCCTTTACGGCATTCCCAACTGCGACACGGTCAAAAAGGCGCGGGTGTATCTTGATGGCCGCAGCGTGGCCTACCATTTTCACGACTATAAAAAGGCTGGCGTGACGAAAGCCGACCTTGATCGGTGGAGTAAGCAGGTCGAGTGGGAAACCCTCCTCAATAGGGCCGGCACGACATTCAAGAAATTACCCGAAGCCGACAAGGCAGACATCGACGAAACAAAAGCCATTGCGCTCATGCTTTCCAACCCGTCGATGATCAAACGCCCGGTGGTCGAAGGCGGCGAAACACTGCTGGTCGGGTTCAACCCAGCTGTCTATGATACGGTGAAATTCTAACCAAAGGAAAATATCATGGTCACCGCACGCTGGAACGGCGCCATAATCGCCCAATCGGATAATACCGTCATTGTCGAGGGAAACCATTATTTCCCGCGTGACGCGGTGAATATCGATTATCTGCAAGGCAGCGAGACCACGTCAGTCTGTGGCTGGAAGGGTACAGCGCGTTATCATTCGCTGATTGTTGACGGCAAAACCAACTCCGATGCGGCTTGGTATTATCCCGAGCCAAAATCGGCAGCGAGCGAAATCACCGACCGGATTGCGTTTTGGAAGGGGGTTGAAGTCGGGTAATGCGGGCAGGTCGCAATTGTCATCATGA
Organism: Sphingomonadales bacterium; assembly: GCA_031370535.1. GTDB lineage: Bacteria > Pseudomonadota > Alphaproteobacteria > Sphingomonadales > Sphingomonadaceae > Sphingorhabdus_B. Next base: position 14,129 of record JANMQN010000018.1, on the reverse strand, counting down.
TGACATAGGCTTGCGCAATGGCCACTTCATGAAATATCTGGTCCCGCTCCTGATCGCCGCCCTCCTCCCCGCCTGTTCGGTTTCGGAAAGCCAAGCTATGGAAAAACCCCTAAACGGCCCAGCTATTGTCATCGCCCATCGCGGTGCCAGCGGTGAACGTCCCGAACACACCATTGCCGCCTACACGCTGGCGATTGAGCAGGGTGCGGATTATATCGAACCGGACCTGGTTTTGACCAAAGACGGCATTCTTGTCGCACGGCACGAGAATGAGATTTCCGAAACCACCGATGTCTCGGCGAAACCCGAGTTTGCCGACCGAAAAAAGACGAAGACTATCGACGGTCAGCAGATGACCGGCTGGTTCACCGAAGATTTTGCGCTGACCGAGCTCAAAACATTGCGCGCCAAAGAACGGCTACCGCAATTGCGCAAAGCCAATATGGCTTATGATGGACAGTTCGAAGTCCCGACCTTCGAAGAGATATTGGAACTGGCCAAGGCACGCGGCGTCGGCGTCTATCCAGAGACCAAGCATCCCAGCTATTTCGCGTCAATTGGCCTGCCTCACGAAGCCCCGTTATTGGCGCTGCTAACCAAATATGGTTACGTCGAAAAGACATCTCCGGTTTTCATCCAGTCTTTCGAAGTCGAAAATCTAAAGGCATTGCGCGGCAAAACGAAAGTGCGGCTGATCCAGTTGATGGATGAAAAGGGTAGCCCCCCCGACCGTGCCGATCTTACGTATGCGGCGATGGCAACTGCCGAGGGCTTAAAGCTGGTGTCAACTTATGCTGACGGCATTGGTCCTAACAAAGCTCTCGTCATCCCGCGTACCCTGCTTGGCAATTTAAGCGAACCGACCAGCCTCATCACCGATTCACACAAAGTAGGTCTTGCCGTTCATCCATGGACCTTCCGCCGCGAAAATTACTTCCTGCCGCTTGGCCAGAAGTCAGGAATTGATCCTCGCGGAATTGGCGATTTAGAAACCGAAATCGATGCGTATCTGACTGCCGGGGTTGACGGCATTTTCAGCGACAATGTCACAGAAGCAGTTGCCGCTGCCGCCCGATAAGCTCGAGGCCCGATCAAAGCTGTGAGCGGGCGTTTATTCGCCGCAGCACAGCGTTCAAGGAATATCGTTTTGCCAGCGAAAAACCTCTTCTAATGGCTTACCGAAGACATGCGCGATGCGGAAAGCGACCTCAAGTGACGGCGAATATTTACCCTGCTCGATGGCGGCGATGGTCTGACGGGTGACTCCGACCTTGTCACCGAGATCGCCTTGCGTCATTTCGCTGGCGAGAAAGCGCAGGGTTCTGATATCATTATTGAAGGGAGCGGGCGCCATGCTCAATATCCCCGACGATAATAATAGAGCTGCGACCCGACACGCACCAGCTCTGCAATAACCACCGTCGCGATTAGCAAGTTGAGATGTTCACCGACACTCAGCCGGTAGAACATTGCGATCATGTTGGCCCAAACGCCCAGCACCAAAGGGTAATAAGCAAGGTGCGTGCCGCGTATGTGGATAGTGCGTTCGCGTTCATCCTCTTTCAGATTTGCCTCTTTCGGCGTCCGAATTGCAAAGAAGGCTGCAGTGATTGTCATGACACTGATGATAATGATTGTCACCGGCACCAGCATACCAGCAACCGCCCCTACGCCCGCAGCAGTCCCGATAATTTTCCACGGATAAGTCAGGAAATACCAACCGAACGCCACCAAGAGGGCAAAAAATGAAGCCCAGTGAATTTTCTCGCGGAACGACATACAATATTCTCCAATGTTATGTTTTTCGTACATATTGTTAGTTATTTTTAACTTTGAGTCAAATATAAATAACATCATGTCCATTCCCGCTTTTGCCTGACGCTTTTAGCGTCTAAGCCCCGCCGTATGTCCACACGCCCCCAGACACTCACTTTCGACACATCCACTAGCCGCGCGAACCCAACACCCTCGCCGATGAAACGGCTCACTGTGCCGCGCATTAGACAGCGGAAAGGCGGCGAGCCTTTGGTGATGCTGACCGCTTATACAGTTCGCATGGCGCAGTTGCTCGACCCGCATTGTGACATGCTGCTGGTCGGCGACTCGCTCGGCCAGGTTATTTATGGTCTGCCGCATACCGTCGCCGTCACAATGGAGATGATGGCGGCGCATGGTGCGGCTGTGGTTCGCGGAAGCTATCATGCGGCGGTTATAGTCGACATGCCATTCGGTTCTTATGAAGCCTCGCCTGAGCAGGCTTTCAGCAATGCCGCGCGGCTGCTAAAGGAAACCGGTGCGGCAGCAGTCAAGGTGGAAGGCGGTAGAGTGCTTGCACCGACCGTCGAGTTCCTCACCTCACGCGGCATCCCGGTTATGGCGCATGTTGGCCTGACGCCGCAGGCTGTGAATATCTTGGGGGGCTATGGCGTGCGTGGAAAAAGCCCGGAGGAAGCCCGATCAATTGTCGAAGACGCGGTCGCTATGTCTGAAGCAGGGGCGTTTTCCATGGTCATCGAAGGCGTGCTTGAGCCGATTGCTATAGAAATCACCAACAAAATAGCTTGCCCTACCATCGGCATCGGCGCGTCGGCGCAATGCGACGGGCAGGTGCTCGTGACCGAAGACATGCTCGGGCTGTTTGATCGCGTGCCCAAATTTGTGAAGAAATTCGGCAATATGGGAGTCAGCGTCGAAGAGGCCGTGCGTGAATATGCCAGCGGCGTGCGCGACCGCAGCTTCCCAGGACCAGACCAGTTGTATCAGCCGGTATAAAGCAGGCTGGCCTATCGTGCAGAGTCCGGCTAAGGACGGCGGCGATATCATGTTTACCATAAGAATTCGGAGGCCCTTTTGGCTTTGACACCGACTGATAAACGCGCCGGTAGCGATGAGGCTTTCCTGCGCGAAGTGGACGATGCGGTCCGCGCAAGCGATCTTACCAGTTTCTGGACTCGTTATGGCCGGTGGCTTTTGGCGGCGATCGTCGCCGCTCTCTTGGCATTTGGCGGCTGGATAGTTTACCAGAATCAGAAGCAGGCCGCCGCGGGTAGGCAGGGCGAGGAATTTGTCGATGCCATGGACAAGTTGCGCGCCGGACAAGAAAAAGAGGCGCGTGCCAAGCTAGCGACGCTCGCGAAGGCCGATCAATCCGGATATCGTGCAATGGCCCAATTGGTGGAGGCCAACCTTCTCGGCGAAGATGGCAAGATCAAGGAAGCCATTGCGATATACGCTAAGGTCGCCAACGACAGCAGCCTGCCGCAGACTTTCCGCGACCTTGCACTCATTCGCCAGACCAGCGCAGAATTCGATACATTGCCACCGCAAAAAGTCGTCGATAGGCTGAGGACGTTGGCCACTCCGGGCCACGCCTGGTTTGGCAGCGCTGGCGAGCTGACCGCTTTGGCTTATGTGAAATTGGGCAAAGACAATCTTGCCGGCCCCATTTTTGCACAGATTGCGAAGCAAGATGGGCTGCCGCAAAGCCTTCGCAGCCGCGCGCAACAGATGGCGGGCGCCTTGGGTGTCGATACCGTTCAGCTTGATGAAAAGCGCAATGCGGCAACGACGGCAGCAGAAACTGCCGCAAAAGGAGAGTGATTACGTGAAGAATAGCGCAAAATTGCTACTGGCTCTGGTCGCATCTGCATCGCTGGCTGGTTGTGCAGTCCTCGACAGCGTGCGCGGCGATGCAGGCAAGAAAAACAACACGCCAACAGTGGGTAACCGCGTTGACATATTGGGCACAGAGCGCGACATGGAAGTCGACCCGGCATTGGCGAGTGTTTCGGTCATCCTTCCGTCACCCACCGTTAACGATGCCTGGGCACAGCCCGGCGGTAACGCATCAAAATCGCCCGGCCATGTGGAGCTTGGTCAGGGCCTTTCACTAGCCTGGACCGCAAATGTCACCGGTGCCAACCCGCGCGCGCGTCTCGCCGCGAGCCCAGTGATGAGCGATGGGCGTCTTTATGTCGTCGACACCACTGCGCGCGTAACTGCGTTTGACGCAAGTAGCGGTGCACAAATCTGGTCCAATGCACTCGAAGTCGAAGACGACGGCAAGCCCTCGCGCTTTGGCGGCGGGGTTAGCGCGACCGGCACCAACGTCTTTGCGACAAATGGCGTTGGCGATGTTGCCGCGCTTGCCGCCGATACTGGCGCATTGGTCTGGAAAAAGCGTCCAGCAGGCCCGCTGCGTGGAGCGCCGACGCTTTCGAACGGTAATATCTATGTCATGACGCAGGACAATCAGATTTATGCGCTGCGGCAAACAGACGGCGAGCCGCAATGGAATGAAGCAGGTCCTGTGGCTGCGTCCGGCATTTTTGGCGTAGGCGCGCCGGCAGCAGCACAAGGCACCGTGATAGCTGGTTATTCAAGCGGCGAACTTGCGGCCTATCGATATGAAAATGGCCGTAGTCTGTGGAGCGACACGCTGTCGCGCACCGCGATGTCCACCTCGGTTTCGACGCTTACCGATATTGACGCGGACCCGGTTATTGACCGTGGCCGCGTCTTTGCGCTCGGCAAGGGTGGACGGATGGCATCTTACGAGCTGGTCACAGGCCAGCGGATTTGGGAAATCAATATCGCGGGCATTTCGACGCCGGTTGCTGCTGGTGAATGGATATTCGTTATGACCGATGAAGCAAAACTGCTTTGCGTTGCGCGTTCGAGCGGTAAGATCCGGTGGATTTCCAAATTACAGCGCTACGAAAATGAGGAGAAGAAAAAGGGTCCGGTCAGCTGGCAGGGCCCTGTTCTCGCAGGTGGACGATTAGTCGTCGCCAATTCTCGCGGCGAAATTTGGTCGGTTGCACCCGCCGATGGGACAGCGAGTAAATCTTTCGACCTCAAATCGCCCGTATCGCTGGCACCGATTGTCGCCAACAACACGCTTTATGTTTTAGACGACTCGGGCCGGGTTTCGGCTTTTCGCGGATAACTAAGAAGGGACATCCGGCATGTTGCCGACGGTAGCCATTATCGGTCGGCCCAATGTCGGCAAGTCGACTTTGTTCAACCGTCTGGTTGGCAAGAAGCTGGCGCTTGTCGATGACACACCTGGCGTGACGCGCGATCGGCGCGAAGGGCAAGGCCGCCTGTTCGACCTCGAGTTCACGATTGTTGATACTGCAGGCTATGAGGATGAAGACCCCGACACCCTGCCCGGTCGGATGCGGATGCAGACCGAGGCGGCAATTGCGGGGGCTCAGGTTGCGCTTTTCCTGATCGACGGCCGCGATGGCGTTACCCCGCTCGACGAGGAAATCGCGCGTTGGCTGAGGAGCAGTGCGACGCCGGTGGTGCTTGCAGTTAACAAGGCCGAAGGCAAGCAGGGCGATAACGGCATACTCGAGAGTTATGCGCTAGGTTTTGGCGATCCCATCGCTATCAGCGGTGAGCATGGCGAAGGGATGGCTGACCTTTTCCAGGAATTGCTGCCGCATATCGATGGCGGCCAGTTCGAGGTGCAAGACCCCGAAGCCCCCGATGCGATACTGAAACTTGCGATTGTCGGCCGCCCGAATGCAGGCAAATCGACGTTAATCAACAAATTGCTGGGTGAAAATCGGCTGATTACCGGTCCCGAAGCTGGAATTACCCGCGACAGCATTTCGGTCGAATGGCTTTGGACCGACCCGAATCCCAAACAGGGCGAGCCGGATGAAGAAGGCAATATCCCTCCCTTATTGACCGAACGCCGCGTGCGCTTGATCGACACTGCTGGCATGCGCAAACGTGCCAAGGTGCAGGACAAGCTTGAAAAGCTGTCGGTCGCAGATGCGCGACACGCGATTGATTTTGCCGAGGTGGTGGTGCTGCTGCTCGATGCGACCAAGGGGCTTGAGGTGCAGGATTTGAAAATTGCCGATCATGTCATCCAGGAGGGCCGGGCACTGATCATCGCGATCAACAAATGGGATATAGCTGAAAATGCAAGCAGTCTGTTCAACGGCATTCGCGCTGCGTTGGAAGACGGTCTGTCACAACTGAAAGGCGTGCCGATGATTGCCGTCTCCGCAATGACCGGCAAGGGGCTCGATCAAATGATTTCGGCTGCCTTCGATGCGCGCGAGGCGTGGAATAAGCGCGTACCTACAGGCATTCTGAACCGTTGGTTCGAGGCCGCGATTTCAGCCAATCCACCACCCGCACCTGGCGGTAAGCGCATTAAGCTGCGTTATATGACGCAGGCCCGCAACCGTCCGCCGACATTTGTTATCTTTGGCAACCGCACCGACGAATTGCCTGCAAGCTATGCGCGCTATTTGCTTAACGGCATCCGCCGCGATCTGGATTTCGGCGCGGTGCCCGTGCGGATCAACTTCCGGTCATCGAAGAATCCCTTCGCCGACAAGGACTGAACAGAAAGTTTCCCAAACAGAATGCGTCAACGCTCTGTTTACTTCTGACAGTGTAAAAGAACCCGACAGGGCCGTATTATCACCTGTTGATGGAGTAACCGAAGTTGACCGAACAGCCGGATGACCTGATTGATTGGAAGACATTTACCGAAACCCGCAACTTGCTGGGTGCTGGTTTTGTCAGGATTCTCGGATATTTCCGTGAAGACGGGACCAAATCGGTTGCGGCAATCGAGGAAGCGATGCGGCTGAAGGATTCATCCAAGCTTGTCATGCCAGCGCACACGCTTAAGGGCGAATCCTGGCAGTTTGGCGCCGATAAGCTTGCTTTGCTTTCTGAGGAAATCGAGGTCGCAGCTCGCCACTACGTCGAAATCCAGATCGATCCGTCCGAGCTTGTCGAAAAAGTGGTTCGCCTTCGTCCTGTATTCGAAGCGACGCTCGCAGCGCTCGAATCCGAAGCTAGTCCCTTGGTCGAAAGACGCCCCGCTGGCTTTAGCCAGCGCAATGCACTTGGCGGGATGAGCTACGGCTGATTAATCTTCTGCCGGTTTCGACTGCAGCTGGATGTAATTTTCGATGCCCATGCGGGCAATCATATCGAACTGCTTTTCCAAAATGTCGACATGCTCCTCCTCATTTTCGAGGATATGTGCAAAAAGTTCACGGCTGACAAAGTCCCGTACACTCTCGCAATAAGCGATTGCATCTTTCAGCAGCGGCAGTGCTTCATATTCCAGCTCAAGATCGGCTTTTAGTATTTCCTCTACTGTCTCGCCGATGCGTAACCGTCCAAGCAACTGGAAATTGGGCAATCCGTCCAGGAACAGGATCCGTTCAGACAGCTGATCGGCATGTTTCATTTCGTCGATTGATTCATGACGTTCGAAATGCGCAAGTTTGGCTACACCCCAATTGTCGAGCATCCGATAGTGCAGCCAGTACTGGTTGACTGCAGTCAGTTCATTTTTGAGTGCCTCGTTGAGAAACTCAATAACCTTGGCGTCACCTTTCATGGCTGTTCTCCTGCATGTGAATTTGCATGAAAGTAGCGGCTAAATGTCCGCAAGTGAAGGTTCAATAAGACTGAAAATGCCAAAGCATTGATTCGATATTGCTAAGCGATTGCAGGTCCGGTGCTTATGATATTGCGCGCGAAGGACAGGCACTGACCGCATTTCGGTTTGCGGCCAAGACGCGCGTAAACATCATTCGGGCGCTCCGACCCGCATCGCACAGCAGCGCGGAGGTCTTTTTCCCTTATGGCATTGCACACACAAACGATCATGGATTCGCTCCTTGCAGAGCTATTTACCGTTAATGCGAATTGATTGCAATAGCGTTAGCGGCGCAGCGCTTGAATTTTACCCCGCGCCAAGCTGCGCCAAAGCCATTCCATCGGCCCATAGCGGAAGCGTGACAGCCACGGCTTTGACCACAAAAGCATTATCGCCCATGCGAATACCACAAACAGCCACAATTCGACCCGGCTGACAAAGCCGAACAGGCCCAAGCCATATCCGTAGAAGATCGTAGTCATTATGATGCTGGTGCCGAGATAATTGGTAAAGGCCGCCTGTCCAGCTGCGGTCACGCGCACGATCACGCAACTGCCCGCCATCCTTTCAATCAACATGACCAGCAACGCAGCATAGCCAATCGTCAGCATCAAGCGCGGGATCGCGCCCCACGCAAACAGCGCACCAAGCGCGGCGACTTTGTCATAGCCTGCGTAGGTCACCGAACCTCCGGCCAACGCGCTCAAAAATAGTCCAGGAATCAACATTGTTTTGGCCCACATGGCATATTCGGAGCGCGGCCACTCGCCAGTTATGAACCCGTTTTTTTTGACCGCCATACCAATCATCATTAGCGGCAGTGTCTCAGCGCTAGACTGTAGCACCAGCCCAAATGGCTGAGCCCAGTCTGCCAATTTGTCCGCCACGATCCCGGAATAGGCTCCCCGGTGCAGAGCGAGTTGTCGTGCTGTATCAAAATCGAGATCGGACGAGGCCATAATTTCGCGATATTGCCTTGCCAGATCGGGGCTCGCACCGGGCGCGGTGGCGAGCATTTGCAAGAACTGCAACCCGCCGAACTGCAGGCCCCAAATCAGCAGGCCAGTGACAAAGATGATCAACGCCCATTTTATCAGCCGGCGCGGCTCCCAGTTACGGAACAGGAACGCGACACAGCCGACGATTGCGTACAAAAATAGGATATCGCCCATCCAGATGAAGAAAAAATGCGCCAGTCCGAACAGGGCCAACCAGAACATACGCGAATAATGAACCCGCGCGGCATTCTCATCCTTGGCATCGGCCCGTTCGATAATCAGCATCATGCTCGCGCCGAAAAGCAACGAGAACAGCCCGCGCATTTTGCCATCGATCAATATGAATGAAATCAGCCAAGCAGTACGCTCGCTCTGCGTTTCGCCGCCATAAGCAAGCGGCGTTACATAGGCCCATTCGGGCATTGCGAAGGCCACGATGTTCATCGCCAATATGCCCATCACTGCAAACCCGCGCATCGCGTCCAATGTGACAAATCTTGCCTCGCTTTTGCCTACTGGATGCATAATGACCTCTCTGTATTATCAGGTTGATACAGTGGAGCCTAGCAAGCGTCCAGCAGCAGATTAGGTTCCTATTGACATCAGTGTAGGTAACGAATATTTTACGGTCAAACCGATATTGTGGATTCGATATTATGACCCAGCTCTATTTTTCCCATCCCGACCGTCCGTCGACCGAATTCCGCCCGTTCAAGGCGTGGCATCATTTCCAGAATCTGATGGCCGACAAGGAAGACACCGAGCAGGTTTTCCACATCATCGCAGCTTTGCGTGGGCGAAAGTTCAAGCAGATTGCACGTAGATTCTGGGAAACCGGCAAGGGCAAGGAATTGCTGGAAAGCAATGTCCGTCTGGTCGACATGCTCGATGATCATGACAGCATCAAGCAATTGCCGCAGGGCACGGTTGGTCGAGCCTATGTCGAGTTCATGGAACGTGAAGGCCTGAGCGCCGCCGGGCTCGAGGCAGAATATGCTCGATTCGAAAATGCATCAGGCGTGCATGACGATGTACTGACTCGGTATGGCGACCGTTTACGCGATACGCACGACTTGCATCATATTCTAACTGGCTACGGTCGAGATGCGCTTGGTGAACAGTGCGTATTGGCGTTCACCTATGCCCAACAGCGCAATCTGGGTGTCGGTTTCATAGCATATATGGGTGGATTTGAACTGAAGCGACGGGTTGCACCGTCTGCCCCGATTATGAAAGCAGTTCACGAGGGCTATCGTATCGGCAAATCCGCGAAAAACCTCGTTCACGAAGATATCTACGCGCTTTTGAAAGAGCCGTTGGTCGATGCGCGCAAACATCTTGGAATTCCTGAACCCGTTGCTTACAAAGCAGCCCATGAGTCCATGCGCTCGGGCGGAATAGACCCTTATAACCTGCTCGCCGCAGCTGCCTGATAAAAGGCAACAATTCTCTAGAAACCGATTGCATATTTCCGCTGAAAGACGGAATATCTCGGATGGGTCGTCCCGTTAGCGTGGCGCAATAGTCCAATAAGGGCAGCGCCGCTCCACGAAGGAGGCGTATCCGTGCCCGACAATTTTGTAGATGTGCGCAATGCGGCGAACTGGGTCAATCATCACGAAAATGTGAATGTACCCGTCGCGAAAATCCTGACGGTCCGTAATGAAACCCCGGGCGGCGCCTCGCTCGCTGGGATGAAAGCGACAGCCGCGCGGTTGCAGCAGGTCGTCCGCGATGCCTTGACTGCAGGAGCGCGGATCAGGGCGGCAGGGTCGCATTGGTCCTTTTCGGATATTCCCGCTGTAACCAACGGCTGGATGGTAGAAACCGGCAAGCTCGACTGGCGCTTTGTCTTTGGCGCTGGTGACATGCATCCCGAGGCCAATGTCACTCACGAAGAATTGCTCCTCTGCCAATGTGGAACTTTGATTGCGCGAATTAACGAAACGCTCGAGTCACCCAATTCGGTTTTCCCCAACGGCCAACGCCGCCGCGCCCTTCGTACTTCGGGCGCAAGCAATGGACAGACTATCGCTGGCGCGCTCGGCACAGGCGTTCATGGCTCGGCCATTGATGTCGGCGGTATGGAAAGCCAGGTGGTCGGTATCCAGTTGCTGACCGCCAATCGCAACATGTGGATTGAACGCGCCAACGCACCGACGATGAAGGACAGCTTCGCTGCGCGATTGGGCGCGGAACTCGTCCGCGACGACAATCTGTTCGAAGCAGCTATTGTCAGCCTGGGTTCGCTTGGCATTGTTCACTCGGTGATGATCCGCTCTACCGGGCGTTACTTGCTCAATTCGGCACTGCGGCGGATCCGCTATGGGCAGATAAAGGCCGCGCTCAATTCGCTCGAATTTCGCGGATCGGGCATTCCTGACGAAAACCGTCGGCCCTATTTCTTTCAGGCGATAATCGATCCCGACGATCTGTGGGAGGAAGGCGATCGTGCCAAGGTTTTCTGTACCGTGCGCTACAAGGAAGTGTGTCCGCCAGCCTATTTGCCCAAATATAATCTCAAAAAGGAAAACAGCGACGGTACAGATTTGCCCAAACTGATCGGCGATATCATCAAACTCGACCCAGCGTTTCGCGACCTAGCAACATGGTTGCTGATGGAAATCATGCTCAAGGAGCAGAGCGAGCAAAACACGCCCGAAAAATGGAAAACGCCGGGGCAAGCCTACACCTTCACCGACGCCCGACGCGGGGTGGCGAGCAGCGGCTTTGGTGTACCATTGGCGCAGGTGAGCAATGCCCTCCATATCATGGCCGAGGCGTTCCGTTCGCATAAGAAAGCCGGCGTGGTGCTGACGTGCCGCTATGCCCAGAAATCGCCGGGAATATTGTCTTTCACCCGTTACGATCCGACCTGCGTGATCGACATTGACGGCATCGATTCATCGTCGACGCAGAAGCTGATCAAGCTGGTAGCGCAGCGGTTCGAGGCCGCGGGGATGCCGTTCACTATGCATTGGGGCAAGACCAACCATCTGACCAGGGCCCGCGTACGCGCGGCTTATGGAGGTAATGTCGACCGCTGGAACGCGGCGCGGAGGATATTGCTGCCCAATCAGGCCGAGCGCAATGCCTTTTCGAGCGACTTTATCGATGCGGTAGGCTTGAACGCTTAGCGCCGGTCTTTGCGGATCATCAGTTTGAGGCCAGACCAGACTTCGTCGACCGCGCAGACCTTGACGTCGACCAGATCGGTTGTCGGCAGGATAACCGCGCGGATAACGTCTTCGGTAATATCGGTCGGGACTTTGGATGCCTTTTTCGGCCAGCTGACCCAGATGAACCCAGCGGGTCGTAATAGCGGGCGGATCATAGTCAGTTTCGCCTCCATATCAGCGCGTTCGGTGACGAAGATATGCGCAACATCGAGACCGGATTCCGGTACAAACAGATGCACCAGATCGGGCATATCAATTCCGGCAAGTACGCTATCGGGCATCGCATCAAACCAAACGCGCAGCCCGGGTTTCAACGACAGCTTTTTGCCGAGGGTTGTGCCCGAATAACCTGCTCCGGATGAAGCAGGTACCATCGTTCAGACTTCCATCCAGTTTTTGAAGAAACTCTCATGCGCGGCGCGTAGGTCGGTGAGGGGAACATCGAAGCCTGGACCCTTGACCGCCAGCCCGTTGACAGTCCCAATCCGCGTCATGGGCAACCCTGCCGCTTGAATCGTATCCGCAACAGCGCTGGTCACAATATAGCGCGCCTGATCTTCACCAAAGGCAGTAAAATGATCGCCAATTTCTTCGAGGGAGCAGCCCTTGCCGCTCGCCAACGCCATTTCTGTCAAAGCAACGAGCAGACCGCCATCTGCGATATCATGCACAGCATTGACTTTACCCTCGTCGATCAACTTTCGAACGAATTCAGCATGGGCTTTTTCTGCGGCGAGATTGACGACTGGCGCGTCGCCATCTTCACGTCCATGCAACTCGCGCAGCCAAAGCGATTGACCCAAATGTCCGTTGTTGTCGCCAATAACGAAGATTGCATCGCCCTCCACCTTAAACCCAATCGTCATCATCTTGCTCACGTCCTCGAGCACGCCCACACCGCCGATTGCGGGCGTCGGCAAGATCGCACTGCCGCCGCCGGTGGCTTTGCTTTCATTGTAGAGCGAGACATTGCCCGATACGATCGGGTAATCGAGTGCGCGGCAGGCGTCGCCCATGCCTTGGAGGCAACCGACGATCTGCGCCATGATTTCCGGGCGTTGCGGGTTGGCGAAGTTGAGGCAGTTTGTAATCGCCAGCGGCTTTGCCCCGACCGCGCAGATGTTGCGGTAGGTTTCGGCCACCGCCTGCTTGCCGCCTTCATAAGGATCTGCATAGCAATAACGCGGGGTGCAGTCGGTGCTCATCGCCAGCGCGCGGTTGGTGCCGTGGATGCGGACGACGGCAGCGTCACCGCCCGAAAGCTGAGCCGTATCGCCGCCCACTTGGGAATCATATTGCTGCCAGATCCATGCGCGCGACGCGAGGTCGGGGCAGCCCATCAGCTTCAATAGATCCGCGCCGATGTCTGAGCTCTCGGGGATGTCACCGAGTGGTTTGACGTTGGCCCAAGCCCTATATTCTTCTTTCGACGCCGTGGGGCGGTCGTATAGCGGCGCATCTTCGGCTAGTGGCCCGAGCGGAATGTCGCAGACGACCTCGCCCTTCCAAGTAAGCACCATATGGCCGGTGTCGGTGACTTCGCCGATTACCGCAAAATCGAGTTCCCACTTGTCGAAAATCGCCTTGGCAAACTCCTCGCGTCCGGGTTTGAGCACCATCAACATGCGCTCCTGGCTTTCGGACAGCATCATCTCGTAGGGCGTCATGCCTTCTTCGCGGCACGGTACCATGTCCATGTTGAGGATGATCCCTGCCTTACCATTTGTCGCCATTTCGACGCTGGAGGACGTCAAGCCCGCCGCGCCCATATCCTGAATCGCGACTATTGCGTCCGATCCCATTAGCTCAAGGCAAGCCTCGATTAGCAGCTTTTCGGTAAACGGATCGCCGACCTGAACGGTGGGGCGCTTTTCTTCGATATCGGCACCAAAGTCCGCCGACGCCATTGTTGCCCCGTGGATGCCGTCACGCCCGGTCTTTGAACCGACATAGACTATCGGGTTGCCGAAACCGGTCGCGGCAGAATAAAAAATCTTGTCCTGATCGGCGATACCGACAGTCATTGCATTGACTAGGATATTGCCATCATAGGCCGGATGGAAATTGGTCTCTCCGCCCACCGTCGGCACGCCGACGCAATTGCCATAGCCGCCGATGCCCGCGACCACGCCCTGCACCAGATGCTTCATCTTGGGATGATCTGGCCGCCCGAAGCGCAATGCGTTCATATTCGCCACCGGCCGCGCACCCATTGTGAACACGTCGCGCAAGATGCCGCCAACGCCCGTCGCAGCGCCTTGATAGGGTTCGATGTAGCTGGGGTGATTATGTGATTCCATTTTGAAGATCGCCGCCAACTTCGTGCCGTTCGGGCCTTCACCGATGTCGATCACGCCGGCATTTTCGCCCGGACCACAAATCACCCAAGGCGCTTCGGTTGGTAGTTTCTTCAAATGGATTCGCGAAGATTTGTAAGAGCAATGCTCAGACCACATCACCGAAAATATGCCGAGCTCGACCATGTTCGGCTCGCGCCCCATCGCGTGCAGGATGCGCGCATAT
>JANMQN010000118.1:0-12619 GCA_031370535.1 Sphingomonadales bacterium | reverse complement strand
CGGATTGCCTTGAACGCCAGCGCCTGCACCCGCCACGGCTTAAATGTGTGATGGTCATAAGCGGAACCTTCGGCGTGAATATGAACCCCTTGGCAGAGACTATGGACATGCTTGTGGAAAGTTGGTTCAAACCATATCTCACGCAACGCACAACCATTCAGCCATTGCGGCGCAAAGCTTTGCATTTCGGCGATGACCACGCGGGCTTCGATGTCGGGTGCACCAAATATTTCGAGCGGGCGCGTGGTGCCCCTGCCCTCCGACAAATTCGTGCCTTCAAGCATCACGGTGCCGGCATAAGCCCGCGCCATGTTTATGTTGGGCGCGTTAGGGCTTGGGTTTATCCATAGCCGTTCGGTTGGCCAGCCAAAGCCGGGGGCAGCGTCAGGCTCATACCCCGCCATCGCAATTACACGATAATCGACATCGATTTTGTAATAATCAACGAACCACTGGCCCAACTCCCCCAGCGTAAGACCATGCCGCATCGGAATTGGGCCTGCTCCGACAAAGCTCTCCCAGCCGGAAAGCAAAGTCAAACCTTCGACCGGACGACCCGCAGGATTAGGTCGATCAAGCACCCACACCGTTTTGCCATGCTCGGACGCAGCCTCAAGCATGTAAAGCAGCGTGGTGATGAAGGTATAAATACGGCAGCCTAAATCCTGCATATCGATCAGGATGACATCGAATGTCCCCATCGACTGGCCCGTCGGACGACGAACTTCGCCATAGAGGCTGAATACCGGAATGCCATGGACCGGGTCGGTGAAGTCTGGGGACTCCATCATGTTATCCTGCTTGTCCCCGCGCAGGCCATGCTGCGGCCCGAAAGCCGCAGTCACGTTGATGTCATCAAGTGCAGCCAGCGCATCAAGCGAATGGGTAAGGTCCGCCGTGACTGATGCTGGATGCGCGAGCAAGGCAACGCGCTTGCCGATCAATGGCTTGCGCAATCCGGGCTCTGTAAGGAGGCGATCGATACCGATTTTCATGCCGCGCTAGGTGCCTCCAGTTTTAGCGCAAAGCAATCCCTATGATGGAAATCGGGCTTTCCAGGCGGATGGACCAACGCCCAATAAGATTTGGTCCCGTCGCTTTCCTCCACGACTGCTGAAAGGCCGAGTAACAAAGGTCCACTCTGCCATTTGTCGGGCAAGACAAAATCTACATTCAGGCCGAAATGCCGTTCGCTGAAGTCACAGGTAATGACAGGCCGATCAACCATCTCTTCGGCCATACCATCCCTATAGCCCGCGAAGCGATAAAGCGCCCATTCGGTCGAAGGAGAGAAATTATATTCGAGGTAGGATTCGCCCTCCTGTCGGCGAACGAAAAGTTCGAAGCAGGTTGTCTGCCACAAACGATCGCGGCGAGCGGGTTCATCAATCAACGGCAACATCAATGTTTCGGTATCGCCGTGCAGTTCGAATCTGACCCTCAGTCGACAGTCGCTGGACGCTTCAATGGTCACATCAATATGATCCGCCATGAAAGGCGGTGTCGACGGATGGCAGATCAATTGGGATTCGCGCACTGAATTATTGGCCAATGGGCAAACTCCTGCTAGGCGCAGCGGCATTATGACCGCTTACCAATCCGACCTCCTCCGCTTGCTCGATGAGCGCGGCTACATCCACCAGACAACCGATGCTGAGTCGCTTGATGCGCTGGCAAACAAAGAGATTGTCTCTGGTTATATCGGTTTTGATGCGACCGCGCCATCGCTTCATGTCGGAAACCTTGTTTCGATCATGCTGCTCAGGAGGCTGCAACAGGCAGGACATAAGCCCGTCGTGGTCATGGGCGGCGGCACGACCCGGATCGGCGACCCGACCGGCAAAGACGAAATGCGCAAGATGCTGACCGATGAAACGATCGAGGCAAATATCGCTTCCATCCGTAAGGCATTTGAACGATTCCTGGTTTTTGGCGACGGCCCCACAGACGCAGTGATGGTCAATAACCATGACTGGCTGGGTAAGCTGGGCTACATCGAATTGCTGCAGTCGGTCGGCTCGCATTTCACGATTAACCGGATGCTGACCTTCGACTCGGTTAAACTCCGGTTGGAACGCGAACAACCGATGACGTTCCTCGAATTCAACTATATGATCCTGCAAGGCTATGATTTCCGTCACCTTAGCAAGAATTTGGCGGTCCGTCTCCAAATGGGCGGATCGGACCAGTGGGGCAATATCATCAACGGCATAGAGCTTGCGCGCCGGATGGATGGCGCCGAAGTTTTTGGACTGACCACGCCGCTCATTACCAAAGCCGATGGCTCGAAGATGGGCAAATCGGTTTCGGGTGCGATCTGGCTCAACCGCGAGCAGTTGCCTGACTATGATTACTGGCAGTTTTGGCGCAACACCGATGACCGTGATGTAGGCCGCTTTCTTCGGTTGTTCACCGATCTCAAGATTGACGAAATCCACCGGTTGGAGGCGCTTGAGGGTTCAGAGATCAACGCTGCCAAGATTGCGCTGGCAAATGCAGCGACCGAAATGTGCCGGGGCGCTGAAGCAGCGGCCTTGGCAGCGGAAACCGCTCGCAAAACATTTGAAGACGGCGATACCGGCAGCGATTTGCCAACCGTCGAGATTTCAGATGAAATTTCGCTGATCGATGCCCTTGTAGCGCTGAACTTCGTGACGTCAAAAAAAGACGCACGCCGAATGATTCAAGGCGGTGGTGCGCGCATCAATGATCAACCGATTTTAGACGAAAACGCGATAGTAACTCCTCTAGATGGCCCCACCAAGATTTCCGCTGGCAAGAAAAGACATGGATTACTGACGTTTAGCTGAGCAAATTCGGGTAAACAATTCTGCGAGGAGATTTTACCAATTATTTGTAACTTCCGTGCATATTGATGCTCCAAGCAACAAGCGCACGGGGTCGCAATTTATGGCGCAAGCCGCTCCAAATAATGACATGGATCTACGCAGGGCGGCACGTCATCGTGCTGACCACAAGGTTATCACCGAGAGCAGGTTGCATGGCGACAGGACAATTCATATCGTCAACGTGTCCGCGCATGGCTTCATGATCGACAATAATCCAGGTTTCGAGCGGGGTGAACGCGTTGAATTGCGGTTGCCCGTGATTGGACGCATTGAGGCGCTGGTGATCTGGACCGTTGAGAGTCGTGCCGGGTTTCAATTTGAACGCGTGGTTCGATTACCGGACTTTCTGGCGCTTCTGGATCATGTCAGCCCCAAGCTGCGCTAACCGCCCCTGAGCGTCGCCACACCGGCATCGCGTTCAAACAGGTAAAGCGCTATTCTGGCGGCCTGCCCGCGCGGGGCATCCAATCCGCCATCACGGTCAAGCAAAAGGCGAGCGTCGTCGGCGGCAACGCTGATGAGTTCACGCACCTGTTCGGGCGTCGCAACTCTGAACGGACTTTCGCCGGATTGCCTTGTGCCGAGCATTTCGCCCGCGCCGCGAAGTTTCAAATCTTCTTCGGCGATCCGAAAACCGTCATTCGTTTCGCGCATGAGTGCGAGGCGTGCGCGTGCCGTTTCGCCAATTACTGCGCTGCGGACGAGCAGGCAGACTGATTGCTCCGAACCCCGCCCGACGCGCCCACGCAGCTGATGGAGCTGTGCCAAGCCAAAGCGGTCTGCGGCCTCGATAATCATCAGGCTGGCATTCGGCACATCTACGCCGACCTCGATCACTGTCGTTGCAACCAGCAGCCGCGTTTCGCCAACGAGGAACCGTTCCATCACTGCATCTTTTTCGGGACCACGCATCCGGCCATGCACCACTGCCACCTGCTCGCCGAAGCGCAGCTTAAGTTCTACGGCGCGCTGCTCGGCGGCGGCGAGATCGCTATTCTCGCTTTCTTCGACCAGCGGACAGACCCAAAAGGCTTGCTTACCCGCCGCCAGATGCCGCGCGACTCCGTCGATGATTTCGGGCAGCCTATCCTTTGAAATCACCCGCGTTTCTACCGGCGTGCGTCCCGGCGGCAGTTCATCAAGTATTGAGCTATCCATTTCGCCATAAGCCGCAAGCGCCAAGCTCCGCGGGATCGGCGTAGCAGTCATC
This sequence comes from Sphingomonadales bacterium, assembly GCA_031370535.1. Classification (GTDB taxonomy): domain Bacteria; phylum Pseudomonadota; class Alphaproteobacteria; order Sphingomonadales; family Sphingomonadaceae; genus Sphingorhabdus_B. The sequence goes on along the minus strand of JANMQN010000118.1, from coordinate 8,560 downwards.
ACCAGCAGATGCGGCACGCCCCTGCCCTTTCGCGAAAGCATCAGGCGCTGCGACACGCCAAAGCGGTGCTGCTCGTCAATCACAACGACGGCCAGTGCTTTATAAGTTACAGCTTCCTGAAATATCGCGTGCGTACCAACGAGAATGTGGATCGAGCCATCGGCCAACCCCATCAAGGTTGCTTCGCGCGCCTTGCCCTTATCCCGACCCGTCAAAATCGCGATGTTGACCGGCATTCCAGCGAGAAGTTTTTGCAACCCTACAAAATGCTGCCGCGCCAATATCTCGGTCGGTGCCAGCATCGCTCCTTGCAACCCTGCCTCAACGGCGCGGAGCATCGCCATTAGCGCCACCATGGTCTTACCCGCGCCAACATCGCCTTGAAGCAAGCGCAGCATTGGCCTTGACTGCGCTAGATCACCCTCGATTTCGGAAATCGTGCGCTTCTGGGCATTGGTGAGCGCAAAAGGCAGTTTGAGCTGATCTAGCAAATGTCCATCGCCGCGTATTTGCACTGCGGAGCGCTTATCCATCGTTGCACGAATGAGCCGCATGGCCAATTGATTGCTAAAAAGCTCGTCATAGGCGAGGCGGTCGCGTGAGCGTTGGTCGTCCTTATTGTGCACGACATGTAGCGACTCCGCCCACGCCGACCACCCACGCGCGGACAGCAAACTTGGCTCGATCCATTCGGGTAACACCGGTATCTGCTCTAGCGCGGCCACAGCCAGCTGGCCCATTCGCTTATTGGTCAGGCCTTCGGAAAGCGGATAAACCGGCTCGGCCAGTCCCGGCGACCCGGCACCGCCAACCGGCGCGATATGGTCGGGATGCACCATCTGGAGCTCATCACCATATCTGTCGAGTTTGCCCGAGATAACCCGCGCCTCCCCTTCCGGCAGTTGCTTGCGTGCCCACCCGCCGTTGCGCCCGAAAAAGGTGAGAGTGATGTAATTGCCCTCGGCATCAGCGGCGTAAATGCGCAAAGGCGCCCGTGCGCTGCCGTTGCTGCGATGTTCCATCACGGTCAAATGAACGATGATATTTTCGCCGACATCGGACACATCCAATCGCGAGACGGATTTGCGATAAGTCCAGTTAACCGGAAAATGATAAGCGACGTCCTTGACGCGTTCGAGCCCCAAACGCTCCAGCGGCTTGGCCAGCCCCGGGCCGACGCCTTTCATTGCGCGTACTTCTGCAAATAACGGATTGAGTATCTCGGGGCGCATCTCTAACGACCTATAACCCTGTCTTCCGTTGAAACCATAGCCAAAAGGACGCGCCCGATGGACGCCGACCCCTATCGCCGAAAACTTCACTTCCGTGCGCACCACCGTGGAACACGCGAAGCCGATGCCATGATTGGCGGGTATTTCGACTGCTATTCGGGCGATTGGGGCGAAGTAGAATATGAGTGGTTCGAACGGCTGCTCGAGGAACAAGATGTTGACATCATGGCATGGGCGCTGGGGACAGCGGAACCCGATGCAGCATTTGCAGGACCGTTGATGGACCAGCTCAAACAGCTCGACTTCATCTCGCTTCCCGAAGGACTTGATGCCCAAAAATCATGATCGACTTGCAGCGCATCATAAACAGTCGAAGCGGACTGACGCTGGCATCGGTGCCGTCGGGCTTTGCACCCTTATTGCTGGCCGATCTGACGCGAGCCGCAAAGGGCCGCACGTTGTTTATCGCGCCGGACGACGCGGCAATGCGTGCCGTGGCCGATGCCGTGCCTTTTTTTGCCCCCGAGCTGGAAATTTTACAGCTGCCCGCATGGGATTGCTTGCCATATGACCGCGCATCGCCCTCGGTTGCGGTTACATCGCAGCGCATGTCGGCGCTGCAGGCGCTTCAACAGCCGCCGAAAAAGAAGCAACTTGTGCTGACCACCATCGGCGGGGTGATACAGAAATATGTGACGCCGTTTCGTATCCGTCAAACTGGCGAGCGGTTGACTGCGGGCCGTGAAATCAGCCGTGAGCGACTGGCGTTGTTGCTACAATCAAATGGTTATTTCCGTGTCGACACCGTCGCTGAAGCCGGCGAGTTCGCCATCCGCGGCAGTATCGTTGACCTGTTTCCAGCTGGCAGCGAGTTAGGGCTTCGCCTCGATTTTTTCGGCGACGAAATAGAGACCATTCGCCGCTTCAATCCCGCCGATCAGCGCAGCATCGATCAGGTCGAGCATTTCGACATTTTACCTGCCGTAGAAGCCTTAATGGACGAGGAAGCCATCAAGCGCTTCCGCGTCGGATATCGCGAACGCTTCGGCGTCACAGCAACGGGCGATCCCCTCTATCAGGCGGTATCCGAAGGCCGCCGTCTTTCCGGCATGGATCATTGGCTGCCCTTGTTCGAAGAACGGATGGCAACGATTTTCGACCATTTGGGTGACGGCACGCTGGTCCTGCGCGATGCAGGCGCAGTTTCGGCGGGACAGTCTCGGCTCGATGCAATAAGCGATTATTACGATAACCGCGTGAAGGCCCAGGTAGCCGAACCGGGAAGCTACCGCCCGCTGCCGCCCGGGATGCTTTATCTGTCCAGCGACGAGCTTGAGCAGACGCTGACCGCCAACGCTGCGCATCTCGTGACACCATTTGCACAGCCCGACTCTGCGAGCATTATCGACTTTGGCATATCCGCCGCACGCGATTTTGCACCCGAGCGCACACAAAAGGCCAATGTTTACGAGGCGGTTGCTGAGCACCTGAAATCACTGACCAAGAGCGGTCATAAAGCGATCATTGCAAGCTACTCGCTTGGCGCTCGTGAACGTCTGAAAGGATTGCTGTCCGACCACGGCGCACCTCCGCTATCAGACGCCGATAGCTGGCAACATGCTCTGGGCGTTGCAAAAGGCCGAGCTTCGATGGTTGTGCTGCCCATCGATCACGGCTTCACCGCGCCGGATTATGCCCTAATCAGCGAACAGGACATGCTAGGCGACCGGTTGGTCCGGCGGCAGAAGCGCAAAAAATCCGCCGATGCTTTTCTTGCCGAGCTTGCGGCGCTTACTCCCGGCGATTTGGTAGTTCATCAGGATCACGGAATAGGGCGCTATGAAGGTTTGATTTCGATCCCCGTCGGCAACAGCCCACATGACTGCGTGGCGCTCACCTATTCGGGCGGTGACAAGCTTTACGTCCCTGTCGAAAATATTGACGTTCTGTCCCGCTACGGTTCGGACAGCGAAACCGTCAGCCTGGACAAACTTGGTGGCGAGGCATGGCAACGCCGAAAGTCGAAGCTGAAAGAGCGTATCCGGGCAATAGCAGGCGAACTGCTCAAAACAGCAGCGGAGAGGGCGTTACGGCCTGGCGCGATTATCGAAGTAGACGATCAGGCCTATGCGAGCTTCGTCGACCGTTTCCCTTATGAGGAAACCGAAGATCAACAGCGGGTAATCGACGAGGTTCTGGAAGACCTGTCGGCGGGCAAACCTATGGACCGGCTAGTCTGCGGTGACGTCGGCTTCGGCAAAACCGAGGTTGCGATGCGCGCCGCTTTTGCCGCCTCAATGGCGGGTCTGCAAGTTGCGGTGATTGCACCCACAACGTTGCTGGCGCGGCAGCATTATTCAAACTTTGCCGAACGATTCCGCGATTTGCCGCTTAAGCTGGGCCGCCTTTCACGACTGGTACCCACGTCGGAGGCGAGCAATACCCGCGACGGCCTTGCCGACGGCACAGTGGATATCATCATCGGGACTCACGCAGTGCTTGCCAAATCGCTTAAATTCAAGCGACTGGGGCTGGTGATTGTCGATGAAGAGCAGCGCTTCGGTGTCAACCACAAGGAACAGCTGAAGGCGCTGAAAACCGACGTCCACATGTTGACACTTACTGCCACGCCCATTCCGCGCACGCTGCAGATGGCCATGTCTGGCTTGCGCGAACTGTCGGTTATTCAAACTCCGCCGGTCGATCGGCTTGCAGTCCGCACTTATGTCATGCCGTGGGATCCGGTCGTACTGCGTGAGGCGTTGTTGCGCGAGCATTATCGCGGCGGGCAAAGCTTCTTTGTCGTGCCGCGCATCGCCGATTTGACCGAAATCGAAGAATATCTGCGTACTGAGATTCCCGAGGTCAAATATGTCACCGCGCACGGCCAGATGTCGGCCACCCAAGTCGAAGAACGGATGAGCGCATTTTACGAGAAACGTTATGACGTGCTGCTGTCCACCACTATTGTCGAGAGCGGCCTTGATATCCCAAGCGCCAATACGCTTATCATCCACCGCGCCGATCGCTTTGGCCTGGCACAATTATATCAACTTCGTGGCCGCGTAGGACGCTCGAAAACCCGAGCTTATGCGTATTTGACGCATGAACCCAATCGTGTGCTGACAGAGACTGCCGAGAAGCGGCTCAAGGTGCTGGGCGATCTCGATAGTCTCGGCGCAGGTTTCCAACTCGCCAGCCACGATCTTGACATACGAGGAGCGGGCAATCTGGTTGGTGACGAACAGTCAGGGCATATCAAGGAAGTCGGATTCGAACTGTACCAATCGATGTTGGAAGAGGCGATTTTGGAAGCTCGCGCAGGCGCGCAAGGCCTCGCCAAGCCGCGTGGCAGCTTCTCGCCTCAAATCACCATCGATGCGCCAATCCTAATTCCGGAAGATTATGTACCAGACCTTTCCGTTCGCATGGCATTGTATCGCCGCCTGAACGAACTCGAAGAAGGGCAGGATGTGGAAGGCTTCGCCGCCGAAATGACGGATCGCTTCGGGAAAATTCCAGAACCTACACAAAATCTGCTTAAGCTGATCCAGATCAAACAAAATGCTTTGATCGCTCAAGTGGCGAAAATCGAGGTCGGCGCGCGCGGCACGCTGGTGAGTTTCCACGACGACAGTCCGCCCAATGTTCCAGGCCTGCTCGCCTATGTCGCCAAACTGGGCGAGACGGCGAAGCTGCGTCCCGATAGCAAGCTCGTTATCAATCGTGTCTGGGGTGACCCCACGGCTCGGCTTAACGGATGCCTGCAATTATCGAAGGGCCTGGCCAATCTGGCGCGTAAATCGGGTTAATTGCTTCTCAGGGCAAATGTCTCGAATTCCGTGGGGTTCAGCGGGGGTGCCCGCAAGAAACCCTGGAAATAGTCGCAACCTTCGGCTTTGAGCATTTCCAGCTCTTCAGTTTTTTCGACGCCTTCAGCTATAACAGCTATGTCGAGTGCCTTCGCCATGGCGATAATAGCGCGCAAAATGACGCGGTCTTTGCCGGTTCCGACGATGTCGGGCGTCATGCCCTTATCGAGCTTTAGGTAATCGAGCGGTAGCGCCTTCAGATACGCGAGGCTCGAATAGCCGGTGCCGAAATCATCAACCGCGATCCGCACCCCCTTTGCCCGGATGAGTTCGAGTTGTCCCGATGCTAGATCGAGATCGCGGATCAGGCTTTCTTCGGTGAGTTCCAACGTCAGGCGATCGGGCGCAAATCCGGCCTGGTCGAGCAGGTCGAGCAGACGGGGACCATAATTATCGGTCAGCTCTTCGGCCCCCAAATTGACCGCAAGCCGCAAATTGTTAAGCGCGGCAGGCCAACTCGCGGCAAGATTGATTGCCCCTTCTTGAATCAAATGTGATAGTTCCTCACGCAAATCGCAACGATCGGCTGCGGCAAACAGGTCGCCTGCGCTGATGTCGCCCAAATCCGGATGATGGAGGCGCGCCAGCGCCTCGGCGCCTACCAACCGGCCAGTCGATACTTCGAATTGCGGTTGGAGCATGATTGCGATCCGCCGCTCAGCCAATGCCGTCCTTGTTGCGCTGTCGAGGAACTCTGCCTTGTCAGGCATCCGGGTATTTTCGGGGTCGGCTAGAAGGAAGCGCTTGCCTTTGCGGCCATAGGCCTTCGCCAATGCTTCACCGGCACGCGCTGCCAGATTATGCCTGCTCTCGCCAATTTGGGACAGCGATATGCCGATGCGCGGGTTGATGTGGAGCGGACTGTCACCGTCTCCCAAGTCCACCGACACCATTTCAAGCAATTTCTGCGCCGCCATTTCCAGTTGCCGCCCACCAGAATTACCGTCCACAACCAGAAGAAATTCACGCCCTGGCATCCGCGCCATCAACCGGATCGGCGATAACTGTTGCTCTGCAAACGCCCGGATTTGCTGTCCGACCCGGCGAATGGCCGCATCACCTGCCGCCCTGCCCAACCGGTCGTTGATTTGTTTCAAATCCTTGATGCCCAGCAGCAACAACGTAACGGAATCGTCCGAAGATTCCGCCAGCCACTCGCGTGCGTTGCGGGGACGCCGCATGGTTAGCGACCGTTGCTCTTTCATTGCTGCGGATGTGCCGGGCATGTGCATGACATAGCATTAGCGCCAATATCTTTCGCAACTCTTTCGATTCGGCGTATTTCGGCTTTGTCTGAAGCGTGTTTCGGCTTACATCGCATTTATGATTGATGGTTTCGGACGAAAGATCGACTATTTGCGGATATCGGTCACCGACCGGTGTAATTTTCGCTGTCATTATTGCATGCCCGAAAAACAGAGTTTTCTGCCGCATCGCGACCTTCTCGATTATAGCGAAATCGCGTTGTTGGCGAACCGTTTCATCGCGCATGGCATCCGCAAAATCCGGCTGACCGGCGGCGAACCATTGGTTCGGCGTGACATTGCAGTATTGATCCGTGAGCTCGGCGCACATGTGCATGCCGGGAGGCTTGACGAACTAACTTTGACCACGAACGGCAGCCGCCTTGCTGAATTTGCAAGTGTATTGGCCGAAGCAGGGGTAAAGCGGATCAATGTGAGTATCGACAGTCTTGATGCGGGTGTTTTCCGCGAAATTACGCGCGGCGGCGATCTTGTGCAGGTTTTGGGCGGTATTGAAGCAGCAAGCGCGAACGGTATCGCTATAAAAATCAATATGGTCGCTCTGAAAGGGCAAAATCAGACTGTCCTGCTGCCGATGGCCGAATATTGTGCCGCAAATGGCTTTGACCTGTCAATCATCGAAACCATGCCACTTGGGGACGGTGTAGCGGGTCGAAAGGAAGATTACATTTCGGTCGAGGAGTTTATCTCGCCTTTGCGTGAGGCTTATGCGTTGCAACCACTCGCGCACCGCAGCGCTGGCCCGGCTCGCTATTGGCAAGTCAAACCCTTGGGCCTGCGGCTCGGCCTCATCACGCCGATGAGCCATAATTTTTGTAATGATTGCAATCGCTTGCGGCTGACAACTGACGGCAAGATGTTCATGTGCCTCGGCTCCCAAATGCATGTCGATTTCCGCAAAGCTATTCGTACTGACGGATTGGAGGCAGTTGATCGGCTCCTGCAACAGGCCCTGCGACTTAAACCTGAGCGGCATGATTTTGAACGGCAAATGGCACAGCCCGATCTCCGCCTCACTCGTCATATGAATGCGACCGGTGGATGACCCCATATTCGCGTCTGGCCATAATTTCATCAGCAACGCCGCAAGCGCGCGAAGCCGAAGCGTTGCTGCGTGAGCAGCATGAGTTTGTGCCGCCGGACAGCGCCGATGCAGTAATCGTCTTGGGTGGCGATGGCCATATGCTGCAGGTGCTACACCAGTTGCTGGAAGACCGCCGCGACATTCCCGCTTACGGGATGAATCGCGGCACTATCGGATTTCTGATGAATGGCTGGGAATCGGGCGAACTACTAAACCGCTTATCACGCGCCAAGTCTTTCTCGGTTCGCCCGCTGAGCGCCATTATCACGACAGTCGGCGGACAGAAATTCACATTGCCTGCAATCAACGTGTGTCGTTGCTGCGCGAAACGCGGCAGGCAGCGAAACTGGAGATATCGGTCAATGGTCGCGCGGTCATACCCGAGCTGATCTGCGACGGTATCTTGGTGTCTACGCCTGCCGGTTCGACCGCATACAACCTGTCAGCCAACGGCCCGATCCTGCCGCTTGATTCCTCACTTCTGGCACTGACCCCTATCAGCCCTTTCCGCCCCCGGCGCTGGAAAGGCGCGATATTGCCTGACCGCTATATCATTAAGCTCGCAATATTGGAGGCAGGCAAGCGGCCTGTAAGCGCTGTTGCCGATCAGCGCGAAATCCGGGACATTTCTCATGTCGAAGTCGCGCTCGACCGTAATCGAGCGCTTACGCTTTTATTCGATCCCGAACATGCGCTCGACGACCGGATTGCTATGGAACAATTTATCACCTGAACGATCAAAGGGTGCTTGCCAAAGTCGAAAAGCCACTGCTATAGGCCCGCCTCTGCCCGGAGATATCGGGCTGGTCCCTGGTAGCTCAGTGGTAGAGCAGTTGACTGTTAATCAATTGGTCGGGGGTTCGAATCCCTCCCGGGGAGCCATTATTTCTACGGTGTCCGAACCGGACACATCGTAAACAAAATGTACCTAAGACATGGGTTACAACCTCGTGCTGAACGGGTTGCTTATGGTTTGCAACGTTTTTTGTTCCAAGTCTACATATCCTAAGTCGTAGTTCATGAAGCTGACGAGCCATATGCCGTCATCCACCTCTTTGATTCCCAGTTTTTGGCCAGCAAGAGCGGACGAGATATTGATCTTTTTGC
>JANMQN010000116.1:0-12338 GCA_031370535.1 Sphingomonadales bacterium | reverse complement strand
TTCAGTGGCGCTTGGCTGAGCGAAAGCGAGCTGCCGCGTGTCGCGCGAGTAATAATACCAGTCATGCTTATCGAACTGTCCGACAAAGGTCGGGCGGCCAAGCGAGGCCTGCACCGATTCCTTGTTATCCACACCTGGCTGTACCGAAGTCAGCAAAGTCTGATCGCCAATATACCCCTGATGGCCACGCAGACGGGTGCAACCGGAGGTCACCACCAAAGCCGCGACAAGGGCAGTCAAACTGGCAATTTGCGACTTGCGCATATATTTCTCCGGTATTTCTTTAAACTAGGGCTTTGCCATTGCATCCTTAGGCCGCAATATCAATATGCAAGTCCAGATTAACAGCCGATGAGCCGGTTAGAAGCGAGCTATTTATGTCCCTGCTAAAACGCCTGTTCGGAAATGCCGAACCAGACCCCAAGATGAAGCTCGTACCGCTTTACAACCAGATTGTAGCGAAGGCGCGCGAACCGCATTGGTATACCCAAGGCCATGTGCCCGACAGCATCGACGGCCGTTTTGACATGGTTGCAGCGATTTTGTCGCTGGTGTTGTTGCGTCTGGAGGAAGACCCCGCACGGGGTCAGAATATGGCGCATCTGACCGAAGTTTTTGTCGATGATATGGATGGGCAATTGCGCGAAGTTGGTATTGGCGACATGATTGTCGGCAAGCATATCGGCCAGATCATGGGTGCAGTCGGCGGACGCTTGGGGGCGTTTCGTGAGGCTTTGGACGACACCGACAAACTCGACGAGGCAATATTGCGTAATATCTATCGCAGCGAGAGTGCCGAGGCGGCAGCGGTGGCGCACGTCCGTCAAGGGTTGCTCGATGTCGAACGGGCGCTGGGATCGCAACTGCCTGATATGATTGTCGAGGGTAGCGCAAAATGGTGAGCGCTAATGAGTTCAGCCATGTCGTCAAACTGTCTGAAATCGGCAATCACAGCCATGACATCCGCCTGTCCGCCGATGAAACTGCGCGTTCCGGATTAATGGCAAGGTTTGATCTTGCGGCGCTGGACTCGCTCAAAGCCGACATATCGCTGAAGCATGAGGAATCAGATGTTGTTGCAACAGGGCGCTTTACCGCCAGCCTGGCGCAATATTGCATTGCCAGTAACGACCCCGTAACGGCAAGGCTCGACGAGCCCATCCATATCCGTTTCATTCCCGAGCCGGTGGTCAGTGGCGAAGTCGAGCTTGAGGCCGACGACTGCGACACCATGTTTCACGACGGCCAAACCATCGACCTGGCCGAAGCGGTGGCACAATCGCTTGGGTTAGCCCTCAACCCTTATCCGCGCAGCCCCGAAGCTGAAAAAATATTGAAAGCTGCAGGCGTGAAATCAGAGGAAGCCGCTGCCCCTTTGGGTGCACTTTCCTCGCTGAAGGATTTGCTGGCGAAGAAATGACCGGCGTGCGCCATGTTTGACAGCAAGCTGCGCCGCTTGATCGACCCGCCGCTAAATCGTATTGCGGCTTGGCTGGCGAGCTCTGGCGTGTCGCCGAACACAGTCACAATCTTTGGTGCATCTTTGGGTCTCGGTGCAGCGCTGGCAATCAGTCAGCAGCAATTTGCGCTCGGGTTGTTACTGATTTTAATCAACCGGATATTCGACGGCTTAGACGGCGCGGTGGCCCGGATCAAAGGCGCGACCGAATGGGGCGGCTATCTCGATACGCTCGCTGATTTCATGTTTTATGTTTCGATACCGGTTTCTTTTGGTCTGGCTGACCACGCGAACTTGCTCCCCGCCCTGTTATTGGCTGCAAGCTTCACGCTTACTGCTGTCAGCTTCTTGGGCCTTGCCGCCATCGCTGCGAGACGAGGTGACGCAGACGGCGCGCATGGCGCAAAGGCGTTTATTTACTCTACCGGACTGATGGAGGGCGGCGAGACTATAGCCTTCTTCATCCTTTTCTGCCTGTTCCCGGGGTATTTCCCGATGCTGGCCATGGTTTTCGCAGCGCTCTGTATGTTGACGGTGGCACAGCGTATCGCGCTTGCCGCAAAAACCTTTGGCTAACCGCGCTGCCAGCGGAACCAGCGTTCGGCCCATTTTTGCAAACCCGCCGGTTGCCGAGCGAGGCCATATTGCCCGGCGGCATATTTATTCGCCTCGGCCCAGGTCGGGTAAGGATGGATGGTCTGCAGGATTTTTCGCAGCCCCATCTTGTGCTTCATCGCAAAAGTCACCTCGGCCAAAATCTCGCCGGCATGTTGCCCGACGATGGTGGCACCCAATATGGCGTCGCTACCCTTCGCGGTCAGGATTTTAACAAATCCAAGTGCTTCGCTTTCGGCAATCGCTCGGTCGAGATCATCGAGATCGTAGCGCGTAAGGTCGAAGGATATTCCCCGCGATATCGCATCCGCTTCGGTCAATCCGACCGCTGCCAATTCGGGCTCTGTATAGGTCACACGCGGCAAAACACGATAATCGGCGCGGTATTTCTTAAAGGGCTGGGCGAGCGCGTTTACGCTTGCATACCAAGCCTCATGACTGCCGCCATGCGTTAGTTGCTGACGCCCCGCGACATCGCCCGCGCACAGGATATGCTGCAAGTTGGTCCGCAGAAATTCATCGTTTTCGAGTCTTCCTTCAACGACGAGGCCCAACTTTTCGAGGCCAAAGCCCGCCACCCGCGCTTTGCGTCCGACGGCGATAATGATGTCATCAAAGCCAACCTGTTTTTCGCCGTCCTGCCCGGCTACAACGAGCATCTTACCGCCCTCAAAACGCACCGCCTTATGCCGTGTCAGTACAGAAACGCCCTCCGCCTGTAATTGTGCCGTCACCAAAGCCGCTGCGTCCGCATCTTCCTTCAGCAATAACCTTTCGGCCATTTCGACGATGGTCACCTGCGAACCCAGCCGCTGAAAGGCCTGTGCGAGTTCGCAACCAATCGGCCCGCCCCCCAATATCAACAGCCGCTCTGGCGCGGCATCGCGCGTCGCCATCGCATCCCACAAGGTTTCGCTGGTTAGGTAACCGCTCGCTTCAACTCCCGGCAGTGGTGGGATGAACGGCGCTGCGCCGGTTGCGATGATGAAAGCTTTCGCGGTCAACCGCCGTTCGTGATCGACTTCAACCGTCCAAGGGTCGACAAAGCGCGCATAGCCCTTTACGCAATCAACGCCCAAACCAGTGAAGCGCTCGACGCTGTCATGCGGTTCGATGGCCGTTATGACTTCACGCACACGGCGCATGACTGCGGGAAAATCTACGGTGGCGGTCGACGCGTCGATGCCAAAGCGCGCGGCATTGGCAATCTGATGCGCCACTTTGGCACTTTTGATTAGTGCCTTCGACGGTACGCAGCCGGTGTTTAGGCAATCGCCGCCCATTTCATGCGCTTCGATGAGCGTGACCTTCGCCTTCGCCATCGAAGCTATATAGGCGGAAACCAGGCCGGCCGAGCCTGCGCCGATCACGATCAAATTGCGGTCGAAGCGCTTGGGCTTTTGCCAATGTTCAGCCACGACTACGTTTCACAAAAGCGACGATTGCCTTTGCAACCCAGGGGAACAGTGCCAGCGCAGCGAATGAACCGATCAACGCCGGCGAGAGCAATCCGGACGTCGATTCAATCCGGCTGATTTGAGTCCCCGCATTTACAAAAACCACTGTCGCGGCAAGCATGCCCAACTGGCTAACCCAGAAAAATGTCCAAGTCTTGATCCGCGTCAAACCCATCAGCAAATTGATAACGAAAAACGGGAATACCGGAATCAGCCGCAGCGTGAACAGGTAGAATGCGCCGTCCTTTGCCAAACCATCATCAATCGCGCGCAGCCGCTCGCCAAATTTGCCCTGCACCCAATCACGCAACAGATAGCGGGAGCTAAGGAAGGCCAAAGTGGCGCCAATGGTGGAAGCGAAAGAGACTATGATCGTTCCAAGCAATAAGCCGAATAGCGCGCCTGCGACTAGGCTCATGATCGCAGCACCCGGAATGGAAAGTCCGGTTACCGCAACATAAAGCAGGAAGAATCCGGCTATATAAAGAAACGGGTTGGCGTCCTTCGCCGCAACAATCTCCGCCTGTTGCGCCTTGAAGCTCTCAAGGCTGAGATACTGGCCGAGGTCGAAAATGAAATAAGCGGCAATCGCGCCAATCAGAACAAGAGCCAAAATCGCTTTTTTCATCTTGGCCCCTGATTGATCAAACGCGTTGCGTGGTTACCCAATTACCGATCAGAACGGTACGTCGTCGTCAAGGTCGTTGTCGAAATCGCCGCCGCCAAAGCCCGACGAACCTCCCTGCCAGTTACTGCCGCTTTGGCCTCCGCCCGAAGGCGCACCGCCACCAGAGGAACCACCGCTCCAGCCGTCATTGCCACCACCGCCTGATCCGCCGCGTGCGCCGTCTAGCATGACCAGCTTGCCATCAAAACCGCCGACGCGGATCTCGGTGGTGTAGCGGTCGTTACCCGAAGCATCCTGCCATTTGCGCGTCTGCAGTTGGCCCTCTATATAGACTTTCGCTCCCTTTTTCAGATAACGTTCGGCAACGCCGACAAGGCCGTCGGTCGACAACACCACCTGATGCCATTCGGTCTTTTCTTTCTTCTCGCCGGTAGTGCGGTCTTTCCAATCTTCCGAGGTCGCAATCCGCAGATTGCAGATACGTCCACCATTCTGGAATGATTTGACTTCCGGGTCCGCGCCCAGATTGCCGACGATGATTACTTTATTGACGCTACCCGCCATGTTCCTGCCCTCTAATTCTAATGATTTGCTGGCTTCGCTATAAGCCGAAGGACCGCGCTGTCCAATAAGTTATGCCAGCCGCCACATAGGCCAGCACAAAAAGATAAGTGACCATGAAAGCGGGCCATTTCCAGCCGTTGGTTTCACGTCGCGCGACGGCAATCGTCGAGATGCATTGTGGGGCAAAGACGAACCAAGCGAGGAAGGCCAAAGCAGTTGCGAGCGACCATTGCCCCGCCAGCCGGTCGCCCAATGCCATGGCGGTGGCATCGTCGTCGCCGGCATCGACCGAGTAAGCTGTGGCGAGCGCCGACACCGCAACCTCGCGCGCCGCCATTGCCGGGATCAGCGCCAGTGCAATCTTGTCGTTAAAACCGATGGGTTCAGTCACCACCGCGAGGCCCGACGATATCCGGCCCGCTATCGAATATTCGCTTTGGCTCATGTCGATGCCGGCCGGCACTTTAGGGAAGCTCAACAACACCCACAATATGATCGTCGAGGCAAAGATGATCGTCCCGGCACGCCGCAGAAACACCCATGCGCGCTGCCACAGGCCAAGCGCGATATCGCGGATCAGCGGCAACTGGTAGCGCGGCATTTCGATGAGGAAGCTGCTGTTTGTGCCCTTTGCAACGGTGCGGCGAAGGAACAATGCCGCGACCATAGCGCCGACTATCCCTGCAATATAAAGTGCAAACAAGACTGTACCCTGAAGCCCGATGCCCAGACCGATCGACCGGGCTGGAATAAAGGAACCGATAATTACTGTGTACACCGGCAGCCGCGCCGAGCAGGTCATCAACGGTGCGATGAGTATCGTCGTTAGCCGGTCTTTTTGGTCCATGATCGTCCGCGTCGCCATGATACCCGGGATCGCGCACGCGAAGGATGACAGCAATGGAATGAAGCTGTGTCCCGACAGGCCTACGCTCGCCATCATCCTGTCCATCACGAATGCCGCACGAGTCATATAGCCCGTCGCTTCAAGGATGAGGATGAAGAGGAAGAGGATCAAAATCTGCGGGAGAAAAACCACCACCGAACCGACACCTGCCAATACGCCCTCGATCAGCAGCGACCGGAAAAAACCGTCGGGCAATGTGTTGGCGATGCCATCGGACAGCGCGGCAATACCGGTTTCGATCCAGCCAATAGGGGCCTCCGACCAGGCAAAGACCGACTGGAACATGACAAATAAAAGCCCGAACAATATCAACGGACCCGCCAGCGGATGCAGCAGGGTATTGTCGAGTATGCGTGTCCATTGACGCGTTGCGGTTTCTTTGACGATCACCGCCCTTGCGATTTGATGAGCTCTAGCGGTCAGCACCTTGCGTTCTTCGATCTGCGATGCAACCACAGGTGGAATTTTCAGCCTCGCCTCGAGGACCTCCACAAGCGCATCCAGGCCGCGCTTGCGCACGGCGACCGTTGGCACCACGGGAACGCCGAGTTCTGCCGACAACCTAGCAGGATCAAGCTCCAAACCGTCACGCTCGGCAAGGTCCACCATGTTGAGTGCCACAACAACCGGCAAGCCAAGCGCCACCAGCTCCAGCGTGAAGCGCAGATGATTGTCGAGATTGCCCGCATCAACCACGATCACCAGCGCATCGGGACGGCGATGCCCATCGAGCTTGCCTAGAATGACATCGCGAGTCACCGCTTCGTCGAGGCTGTCGGGTGACAGACTGTATGCGCCGGGCAGGTCGACCAGTTCGACAGGCCGGCCGTCGGACAGCGATATCCGACCGCTTTTGCGTTCAACGGTCACGCCGGGATAATTGGCAATTTTCTGTCGTGCACCCGTCAATGCGTTGAACAGCGCGCTTTTTCCTGCATTGGGATTGCCCACCAGAGCAACGAGCGGCATCATTTCGGTCATGCCCCAAACTCGCAGGTGATCGCTGCGGCAACCTTGCGACGCAATGCTATGGTCATTCGACCTACGCGCACGGCGATAGGATCCTTCCAGAGCAATATGCCACGATGCAGCGCCTCGATGCCGACGCCTTCCTCAAGCCCAAGCGAGCGCAGCCGGTGGCCTTCACTTGGAGGCATGGCAGCCCAGTCGATCGTACGCACGGTCGCGATTTTGTTCAAAGGGAGCTGGTCGAGTTGCACGGCGCCTATTTGCAACCGATTCGCAATAACATCAAGAAAGATTCATCATTTGGCGGGGTAGCGGAGCCTGCCAATGAAGCGTGAGAAGCTGGGAACATATTCCTTGCGCGCCCGCGCCTGCGCTTTCACCTTTTCGAATTGCATGACATTATCGATG
The DNA here is from genome assembly GCA_031370535.1 of Sphingomonadales bacterium. GTDB lineage: Bacteria > Pseudomonadota > Alphaproteobacteria > Sphingomonadales > Sphingomonadaceae > Sphingorhabdus_B. The sequence goes on along the minus strand of JANMQN010000116.1, from coordinate 5,331 downwards.
CGACGGTCGAGAAATGCACGGGTGTCTGCGAAATTCTCACTGTCGTCATTGACGAATATAGCGAGTACACTGCCGTAAACGGCCGAAAGCGTCATCCGCTTGGTATAATGGTTGAAGTCGCTCGCCGTATCGCCCGCCAACCGCCACATCCGGTCCGCAGAGCGCCAGCCGATCTTTGCCGCGCGCGGTAGATTTTGTGGCATTGCCATAATCGCCATTGCCCGCCGGAGCGATTCTCGGTTTGGCGACATGATTTCCAGCCGCGTCGCAAGCAGGGCAGTAATTCGGTCGCGGATTTTCATCGCGTTGAGTTTGTCGGACGGCAGACGCTCGGCAAGCTCCAGATCGACCGAATCGATCCAGGCATCAATCAGAGCCAGCTGGCCGCCTTTGAAGGCCAAATCCGCGACGTCGCGGTCGATGCCGATTTCGTCGGCAGCAACATGCACCGCAGCATCGGACCAGCCATCGAAAGCGGCATTACGCCCAACGGCAGGCGCGAGTGCAAGGCGGATTTCATCGAGGGTCGGATCAGCGGGAAGTTTTGCAGCGGCCATAATTGCAATCTAGGCGCGCTTGGCCGTTTCGGCAAGACGCACCATGACAAGTGCAGCAGCTATCAACGCTGCCCCGATTGCATCGACCGGCCCCAAAGTCTCACCATAACGCCACCAGCCGAGCGCAGCAGAAATAACCGGCTGGGTTAGAAGCGCGAGACCGAACAGCAGCGGGCTGACTTTACCCAACACATAGACCATGAGCCCTTGTCCGATCATCTGGCTGACGACGGCAAGCGCAATAACCGGCGTCCAGTTTACCGGCATGATCTGCTCACCCAAGCCGACCGCGATCAACAACAAAGGCGGTGCGGTCGCCAGTGTCGACCAAGCCAGCAAAGACCAGCTCGGCAGCTCGTCACGTACTTTCATGATAACGATTAAGTAACCGGTGTAGAAAATGCCCGCAGCGAGGCAAAGTAAGTCGCCGATCAACGTCTGTTGCGACAATTCCGCAGAGCGTCCGAGGAGAAGCACGGTTCCTGCAACAGCTAGCGCGAAGGCGAACCCCTCGCGCCGGCCCGGCCAGCTTCGTGCGATTAGAAAGCCCCATATGGGGAAAAACAGGCTGGCGGCGTTGGCGAACAAGGTGGCGTTAGCCAGCTTTGTTTTCAGGATGCCGATATGCCACGCTGCTAAATCGGCTGCAAAAAACGCTCCTGACAGTATTATTGTCCAGTACAACGCACTGCGCGGCAAGGTCAGGGGCTGTCGCGACCGCCATGCGATCAAAAACAGAAATGGAATGGCCAGCGCCATCCGCCAGAAGGCCGATGCGCTTGGGCCAACATCGGCGGTGCGGACAAGCCAAGGACCGAATGCCAGCGCCAGATTGCCACCGAACAGTGCAAGCAGTACCATCGCCGATAACGCTTTCGGGGGTTCGGAATAGATTATCTTTGTAGTCATAAACCCCCGTTGCAATTTGCAACGTTTATCCGCATCTTGGCCTCAAACCAACGCCTTAATGACAGGATATTCTATGGCTGCAACTTTGTTCGATCCTATAAAACTTGGTGCGATCTCCGCACCGAACCGGATATTGATGGCTCCCCTTACCCGCGGCCGCAGCGTCGGCGAGCATGTGCCGGTTTCCGAACTGAAAGCAGAATATTACAGCCAGAGGGCGGGTGCGGGGCTTATCATCGCCGAAGCCACCGGTATCAGCCAGGAAGGCCTAGGCTGGCCTTCGGCGCCCGGGATCTGGTCCGACGCGCAGGTCGAAGCATGGAAGCCTGTCACCAAAGCTGTACATGATGCTGGCGGTCGAATCATCCTCCAGCTTTGGCACATGGGCCGTTTGGTCCACCCCGATTTTCTCGGTGGCGCGCAGCCGGTGTCGGCATCGGCCACAACTGCGCCGGGCGACGCCCATACAGCAGAAGGCAAAAAACCCTATGCCGAAGCGCGCGCACTCGAGACAGCTGAAATTCCCCGCGTCGTTGCCGATTATGTCCATGCCGCGAAAAACGCCATTGCCGCCGGTTTCGACGGTGTGCAGATTCACGGTGCCAATGGCTATCTGATCGATCAGTTCTTGCGCGATAACTCGAACTTCCGCACTGACGGATATGGCGGTTCAATCGAGAACCGCATACGCCTGCTACGTGAAGTGACACAGGCCGTAGTCGATGCCGTCGGCGCGGAGCGCACCTCGGTTCGCCTGTCGCCCAATGGCGAAACCCAAGGCGCGGATGACAGTAATCCAGTCGCTTTGTTCACCGCTGCCGCTGCTGCATTGCAGGATATAGGCATCGCTTTCCTTGAACTGCGCGAAGTCAAACCCTATGGCAATTTCGGGCAGACCGATGTGCCACGCGTGTCGCCTGAAATCCGTAAAGTGTTCACTGGCCCGCTGGTGCTCAATCAGGAATACACCAAGGAGCTTGCCAACGCCGATCTGGCTTCGGGACTTGCCGACGCGATCAGCTTCGGACGGCCCTATATAAGTAACCCCGATCTGCCCGAGCGCCTGCGCACCGGAGCGGACCTGACGCCGGACAATTACAAGACCTGGTATTCGCCGGGTGCAGAGGGATACACCGACTATCCGTTTCTACAGAATGTAGACGCGTAAGCTATGGTTGAGGCGGGGCTTGGCATTTACGCGATTGCCATCCCCGCCTTGTTGCTGGTGCTCCTGGCGGTTGCTGAAATCATTTGGCCAAGACGCGCACTCGTGATGGGCCGATATCCACGCTGGTTGACCCATGCGATGTTCTTCCTGACCAATGCGGTTGTCGGCCGGCTGCTTTCGTTCATCCTAGTCGTGGGCGTTGCCGCCGCTTGGGCCAGCGAGAACCACTTCGGATTGCTGAACCTGACCGCGGGGCCGTGGCTGGTTGAAGCCGCCATCGCGTTCATTATTCTCGATTTTGCTGTGTGGTTGCAACATCTGGCAATGCATAGATACCCATTATTGTGGCGAATGCACGCGGTCCACCACAGCGACCGTGATCTTGATGTCACCACCGCACTGCGTTTCCATCCGCTTGAGCTGATTGTGTCGACAATTTACAAGTCCATTTGGGTCGCGCTTCTCGGCGTGCCGGTGATGGTTGCTCTAGTGTTCGAACTGTGGCTCAATGCCAATGCGCTGTTCAACCACAGCAACATCCGGTTACCCGTTGCACTTGACCGCGTGCTCCGGAAAATACTGGTTACGCCCGATATGCACCTAGTCCATCACAGCATCAACCACACAGACCAGAACCGCAATTTCGGTTTTGCACTGACGCTATGGGACCGCATTTTCCAGACCTATGCCAAAACAGCACACACGGAGCTTATCGGGCTGGATTCATCGCAGGACAGCCGTCCCAGCCGGTTATTGTGGAGCATGAAGCAGCCGTTCGACGACATTTAATGGCATGATTAAATACGTTGACGGCCAGAAAGAACGGTCTCAAATTGGTAAAAATAGTCTTGGGAGGGACGCAATGCGCAAATTGGCTTTTATATTGGTCGCCAGCACAGCGGCACTGCTAGTCGGAGGGTGCAACCGCGACAATGGGACGGCGATTTTCGGTAGTGGGAAAGAGGCCAAAGTCGTCGAAACCGCCTATCCCGAAAATGTCTATTTCGGTGATACTCATCTGCATACTGCCAATTCGTCCGATGCCTTTGCTTTCGGTGTCCGCCTCGGCCCTGAAGAAGCCCTGCGCTTTGCCAGCGGCGAAGAAGTCACCGCAACGATGGGGCTAAAGGCGAAGCTTTCGCGTCCGCTCGATTTCCTGGTTATCGCCGATCACTCCGATGGCCTTGCTGCTCTGAAAGCCATTCACGATGCCCCGCGGCTGTTGCTCCGCGATCCGTTGCTTCAGCGTTGGCACGACGAATTGCAAAAAGGCCCTGAAGCATCCGCCCGGGTTGCCGCTGAGTTGATTGCCCGCTTTTCGCAGCGCACTTTGCCCGCCTCGATGATGGACCCCAAGGCCAATGCGGAACGCACTAACGATGTCTGGGCCGAGCATACTTCGATCGTCGAACGCTATAATAAGCCTGGCAAGTTTACCGCGTTTATGGGATTTGAATATACGTTAACCCCGAATGGCGACAATCTCCACCGCGTCGTCATTTTGCGTGACGGCAAGGACAAAGCCGACAAGGTAATCCCCTACACTTCACTTGTCGGCACGAGCGCCGATATGCTGTGGGATTATATGGACGGATACGAGAAATCGACCGGCGGCAAAATGCTCGCCATCCCCCATAATTCGAACCTGTCGAACGGCCTGATGTTTCAGATGACGATGCCAGGCGGTGGGCCGATGACGGCGGACTATGCACGGCGCCGTGCGTCACGTGAACCGATTGTCGAGGCGACGCAGATCAAGGGCGACAGCGAAACGCATCCATTCCTTTCGCCCAATGATGAATTCGCAAGCTTCGGCAAGGCCGGTTGGGACATCGGTAACCTCGACAATTCGGTCAAGAAGACCAATAACATGCTTCCTGGCGATTACGTGCGGGAGGCGTTGAAGCGGGGGTTGTTAATCGAACAGCAGACTGGCGTGAATCCTTACAAATTGGGCATGATAGGATCGACTGATAGCCACACCGCATTAGCGACGGGCGACGAAGATAATTTCTACGGCAAATTTTCGTTGAACGAGCCGAACGCCGAGCGTGCATCGCGACCGCAAACACTAGGTATCCAAAAGGCCGAGCGTTTCGGCTGGAATTATCTGGCTGGCGGCTACGCTGCGGTCTGGGCCAAAGCCAACACACGCACCGCCATTTTTGACGCGATGATGCGGCGAGAGGTGTATGCAACCACCGGTCCACGCATGGTCGTTCGTTTCTTCGGCGGCTGGGATTTTGCGGAGTCTGATGTCAGAGGCAATATGGCGAAAGCCGGCTATGAACGCGGTGTCCCGATGGGAAGCGACCTGAAAGAAGGCAGCGGCGCGCCCAAGTTCATGCTCTCTGCACTCAAGGATCCGATGGGGGCTAATCTCGACCGCGTTCAAGTCGTAAAGGGCTGGGTCGATAGCTCAGGTAAGTTGCAGGAAAAGGTGTTCAACGTCGTCTGGAGCAGCCCTGAAAAACGCAAAATTAGCGCGGATGGCAAAATACCAGCGGTGGGTGATACCGTAAATTTGGCGAAAGCAAGCTATGCGAACAGCATCGGTGCGCCCGAGTTGAAGACAGTCTGGGAAGATCCGGAGTTCAATCCGAAACTAAAAGCCTTTTATTATGTGCGCGTTCTGGAGATTCCGACACCGCGCTGGGTGGTCTATGATGCTTTGCGTTATGGCGCGAAGCTTCTTCC